>NZ_JBYTDS010000002.1:0-362647 GCF_058791615.1 Bacillus sp. EB106-06-01-XG163
GGCATCCAAGCGCTTTACGCCGCTTTTGCCTCCGGAGAACACCAGGTCATGGTGGCAGAAGGCGACGAAAAACGGATCCGCAGCCATATTTTCGATCTGGGCGAAGAACAAAGCGCCGCCGGACAAGCTCCGGCAGTGGCAGATGCAAGAGATCTGAAAGATCAGGTTCAAGAGAAACTAAAGCGGCATGTATCAGATCTTTTAAAGGTAAGCATGAAAGATATTGAGGCTGACAGCGAACTGACGGAATACGGATTTGATTCGATCATCTTCACTGAATTTACCAATCTATTAAATCGGTCTTATCAGCTTGAGCTCAGCCCGACTATCTTCTTTGAATTTCCGACATTGCGCAAACTGAGCGGCCATTTGATATCTGAATGGAAAGAAGCATTCAGCGGCTTAGAAGGAGAGCGTTTAAAAACCGCTCCAAAAGCCGGAATAAGAAAAGCTGAAGCTCCGGCGGCCGTTCATGTCAAGCGGGAAACGCCCGTATCCGTAAAAGGAAGATCAGAAGAAAAAACCGAACCGATAGCCATTATCGGAATCAGCGGTATTTTTCCGCAAGCGAAAGACATAGATGAATTCTGGACACGTTTACAAAAAGGAGAGCATTGCATCACAGAAATTCCACGAGATCGCTGGGATTGGCGCGAATATTACGGCGATCCGGCAGCGGATGCAAATAAAACGTCAATTAAATGGGGCGGTTTTATAGATGGAATCGCCGGGTTTGACCCGCTGTTTTTCGGGATATCTCCGAAAGAAGCTGAAATGATGGATCCTCAGCAGCGTCTATTAATGATGTATGTGTGGAAAGCCATTGAAGACGCGGGGTACTCAGCAAAACGGATTGCCGGAACAAAAACCGGCATTTTCACCGGCACACTGGGAAGCGGATATCAAACTTTAATCAATAAGGCGGGTCTTCCTGTCGAGGGGTATACGATGACCGGAATCGTGCCGTCCGTCGGGCCGAACCGAATGAGTTATTTTCTTGATATCCACGGGCCGAGCGAGCCGGTAGAAACCGCTTGTTCAAGCTCTTTAGTCGCCATTCACCGCGCGGTAAAAGCCATTGAAACGGGAGATTGTGATATGGCGGTCGCAGGGGGCGTCAACACGATCGTCACGCCTGAAGGGCATATCGGTTTTCAAAAAGCAGGCATGCTCAGTGAAGACGGGCGCTGCAAAACATTTTCTGATCAGGCTGACGGTTATGTCAGAGGAGAGGGTGCCGGCATGATTGTCTTGAAAAAGCTTTCAGAGGCTGAGCGTGACAGGGATCACATCTACGGCCTCATCCGCGGTACAGCGGAAAATCACGGCGGACGCTCAGCGTCACTTACCGCGCCGAATCCGCAGGCTCAGACGGATGTGCTGAAAAGCGCTTATCAAAAAGCCGGTATTCACCCGTCAACGATCACTTATATAGAAGCGCACGGAACAGGAACGGCACTCGGCGATCCGATTGAGATCAATGCATTGAAAAAAGCTTTCCAAACAGACGGGGCGCCGGGCGGATATTGCGGGATAGGCTCAGTGAAGACAAATATCGGACATTTGGAGCTCGCAGCAGGTATTGCGGGCGTTATCAAAGTATTGATGCAGCTGAAACATCGGACGCTCGCCAAAAGTCTGCATTGCGAGAACATCAATCCCCATATCAAATTGAAGGACAGTCCGTTTTACATTGTGACAGAAACAAAGGAGTGGGAAGCGCTGCGTGATGAAAACGGCCGGGTCCTGCCCCGCCGGGCGGGTGTAAGCTCATTCGGTTTCGGAGGTGTCAATGCGCATATCGTTATTGAAGAATACATGGGCAGAAGTGAGACGGAACAGCAGGAAACCCGTGAGAAAGCGTCATCTCTTTTTGTTTTGTCGGCTAAAAATGAAGAGCGGCTGAAAGAAAGAGCGCGTCTCCTTCGCGATTTTATCCAAAACGGATCATCCCGCGATATCGATCTTGCAGATGCCGCATACACACTGCAGACCGGACGGGATGCGATGGAAGCGAGGCTGGGAATCATTGCAGGCTCCGCAGAGGAACTGACTGAAAAACTGAACGCGTTTCTGATGGGAAAAAACAGCGAAGATATCATCAGCGGCCGTAAAAAACGCGAGAATAACACGATCTCCATGTTCTCAGACGATAAAGACGCTGCTGACCTCGTCAGCGCCTGGCTTGAGAAAAAGAAATACAGGAAAGTGCTGCGGCTCTGGGCAAACGGATTTGACACGGATTGGGAGCAGCTGTATACGGACAGTAAGCCGCGCCGCATCAGCCTGCCCTCCTATCCGTTCAGAGCCGACCGCTATTGGGTGCCGAAACGGGAGCAGCTGCCGCTTTCGAATCAAAAAACAGTATTATTGCAGAAAACATGGGAACCGTGCGAGGCAGTGTCTTCATCCGAGCCGTTCAACAACAAAATAGCGCTCATCGTCTCTGAAGATACAAAAGACCTTGCCGCCGAGGTGAAAAAACAGCTGAATGATGCTGACATTGTGCAGGAAAATCAGCTCATCTCTTTCTTACAGGGTCCGAACGCGGCCATCTATTCCGGGTTTATTGACTTCACCGGCTGCGGCTCCCGACAAAAGCGGCAGGACATCAGCTGGGTGGCATCGCTGCAGCAGCTGATTGAATACGGCCGCGGACTAGAAAACATGAAAATGCTTTATCTTACAAAAGGGCTTGAAGCCTTCAAAAATAAGGCTGCCGTTATGCACGGTATTGAAAAAGCGGGACTTTATCGCATGCTGCGGCATGAATACAGCCAAATTCTCACCTGTCACGCCGATATTGATCCTGAAGAGCCGCTGGAGCAGACAGCCGCTTTTATTAAACAAGAAATTGAATCAGACTTAACGGAGTCTGCTGTTTGCTATAGGGACGGCATGCGCTTCAGCTATGTTCTTCGGCAGACTGATCAGATTGAACCAGAAGCCGTGCAAACAGACCGGACTGCGTTTCCAAATGACGCCGTCCTGATGATAACCGGAGGAACGCGCGGACTCGGCGCTTTATGCGCCAAGCATTTCGTTTCCGCATACGGTGTGAAGAAACTGCTTCTGACAGGCAGAAAGGAGCTGCCGCCGAAAACCGAGTGGGATCTTGAGCAAACAGACCCTGTCGTTTCGGAAAAAATACAGCTTATCCGGCAGCTGGAATCACAAGGCGTAAAAGTGTGCGTCTCAGCAGTTGATCTGACGGATAAGCAGGCCGTCGGACGGCTTATAAAAGAGGTAACCTCAACGCTCGGACCTGTCGGAGGCATTCTGCATTGCGCGGGAATTGCGGACCGTGAAAACCCTGCTTTTCTCCGTAAATCCAAAGACAGTATTGCGCGGGTGCTCGCGCCGAAAGCAGACGGCCTTCACAGTCTGTATGAGAGTGTAAAGGATGATACGCCGGCATTTTTCGTTCTGTTTTCATCTGTCTCGGCATCCGTCCCGATTCTTGCGGCGGGTCAGAGCGATTATGCGATGGCTAATTCTTATATGGACTATTTTGCAGAAAACAATGAGAGCGGCATCATTAGCATACAATGGCCGGCATGGGATGAGACGGGCATGAGCAGGGATATAAAAAGCGGGATTTATGAGCAAACGGGATTGCTGCGGCACTCTGACGCTGAAGGTCTCAAGATGCTTGATTACATTTTAAGAGAAAGACCCGGAGCTGTCGTGCTGCCGGCACAAGTGAAACATGATTGGGACGCCAAAGCGCTGGAAAATGCCAAGCCAGCCGCCCATAAAGGAATGAGAACAGCTTCCAAACCTCCTGAAACAAAAAAACGGGAACATAACCGGATTGATATTCAATCTTGGCTGAGGTCGCTTTTGGCAAAAGAGCTGAGTATCGATGAAACGCATATGGATATCGATGTGCCTTTTCAGGAATACGGAATGGATTCTATCTTTCTGGCGCAAGTGCTGACAAAGATCGATCAAAAACTGCCGTCCGTTTCAATTGATCCGACTGTCCTTCTGGAACACCCTACCATAGAACAGCTCGCGGATTATTTAGCCGCACATTGTCCGGAAGCTTTTTCGGCAGATGCAGCAGTTCCCGCGGAGAAGGTCCCTTTGCAGAAGACGCCGAAACGGAGCAAAAAAACGGCAGATAACCCCGGGAAACGGGGAAAGGTTGCGATCATCGGCATGGCCTGTCATTTTCCGAAAGCGGGGGATATAAAAGAATTTTGGAAGAATCTCCGCAGCGGAACGGATGCCGTCACTGAAGTTCCGCCGGACAGATGGAACGCCGGGGAACACTATCAGCCGGGTGAATATCAAGAAGGAAAAAGCATCAGTAAATGGGGCGGTTTTATTCACGATATTGATCAATTTGACCCGGAGTATTTCAATATTTCAGAAACGCTGGCACCGATGATAGACCCGCTGCAAAGGCAGTGGCTCGAAGTGAGCGCGGAAGCTTTGGCCGATGCCGGTTATCAAAAAGAGGATCTCTGGGGCCGCCGTATCGGCGTTTTTGCCGGTGCAAGGGCAGGTGCGTTCCATCAGAAATTTCAATATTTGCAAAAAGACGCGATTATTGGCGCGGGGCAAAATTTTATTACCGCACACATGGCGCACATTTATAACTTTACAGGGCCCAACCTGGTCGTGGATACGGCCTGCTCCAGTTCGCTTACGGCAATTCATTTGGCCGTACAGGCTATTCAAAATGGAGAAGCGGAAGCGGCCTTTGCGGGCGGGGTTGACATTTTGCTTGATGAAAAACCTTTTCTCACAATGAGCGCGGCGAGAATCTTATCGCCAAATGGCCGTTCAAAATCTTTCGATGCCGATGCGGACGGAACAGGAATCGGAGAGGGCTGCGGTGTGCTGGTGCTGAAGCCGCTTGAAAAAGCGATAGAAGACGAAGATAAAATATACGGCGTTATTGACGGCTCTGCGATTAATAATGACGGCAGCACAATGGGCGTGACGACGCCGAATCCCCGGGCGCAGCAGGACTTGATTGAGCAGGCGGTTCAGTCAGCGGAAATCGATCCGGACACCATGACATACGTAGAGACGCACGGGACCGGTACATTGATCGGCGACCCGATTGAATTAAAGGGATTAACCAACGTCTTGTCTGCTTATTCCGATGAAAAACAATTTTGCGGTGTAGGAAGCGTCAAAAGCAATATCGGCCACTTGCTGAGTGCGGCGGGCGCGGCGGGAATCATCAAAGTTTTGCTGGCGATTGCCAATGAAGAACTGCCGCCGACTTTGCATTGCCATAAACCGAACCCCCGCTTCCAATTTAAAGATTCTCCGCTTTATCCTGTGCTTGAGCTGAAGCGGTGGAACGGAAAAAAAGAGATACTCAGGGCCGGGGTCAGCGCGTTCGGTTTGGGCGGGAATAACGCCCATATCATTGTCAGCAACGAAGGAATTCCGAAAGAGCGAAAAGCGGCCATGGAACCGAAAGGCGGCCAGACAGTATACCGAAAACAACGGTATTGGCCTGAAAAAGCACAGTTGTCCGAAGCGGAAGAAAATGAGGCGGGCACAGAAGCAATGTTTGAAATAAGCGAGGTGTGATAGATTGGCAGTTGCCACCGATCAAGTCAAAACGTTCCTGCAGAAAATCAGCCATACGAATTATATCGTCCGGGATCATCGCGTTCATCAAATCCGCGTCCTCCCGGGCGTGACTTTAATAGATATGCTGTATCGGCTCGCCGCCGGGTATCTCGGTGAAAGGCCTATAGAATTAAGACAGATTATTTTTAAGCAGCCTGTTGTAACATCTGAAGAGTTTGATAAACACCTGTATGTGACCTTTACGCCGGCGCATAACAGCTGGAAAGTTGAGATTACTAGCGAAAAAGCAAAAAACGGCACACCGCTTGGCGGAAACCGGGATGAGAATATGGAATGCCAGCTTTATTTGCAAGAAGACACGCCCCGGGCAAAAGAACTGAATATTGAAGCGTTCATGAAAAACGCAAGCCGAAAATGGGACATGCATGACATTTACGGAATTGCAAGAAGAAGCCATATTGAGCATGGCGAGTTTATGAAAAATGAAGGGGCCGTTTATCAGCTTCAGGATAAAGAAGAATTAATGGAGCTTACTCTGAGTGATTTGGCTGAAGGATTCCGGGAGAAATTTAAGGCGCATCCGGCTTTTTTAGATGCGTCCACCCTTGCCGGCTCTTCCTTTGCATTGTCGGCCCAAAAGCAGAATGACACACCTTATATTCCTTTTATGATCAATCGTTTTTGCATGTATCAGCCGTTTCCGAAAACGATTTACACTTATTCTGCGAAAAACAGCCGCACTGAAAGCGGCGCATCAGATAGCGAACCTGATGTTTATTCGGCCGACTTCACGATTTACGACAGGGCAGGGAACGTATTGGCCGAATGTGAGAAACTGACAGTAAAAAGGGTCAGACAAGCGAATATGATTACCCATCTGATAGACAAAGAGAAGCCGCCTCAGCAGAACAGAAGCGGCCGTGGTGAGTCGGAAAATTCTGTGGCCGCAGAAGACGTGTCTGAACAGCAAACGCCGGAACAAAACATGGTGACTTACATAAAGTCGGAAATCGCCAGGTTGATCAATCGTCCGGCACAGGATATTGATGTGCGGAAAGGCTTTTATGATATGGGGCTTGACTCGGCGCATTTGCTGAAGCTTGTAAAGATATTAGAGCAGACTTTTCAGCAGCAGTTTTATCCGACACTGCTTTTTGAATATTCCTCTGTCCGCCGCCTTGCGGATTACCTTATCAATGAAGCGGGCTGTGTGCTGAAAGATTCGGCCGAAGAACGGCATACATCAGACGCTGACATTGCTGAAGAGGTTCTGTTTTTTGAACCCGCCTGGAAAGATCATCCGCTGGAAACGGCGGTGCAGAACGGGCAAAAACACACCCGTCATCTCATTATCGCTGCCGATGCAGGACCCCGTCTCACCGGTGAACTCGGCATACATTGCCCGGAAGCGGAAGTGATAGAACTGAAAAGGGAGCATGAGGCTGCAGATGAGCAGTTTGGAGCAGATGCCGAGCGCATATTTCGTATGCTCAAACGGGAACTGACAGACCATCCGAAAGAACATACATTGATTCAGCTTGTATGCGCCGTTGAGAATGGAGCGGCATTGTCTTCCGCTCTCGGGGCTATGCTGAAAACGGCACATCTGGAAAATCCGGCTCTTCGCATTCAGGTCATCACCTTCTGTGAAAAGAATGAGAGATTGCCAAGTGAGACGGCCGCAATCATTAGAACAGAAGCAGACTGCTCTCATGCAGGATGCACAGACATTCGGTATAAAGACAATATGCGGCAGATCAGATTGTTCGAACGTATTGAGAAACTGGACGGGCAGACACAGTCTCCCTGGAAACAAAACGGCGTATATGTCATTACAGGAGGCCTCGGCGGTCTTGGATTTCTGCTTGCCCGTCACCTTGCAGAAAAAGAAAAAGTGAAGCTCGCACTCATCGGCCGTTCGCCGGAACAGTCTGAGAAGATCAGCAGACTGAAAGCATTGGGCGCAGAAGTTCTTTACGTTCAAGCGGACATCGGCAGCAAAGCCGAAACAGAGCGGGCATTTGCTCAGATTACAGAAACCTTCGGCCGGCTGACGGGTATTTTTCATTGCGCCGGTGTTTTAAAAGATCAATTTATCATCCAAAAAGACAGTTCTGACTTGAAACAGGTGTTCCTGCCGAAAATCAGCGGCCTGATTCATGCGGACGAAGCTTCACGGAATGAACCGCTTGAGTTTTTCGCCGTATTTTCCTCATTCTCGGCGTTGGCCGGAAATGCGGGCCAAATAGATTATGCCGCAGCGAACGCTTTTATGGATGAATATATGAAATATCGCGATTGCAGAGCGGAAAAAGGCGAACGGACCGGGGCTTCTATGACGATCAACTGGCCGCTTTGGGAAGATGGCGGCATGCAGGTTGACAGCTTGATGAAAGAGATCATGAATGATACAACAGGCACCAGCCCGCTACCGGCCGGGGAAGGGATGGCTGCACTTGAATATATGCTGCGTCTCGGCAAGCTGCAATCCGTTATTTTATACGGGAAAGAGCCGGCTGTAACTGAAAGCATGGGCCGATTGGGTCCAAAGGGAGACAAGAACGGATCTTCATTATCCAACGCAGCTGTCAAGAGAAGAAGCCGAAAACAAGAGAGACATACAGAAGAGCACGATATTGCGGTAATCGGATTGGCGGGAAGATATCCGCAGGCGGGAAGCATCGATGAATTTTACCAAAATCTGCGCTCAGGGAAAGACTGCATCACAACAATGCCGAAAGACAGATGGAAAGGTTATCCTTTCTCATATGAAGCAGATCAGTTCTACCGTTACGGAGGATTTTTAGATCGCATAGACAGCTTTGATCCGCTGTTTTTCAATCTGACTCCGCGCCAGGCTGAAATGATGGACCCGCAGGCGCGGCTGTTTTTAGAGACGGCTTGGGAAGCTTGTGAAGATGCCGGTTTTTATCAAGACAGAACGGCGCGCGGGCCATCTTCACAAAAAAGAAAACGCGTCGGGGTATTCGCAGGTGTGTTTTGGAGCCATTATGAGCTGTTCGGCGCTGAAATCACACAGCGGGGCACACCGCTGTCTATGGGCGTGACGCCTGCCTCTGTTCCGAATATCGTGTCTCACTGCCTGAACTTTACAGGGCCGTCAATGGCTGTTGATACGATGTGCTCTTCTTCGCTCACATCCATACATTTGGCATGTGAAAGCATTAAAAGGGGGGAGTGCGAATTCGCCCTTGCCGGCGGTGTGAATGCGGTCACACACCCGCATAAATATGCGTTTTTGGCGAATGCCGGATTTCTGTCTTCAGAAGGCGTCTGCAAAAGCTTCGCCGACGGCGGTGACGGTTATGTGCCGGGAGAAGGCGTCGGCGCGGTGTTACTGACAACCGTTCAAGAAGCGGAAAGAATGGGCTGTCCGATATATGGCGTCATAAAAGGCTCCGCTTTAAACCATGTCGGAAAAACATCCGGTTTGACCGTGCCTGATCCGGCATCACAGGCGGAAGTCATTACAGATTCTTTTCAGGGTGCCGGCATTGATCCGGAGACACTGAGCTATATTGAAGCCCACGGAACAGGCACGTCTTTGGGTGATCCGATTGAAATTGAAGGGCTGAGCCGCGCTTTCCGCAAATGGACAAACAAGAAGCGGTTTTGCGCCATCGGCTCTGCCAAATCAAATATCGGCCATTTAGAAGGAGCAGCCGGAATCGCCGGATTAACAAAGGTGCTTTTGCAGCTGAAGCATGGAGAAATCTTTCCGTCATTGCATGCGGACACGCTGAATCCCCATATTCCATTTTCGGACACGCCGTTTTATGTGGCGGACCGGCTGGAAGAATGGGAACGGCCGTCACATCCTGACCAGCCGAGAAGAGCGGGTTTAAGTTCTTTTGGCGCCAGCGGGAGCAATGCCCATTTTGTCATAGAAGAATATCTGCCGCCGCAGGCTGAAAAGAAACCGGTGAGTATACGGGAAGACGAGCCTGTTCTGTTTCTGCTTTCGGCAAAAAATGAAGAACGGCTATTGGAATATGTCAAACGGTATGACCGCTTTTTACGGGAAAAAGAAGTCAACCTTAAAGACCTGGCCTACACGCTTCAAGCTGGCAGAGAAGCGATGCCTGAACGGCTGGCATTTATCGTTACATCCGTTTGCGGCCTGCAAGCGAAACTGAAGGATGTGCTTGAACGGAAAACAGAAATTGAAGGGTGTTTCCGCGGACATGCTCAAAATGATATTTCATCAGCAGGAATGGCCGAGCTGTTGAAAAACAAGCAATATTCCAGATTGCTCACTGAGTGGGCAAAAGGAGCCGCCGTTGACTGGAGCCTGTTATACGAAGGAGAGAAGCCGAAACGGGTCAGCCTTCCTGTATATCCGTTCGCGAAGGAGCGATATTGGGTGCCTGTGCCTGCGGATATCCGGAAACAGACAGACGAACCGGCGGAAAACCAAAAGATCATTCTTCAAAAAGACTGGAAGCAGCAAGATCCGGCGGAGTCTGAAGCATTATCAGGAACAGTAATGATACTTGCAACTGATAAGACGAGCCGATTGGCCGATGCTCTTTTTAAAGGAAACGGCCATATTGAAACGATCCGCTTCATCCATCAGGCAAAAGACGGCGCCGATTATTACGCCGCCGCATCGGGGCGAAACCTTTACGGCAGAGTGCGGGAGTCTCTTCAAAACAAACAGATACTCGGGGTCGTCGACATAACCGCATATGACGCGGAATATGAACGGCAGGAAGAGATAGAACACGGAAAGCTTGCCTTTTTACAGCAGGCTCTTGAATCATTCCGTCATAGCGGCGCTGTGTTCAGCCAAGTGACACACCGCCTCCAGCCTTTCAAGGAAAGTAAACCTCTGATGCAAGGGGCGAAAACGGCGGGGCTGTACCGGATGCTGGGCGCTGAGTATGCCAACATTCATTCTTTTACGATAGATAGCGATTGTGAGATTGAGCATACAGAAGAATTAAGCAGACAGATTGAGACTGAATTTTTACAGCCGCGGGCCAAAAGCGGCAGTGAATGCTGCTACAGGCTGAATCGCCGTTATGTGCCGTTTCTGAAGCAGGGTATGAATGTTTCGGCGGCGCCTGAGCTTTCCTATTCGTCTGATGATGTGCTGTTAATAACGGGCGGATCGCGCGGGATCGGCGCAATTGCGGCGGAGCATGCCGTTTCACGCGGATGCAGGAAACTGGTCATCATGGGGCGGGAGCCGCTTCCTGATTCCTCAGAGTGGGCAGACATGAAAAAGGACGGCATTCTCCCGGAAAAAGCCGAGCGGATGCAGAGGTTAGCCGAGCGGGGCGCGGAGATCCGTTATTACAGCGTTTCTCTTACGGATCAAAAGGGGCTCCGGAACATGACGGACGGCATCCGCGGCACGATGGGGCCGATTACCGGCGTTTTTCATTGCGCGGGTGCAATGGGAGAACACCCCGCTTTTTATAACAAAACCGAAACTGAAATCGAAAGCGTTTGCACGCCGAAAGTAACAGGGCTTCGCGGTCTCTATGAAGCTGTTCAGAATGAGCCGCTGTCGTTTTTTATTTTGTTCTCATCCGTTTCGGGTCTGATCCCTTCGCTTGCTGCGGGGCAAAGTGACTACGCGATGGCTAATTCATTTATGGACTCTTTTGCAAATCATCAAGCAGGTAAAGGAAACGTGTTTGTTAAAGCCGTTCAATGGCCCGTCTGGAAAGAAACCGGCATGGCTGAAGGCCTGCCGGAAACACCTGCTTATCAAAAATCAGGACTTTCCAGGCTGTCTGCTGAAGACGGACTGAAGTTTTTAGATTACATCATTTTAAACGGACAAAGCTGCGGAATTCCTTATGTTCCCGAAGACAGTGAGGCTGATTTTGGTGATCTTCTGCAGGTGAAGAAATCTGAAGCTCCCGTGAAAAAAAGCACTGCCGGTGACCAAAAGGTGAAGGACATGATTCGTCAATGGGTGCGCACCGTTTTCAGCGAAGAACTGAAAATGACGGATGAGCAGATAAAAGATGATATGCCGTTTGATGAATACGGGATTGACTCAATACTCTTTGCGGAATTGGTTCAATCATTGCAAAAACGGATCAGCATTAAGTTAACACCGTCCTTAATGCTTCAATATCAAACGATTACAGAAATGGTTGACTATTTCGCAGCGCATCATGAAGCCGATTTTGTGACAAAAGAAAATGGTTTCGTTCAAGACAGGGACGTAGAGCCTGATTTAACCGCCGCCGCTGAAGAGAGAACATCCACGAAGCCGAAAGCGGATACCGAAGACGATATTGCCGTCGTCGGCATGTCCTGCCGTTTTCCGGGGGCGGGCGGAACGGATGCTTTTTGGGAGCTGCTGATGAAAGGAAACACCGCCATCCGGCCTGTCCCCGCATCGCGCTGGCATGCAACAGCAAATGCAAAGGATTATGCGGGGTGGATTGATGATATCGACATGTTTGATGCGGGATTTTTCGGCATCTCTGAAAAAGACGCGGCAATTATGGACCCGCAGGCGCGGATCATATTAGAAGAAGCGGTTCATTCCGTTTATGATGCCGGGTACGGCCAAAAGGATTTATCGGGCCGGAAAGTCGGCGTGTACATCGGCGGCAGGGCGCAGCCTTCAGCCGGTATGGAACATATCCTGCAGGCGCCTAACCCGATTTTGGGGGCGGGGCAAAACTATTTGGCGGCCAACATTTCACGATTTTTGAATGTCACAGGGCCGAGCCTTGTCGTGGATACAGCATGTTCCTCAGGGCTGATCGGGCTGTCCTTTGCAAAAGACGCCCTTTTGGCCGGAAGGATTGACGCGGCCTTAGTCGGTTCGGTGAGTCTGCTCTTATCTCCGTCCGCGCACCGGTTATTCGGAGCGCGCCATATTTTAAATGAGAACGGCGTGTTTCATATATTCGACCGTGAATCAGCGGGAGAAGTGCTCGGAGAAGGAGCGGGGGCGGTTTTTATCAAACGATTGAGCGATGCGGTGCGGGACGGAGACCGTATTTACGGCGTCATAAAAGCCGTCTCGGTAAACAATGACGGCCGGACGCTCGGTCCCGGTTCACCGAATATAAGAGCGCAGAGAGACGCCATTCAAACTGCGCTTGACATGGCGGAAAAGTCGCCCGAAGACATTGGATATATAGAAGTGAACGGAGGCGGTTCCCCAATCGTTGATTCGGTGGAAATCAAGGCACTCTCAGATGTCTATCAGCTGAACCGGAAAACGCTTCTGCCCTGCCGGATCGGATCGGTGAAACCGAATGTAGGGCATTTGCTTCTGTCTTCAGGTCTTGCGGGCTTCATCCGTTGTGTGCTGAGCGTCTATCACAAGCGGATTCCGCCTTTCTTATCAGCGCGTGAGCCATTTGAACATTATGACTTTAAAGCGTCGCGTATTCATTTTAATCGTGAACCCGTTGATTGGCATTCAGAGAAGAAACCCCGCGTCGCAGCTCAGAGTTCATTTCCTGACGGCGGGACAAATGCTCATATCCTCGTTGAAGAATACAGAGGTGAAAGGCAGCGGGAACATCACCTGGCGCCTCAGCCGCCGGAATTCAGAAAAAAACACTACCCGCTTTTGGGCGGCTGGAACAGCACGGAGAATGAAGCGGAAAAAACAAGTAATGAAAAAACAGACATTGCGGATCTTTTAAAGAAATATGAGAAAAAAGCAGAGACAAGCACTGCACCTGCAGACTCGTTTTGGCAGGTGACAACGTGACGTTTTTAAAAGGGGACTAACCATGAAAAAAACAGTGAATCTGCGCCTGACGGCAGAACATCCCATTATGAAACACCATCTTGTTCACGGAGAATCTGTCATGCCCGGTCTGGCCTATATTGATATGCTGTATCAGCTGGCAAAGCAAAGCCTTGATCTTTCATTCCGTTCCATCTGTCTGAAACGGGTGACCATTTATCATCCTTTATCAGTGAAACGGTCAGAGCGGCTTGATGTGAGTGTCATGTTCAGTAAAGAAAAGGAGTTCTGGACTGCCTCGATTTGCGGGGCGGATTCCGGGACGGTTTTCTTATCAGCGGAGGTGCATGAAGGGGTTTTCTCATCAGATAAGCGCCTTGACGCGGAAGAGAAAAAACAAGTTGCGCTTCCATCAGTCTCCTTGCATACGGTTTACGAAGACGCGAGAAGCCGCGGACTGTCGCATGACGGGCTGATGAAGCCGGAGGGAGAGATCTATGCAAATGAAGAGGAATGTTTCCTTGATATTCGGCAGTCTGATTCATGCCAGGAAAATCTCCCCGGCGCTCTCTTTCATCCCGCGCTGATGGACGGTGCCGCCATGGCCTCCGGCGTATTGCAGACAGCTGCAGGCGCCGGTTTGTTTTTACCGATTTATTATGATTCGTTTAGTGCCGCTGAAACCGTTACGGAGCGCTGTTACGCGGTGATTTCGAAAAAATCCGGCATGCCTTCTGAAATGGTGAAAATGGATATTGACTTTTACAACCTCAGCGGTGCGCATATTGCTTCACTGCTCGGCCTGACAGCCAAAAAGGTGCGGACAGACCGGCAGCTGATACCAGGCGTTCAGCAGATGGAGGAAACCTTATACCGCATTTTCTCAACATACGTAGGCCGTCCTGTCACAAGAAATGATGCGCACACCGTGTTTTTTGAATTAGGTCTTGAATCGTCACAGCTTCTGGCCATTATTAAAGACATCGAAGGGGCGTTTGATCTGCGGCTGAATCCGACTCTTTTATTTGAGTGCAGCAGCATATCCGAACTGCTTGAAGACATAAAAACAAAAGGAACAGATGAATCTCCCGGCCTTGTCGAGGATGCAGCACCGGTCTCTGAAACACAATCGGGCAGTCAGACATTTACTTTCTATGAACATGAAGCATTCCTTCAGGATCATCTGGTTTTCGGCAAACCGGCACTGATGGGTGTAGTGTATCCGTGTCTGGTGCTTGAAGCGTCCGGAGCGTCTCATTCCGGCACGTATCCCGCCGAGCTGAAAGATATCCGCTTTACGGGCGGGCCCGTCACGCTGGAGCCGGGAGAGGCCGCACAGATTGACATTTCATTTGCGGCAGAAAAGAGTGCCGAACGCTTTACCGCAAGCTGCACTGTTTCCGGTAAAGAAAGCCGGAAGACGTGTGCCGAAGGAGAAATAAGCAGATATACAGAGGCACCCGTAAAAAAATCGTATGACGTTGAACAAATGAAGGCGCATGCACAAAAGGTGGCGCCGGATGTTATTTCCCGTCTGTACGATTCGGTTGCCGGCTTCACGATAGGCCCGATGCTGAAAACGGTAACGGCGGGATACAAAATGAGTGAGAGCTCCTTTTTATTGCAGCTGGACTTATCAGGAAAAAAAGAAAAAGGCGATCTGCGTCACTTTGCATTTGACCCGCTTATATTGAATTCTTGTTATATGTCGCTCGGTGAAGAAGAATTGCAGCTGAAAAAGCGGATTCACGTCCCGCTCATGATTGAGAGGCTGACGCTGTACGGACCAGTCATGTCTGATACCGCCTATGTGGTGAATACAATCAAACATAAAAAAGACGGGTTTCTCTCATTTGATGCCGCAGTCCTCAGTCATACCGGGGAACAGCTGGCGGAATTGAAAAACGCGTCTGTGAAAGAAGTGCTTCAGCCAAATCGGCTTGAAAATGCGTCTTTTGCCCCGTCCGGGAATCAAAGCCGTCAGAAAACGAAAGGAAAACCGCTGGATATTGCCATTGTCGGGATTTCCGGCAAGTATCCGCAGGCCGATGATATCAATGCGTTTTGGGAAAATCTCAAACAAGGAAAGGATTGTATTACCGAAATTCCGAAAGACCGCTGGAAATGGGAACATTACTTTTCCGAGGACCGGACGGCGCCGGGAGCGATTTACAGCAAATGGGGCGGATTCATTGACGGGATCGCCGATTTTGATCCTGAGTTCTTTAAGATTTCCCCCCGTGAAGCGGAACACCTTGATCCTCAGGAACGGCTGTTTTTAATGCATGCGTGGATGGCCATGGAGGATGCGGGATATACGAGGACATCACCTGAACTTGGCCGTCAGGTAGGTGTGTATGCCGGTGTCATGTATCAGGAATACCCGCTATTCGCGGCTGAAGCGGGAGTGAAAGGACGGCATATCGGGCTCCCCGGCGGGATTTCATCCATTGCTAACCGTGTCTCCTATTTTTGTGATTTTCAAGGGCCGAGCATTTCGGTCGATACGATGTGTTCGGGTTCGCTGACTTCATTGTACATGGCGTGCCGGGATCTGCGGGATCATCGGATTCGCGCGGCGCTTGCCGGCGGAGTGAATCTCACCGTTCATCCTAACAAGTACTTCATGCTGAGCCAGGGGCAGTTCATCTCATCTAAAGGACACTGCGGGAGTTTCGGCGCCGGGGGTGACGGCTATATTCCGGCAGAAGGGGTCGGGGTGCTGCTTCTTAAACGTTTAGAAGACGCCGTACAAGACGGAGATCGGATTTACGGCGTCATTAAAGGAGCTGCCATTAATCATGGCGGGAGAGCGAGCGGTTACACCGTACCGAACCCCAAGGCGCAAAGCGAAGTCATTTCTCAAGCTTTACAGGAGGCGGGGGTATCTCCGGGCCAGATCAGCTATGTGGAAGCGCACGGGACAGGGACGAAATTAGGCGATCCGATTGAAATCCGGGCTTTAACCGATGCATTCGGTGATGTTTCTGAAACATGTCTCATCGGGTCTGTCAAATCAAATATCGGACATGGGGAATCTGCAGCGGGCATCGCCGCTGTCACAAAAGTGCTGCTGCAGATGAAGCACAAACAAATCGCCCCATCTTTGCATGCGGATGTTTTAAATCCGAATATCCAATTTGACGAAGGGCCGTTTTCCGTCTGCCGGGAATTAACAGATTGGAAACGGATTTCAGCAGACGGAGCAGAACAGCTGCTCAGGGCGGGGGTCAGCAGCTTTGGGGCGGGCGGTTCTAACGCGCATATCATTATTGAAGAATATGAGGCTCCTGTCAAACAAACAATCAGCAGCCAAGAGCCGGCTGTCATTCTGCTGTCTGCGAAAAATGGGGAGCGTCTGACAGAATATGCGGAGCGCCTTCTTGCTTTTCTTCAAAAGAAGCATACGGATAAGCCGGACTTATTTGATGTCGCGTACACTTTACAAGCGGGGCGGGAAGCGATGGACGAGCGGCTGGCTTTCATTGCGGACTCTCTTAAGGAGCTGGAGGACAAGCTCAGATCGTACTTGGAAAATGAAAACGCACCGCATCTTTACAGGGGGCGGGCGAAGCGAAATCATGAGACAGTGGCTGTGTTTGAATCTGATGAAGATTTGCAGGAAGCCATGGTCAAATGGCTGAAAAAGAGAAAGTACGGTCATTTGCTGAACATGTGGGTGCAGGGAGTCGATGTGGACTGGAACTTGTTATATTCGGGACAAAAACCCCGGAGAATCAGCCTTCCCGCCTATCCGTTTGCAAAGGTCAGATGCTGGATTCAAGATGAAGCCGAGGCGGTTTCAAAACGGAATGACGGCAAAACGGTGATCCATCCGCTGCTTCATGAAAACACATCCGATCTGTGGGAGCTGAAATTCACCTCTGTTTTTACCGGACGGGAATTCTTTTTCACTGATCACACAGTCAATGGACAGAAGGTGCTCCCGGGAGCCGCCGTGATCGAAATGGCCAGGGCGGCCGTTGAGCGTGCCGCATACGCTGTGCCGGACGGACGTAAAGGAATGTATTTGAAAGATCTCATATGGATGAGGCCTGTCGTTCATAAGGGGACGGATGTAGAAGTCCATATCAGCCTTATTCTTAAGGGAAATGAAGACATTGAATTTACGATTTACAGCCTATCGGAAGAACCCGGGGGAGAACGGATTATATACAGTAAAGGCACCGCGGTATCAGGAGAGATAGCAGCGGTTCCGTCAGTTCACTTAGAGGGCTGGCTGTCCGGCTGCAGCCAATCGGTTATGACGTCTGATGAGGTTTATCAGGCTTTCCGGCATGCGGGTATGATATACGGGCCGAGCCATCAAGGAATTGATCAGCTGATGATCGGAGAGAGGGGAGCTGCAGCCCGGCTGTCGCTGCCGGAATCGGCAGACAGTACCGCCGATCAGTTTGTCATCCATCCGAGTCTTCTGGATGCCGCGTTTCAGGCGTCACTGGGTGCCGGTTCAGATACTGCCGGAGACACTCCGATGCTGCCGTTTTCCCTGCGGCAGGCAGAAATATTTCAGCCGACTCAGAAAACGATGTGGGCGCTTGTCCGCAAACAGAGCGATCGGTCAGATAACGGAGCGCTGACGCTGGATATTGATTTATGTGATGAAAACGGCGCTGTTTGTATGAGATTAACAGGCTTCTCCTGCCGGGCTGTCCGGCAGACAAACCAAACCGAAAGCAAACGGCAGGAAGTTCAGACGGCGATGCTTGCCCCTGTTTGGGACAAAACTTTCTTTTCTCTGGAAGAAAATCGAGCGGTTGAGGAACAATTGCTGATCATCGGAAAGCCGGGAAATACCATAAAGGCTGCGGCAAAAATGTGGCCCCGCGCCCATCTGGCGGAGACGCCGGATCATTCAAGCGAGCAAACATTACGTGAATTGACAGCCGGGTATCAGGATATCCGCCATTTCTTATGGATTGCGCCGGATCGTTTCGCACCCGCATCCGTCAGTCAGGAAATGCTTGATGAGCAGGAGAATGGGGTGATTCAATGTTTCCGTTTCATCAAAGCGCTGCTGTCACTCGGGTATGGAAACCGAAACATCAGCTTTACGGCGGTGACCCGGCAGACACAGTCCGTGTATCCGGGTGATCTGCCGCAGCCTGAGCATGCAGGCGTACACGGTTTGATCGGTTCATTGGCAAAAGAATATCCGAACTGGGACATCAGGCTGATTGATGCAGAAGAAGGCAGTGATTCGTCTGAGATGAAAAACATCTGGCGCCTTCCTCCAGATCCGGACGGAAATGCTGCCGCGTACCGTAACGGAGCTTGGCACAAGCAAAAAACAGTCCGGGTGCTGACAAGTTCCGCTCCGCGTATGTCGTACAGAGAAGGCGGTGTTTATGCTGTCATCGGCGGAGCGGGCGGCATCGGAGAAGCATGGAGCAAATACATGATCACCCGTTACAAGGCACGGATGATATGGATCGGCAGGCGGCCGAAGGATCAGGAGATTCAGAGCAAAATAGACAGGCTGGCGCTATCAGGCCCTGCGCCGCATTATATACAGGCTGATGCCCAAGATGCCGCAGCGCTTAAAGCGGCCGTCCGTTCCGTAAGAGAGCAATACGGCAATATAACGGGAGTCATCCATTCCGCGATAACGCTTGCCGACAAAAGTATAGCGAATATGGATGAAGCTTCTTTCAGAAACGCTTATTCAGCTAAGGTGAATACGAGCGTCCGAATGATCGAAGCTTTTAAGGAAGAACCGCTTGATTTTGTGCTGTTTTTCTCATCCGTAAATTCTTTCACAAAAAATGCCGGGCAAAGCAACTATGCGGCAGGGTGTACATTTCAAGACGCCTTTGCCCGCCATATCGCTTCCTTGCTTGATTGTGAAGTGAAAGTCATGAATTGGGGATATTGGGGCAGTCTGGGTGTTGTATCAGACCCGTCTTACAGAAAACGGATGGAGGCGTCAGGGATCGGTTCTATTGAACCCGATGAAGCAATGGAGGCGCTGGAAGTCTTACTATCAGAACCGTTCAGCCAAGCGGCATTCATCAAAGCTGCTCCGCACGGCTTAGCCGCGCTGACGGATCAAGATGCAATGTCGGTTGTATCCGGCCCGAAGCCTTCATTTATGGAAAGCGTCAAGCGGCAAAATCCGGATCGGAATGAACGGCTTGAGACTTTAAAACGAGAAATGGAGTTGCGCATATGAACAGCCTTCTTTGCAAACTGCTCTTTTACCAATTACAGTCAATCGGTTTTTTCAGCGAGCCTGTCACTACACCTGCAGCATCCATGCGGAGCGCCGGCGTGATCGGCACATACGGCAGATGGCTGGAAGAAAGCTTGAATCTATTAAAAGAAAACGGATATATCGCGTATGACGGATACACGGTCACTCTTCTCACGGATCAGCGCCCGGACGGCCGCACAGTCTGGAATGAGTGGAATACCCATAAACGCCTGCTTCCCAATGGGGAGCTTGCGCAAGCTGAATTGGCCGAGGCGACGATAAAAGCGATGCCTTCCATTTTAAAAGGAGAACGTCCGGCTACGGATATCGTATTTCCCGATTCATCAATGCGGCTCGTTGAAGGTGTTTATAAGCATAATCCTGTCGCGGATTATTTTAATGAAGTGTTAGCAGATTCCGCGGCCGCTTACCTGAAAGCCTATCTTACAGAACACCCCGATGCCCGCATCAGGCTGATAGAAGTAGGGGCCGGGACGGGCGGAACGAGCGCCATGCTGTTTACAAAACTGAAACCATTTGCAAAACAGATTGCGGAATATTGTTATACGGACGTTTCTAAAGCTTTTTTAATGCATGCCGAACAGGAATACGGACCTGATGTGCCGTATTTGACAACAGCCTTGTTTAATGCGGAGGAGCCTTGCGAATCACAAAATATCAAAACGGGTGTTTACGATATTGTCATCGCCGCCAATGTGCTTCACGCCACAAAAAATATCGGTTTGACACTGCGCCGTCTGAAAGCGCTCCTGAAATACAACGGGATGATTTTGATAAACGAAATCAGCGATCGTTCTGTTTTTACCCATTTAACCTTCGGGCTGCTTGACGGCTGGTGGTCCTATGAGGATGCTGAGCTTCGGATTCCGGGAAGTCCCGGCTTATATCCAAAATCGTGGGAGCGTGTGCTGCATTCGGAAGGATACAGAGCGGTTTGTTTCCCTGCTGAAACGGCTCATGATTTAGGCCAGCAGATTATCGCAGCTGAGAGTGACGGACTCGTCCGGATGCAAGGGATCAGAGACGGCAGAAAGCCATACGCCGCCCCGGCCGAAGTTTTCCGAAAGCCCGCACAGCCTGTTTCCCGCAGCCGCGCGCCAGAGGAGCATCAAGCTGTTAAGGCTGATGGGGAATCGGTCGTTTCCCATGTCCGCTCTGTCATCAAAACAAGTATTGCCGATGTATTAAAAATGAAAGAAGAGGATATTCAGGAAGAACTGAATTTCTCTGAATACGGCATTGATTCCATTTTGGCCGTCAATGTGATTAACGAGATTAATAAGCGATTGAATCTTACACTGCAGACAACGATTTTATTTGATTACTATCATGTGAAACTGCTGACCGGTTATATCTCGGCAGAATATGAAACCATCATAGCCTCATCTCTGGAGACCGAAAGAGCGAAAATCCGCCCGGCGCTTCAGGAAGAACGGCCTGCTGAAAAACCTCTGCAGCCGGAAAGAAAGGAAAACGGTTATCAGAAACCGAAACAAGAACGTATGCCGCCTTCTTTCGCAAAGTCCGATGACTCGGGAATGTTCCGGGTTGTGATTGACCGTCCGGGCGGCATTGAAGATCTGACGATTGCCCGCAGTGAAGTGCCCGAGACAAAAGATGACGAGGTTCAAATAGCCGTCCGCGCCTTTTCTTTAAACTTCGGAGACTTGCTTTGTGTCAGAGGGCTGTACCCGACGATGCCGCCTTATCCGTTCACTCCGGGATTTGAAGCAAGCGGCGTCGTGATCAAGACAGGGAGGCATGTAACATCCGTCATTCCGGGTGATGAAGTGATTGTCGGCATGGGAGAGGAATTTGGATCTCAGGCGAATCTCATCACATGTAAAGAACATCAAGTCTATCATAAACCGGCCCGGCTGACCTTTGAAGAAGCATGCGCTCTTCCCACCGTGGCGGTGACCATGATAGACGCCTTCCGGAAAGCCGGACTTAAAAAAGGCGAAAAAATATTAATTCAGACCGCGACGGGAGGAACGGGGCTGATCGCGGTGCAAATGGCCCGGCATATCGGCGCGGAAATATATGCCACGGCCGGATCACAGAAAAAAATTGAGTATTTGCATTCGCTCGGGGTCCGTAATACCATTTGCTATTTAGAAGAAGATTTTGAAACGGAAATCATGCGAATGACCGGCGGCCGTGGGGTGGATGTTGTCATTAATACCCTGGCCGGTGATGCCTTGCAAAAAGGAATGAATTGCCTGGCGCCGGGCGGAAGATATATCGAAATTGCCATGACTGCGCTGAAATCCGCTAAATCAGTCGACTTGTCCGTCCTTCATAACAATCAATCGTTTCACAGCGTGGATTTGCGGAAGCTGTCCCTTCAAAATCCGGATCAGGTCAAGGACTATCAATTGGAACTGCAGCGGCTGGCGGAAGAGGGAGTCATTCAGCCTGTCATCTCAAAAATCTTTTCCTTTGAAGACATAAAAGAGGCGTATCACTGTCTGGATGACCGCGGAAATATCGGGAAAATCGTCATCAGCGTTTCTGAGCCGTATCAAATGACGTACCGCCCCGAACAAAAGGATCCGGCCGATACAGTAAAATCAGCAGCTGTGTTACATGAAAAAGAACCGATCGCGATTATCGGGATGAGCGGGCGGTTTGCTGAATCGGAGAATCTCCATGAGTTTTGGGAACACTTAGCCGCCGGACGGGATCTGATTAAAAAAGCAGACAGATGGGATGTCTCTGACAGCCAATGCCAGTATGGCAGTTTTATAGAGGACATTGAATGTTTTGACCCCGTTTTCTTTCATATATCGGGACGTGAAGCGACCTATATGGACCCTCAGCAGCGGCTGTTTTTGGAAGAATCATGGAAAGCGCTTGAAGATGCGGGATATGCGGGAGACTCGGTAAGAGGCCGGGAATGCGGCGTGTATGCCGGCTCCTGCGGCGGAGATTACCAGGCCATTTTTAAACAGCAGGGGCCCGCGCAGGCTTTTTGGGGCAATCACAATTCCGTCACTCCGGCAAGGATCGCCTATCACCTTAATTTACAAGGGCCGGCGATCACTGTTGATACAGCATGTTCCAGTTCACTGACAGCCATTCATTTGGCATGTCAGGGGCTCTGGACGAAAGAAACGGAAATGGCGGTGGCGGGCGGGGTTTTCATTCAATCCACTCCCGCTTTTTATCAGTCGTCAAATAAGGCGAATATGCTGTCACCGACCGGACGCTGCCATACGTTTGATCAAAGCGCGGACGGGTTCGTGCCGGGTGAAGGCGTGGGAGCGGTGGTGCTGAAACGTCTTAGCGACGCCGTTAGTGACGGAGATCATGTGTACGGCGTCATAAAAGGATCTGCAATGAATCAGGACGGCGCTACAAACGGAATCACCGCTCCAAGCGCGCTTTCTCAAGAACGATTGGAACGTCATGTCTATGATACTTTTCACATTGATCCGGAAACCATTCAAATGGTGGAAGCTCACGGAACGGGCACTGCACTGGGCGACCCGATCGAATTCGGCGCCTTAACGCGCGCTTTCCGCCGCTATACGGATAAAAAAGGATATTGCGCCATCGGCTCTGTGAAAACCAATCTCGGACATGCCGCTGCGGCCGCGGGGATGGCCGGACTGTTTAAAATCCTGCTGTCGCTGAAGCATCGGCAGATTCCGGCTTCCCTGCATTTTCACCAAGCCAATCAGCATATTCAATTTGCGGACAGCCCGTTTTTTGTGAATGAAAAGCTGATACCGTGGGAACGGAATCCGGATGCACCGCGCAGAGCCGCCATCAGTTCATTCGGATTCAGCGGAACAAATGCCCATCTTGTGATTGAAGAGGCGCCGCAAACCGTGCGCCGGTCGCCGGCAAAACCGGCCTGCTTCATTCCTTTATCTGCGCGGACGGAGCGTCAGCTGGAAATTCAGGCAGAACGCCTGCTGGATTCACTCAGCAAGAACAAAGACAGCGATCTGGGAAATATAAGTTATACGCTCCTGCTCGGCAGAAAGCATTTACATCACCGGTTTGCCTGTATCGTAAGCAGTGCGGACGAACTGAAGCGGGTATTGTCGGAGTGGCTTGTAAAAAGAGAGCTTCCGGGTGTGTTTGTGTCCAATTTGAAGGATCAGAAGCCGGCAGAAGAAGCCGGAATGAAAACATTCGGAATGGAATGCATTGAACAGTGCCGCTCAGCGGCTTCGCCAGCACAGTACAGAGAAAGCCTGGCACATATCGCTGACCTTTTTTGCAGAGGGTATGATCTTCCTTTTACACGGCTTTTTGACGGAGGGCAATATTATAAAACGCCGCTGCCTGCCTACCCGTTTTTAAAAGAAAGGTATTGGGCGGCTGATGTAAACAGTTCTTTACCAGGACAGGCCATGAAAAAGTCTGAAACGCAAACCGTTCTCCCGTCTTCGCCGCAGCCTGAACATGAAGGGCTGATTTCTCTGAGTCCTTTAACTGAGATCGAAATGACAGCGTTTGAACCGGAGACATTGCAAAAACCGATCGTGTTACAGCCTTTGGATTGTACTGTTTCTGTCCAACAGCCAGAAAAAGCCGTTTCCGAAGACAATAGAACATTGCTTGAAGAATTGAGGACAAGCCTGGCAGATATTTTATTTTTGTCACCGGAAGATATTGATGCTGATGAGCCTTTCAACGACATGGGTCTTGACTCCATTATCGGGGTTGAATGGATACAAACAGTAAATAAAACGTACCACACTGAGATTACTGCCAATAAGGTGTATGAACACCCGACGCTTGAAGAGCTTGCGGAATATATAGCGGGACAAATAAAGAAACCCGAGTATGCTGAAGCGGAGGAAACAGCAGTACGTCCGCAAATCCCGGAAGCAGAAACTCCCCTTGCCGGCATCTCTGACGGCACTTTGCGCAAAGAGCTCAAAGAAAGCCTTGCGGACATCCTGTTTCTGAAGCCGGAAGATATTGATGAGCATGAGGCATTCATTGAGATGGGGCTGGATTCTATTATCGGTGTGGAATGGGTTCAGTCCATTAATAAAACCTATCAAGCGTCTATTACGGCAAATCTGGTCTATGAATATCCGACAATCGCAACATTAGCCGGGTATCTGACCGGTTCTGTCCAAAAAGACACCGAGGAAGTACATGGGGAACATACGAAACAAAACGATATATCAGAAGAGACAGATGATCAAGAACCGCCCGAGCTGATCTGTCTTAACCCGGGTGGAAAGGGAAGACCGATTTTCTGGTTTCATTCCGCGCTGGGGGCAGTGGAGCTGTACCAGCCTGTTGCCGAACGGACCGGGCGTCCTTTTTACGGAATTCAGGCAAGAGGGTGGATGACAGACCGGGAACCGATCCGCGGCATTAAAAACATGGCGGAATATTACGTTAAGCTCATACGTACCGTGCAGCAACGGGGTCCTTACGATGTAGGCGGCTATTCATTAGGGGGCATGCTCGCTTATGAAGTCACCCGGCAATTGCAGCTGGCTGGAGAAACCGTTGAGTCAATCGTCATGCTCGACTCCTTTGACTCGGCGGGTGCGCGGGAAATAAACATTCCTGATGAATTATTTGATAAAAATATGATGCTGCAGACGGTGAACATGGCTTTATTTGCACCAATCTATCAACATCCGGAACGCATTTCTAAAACCTTGATTCACCGTGATGAACTAGATGCCGATCTTCATGAAGACATATTTTTAGAGCAATTAATCGCAAAAGCCAAACAGCGGGGGTTAACGAAGACGGACGCGTTGGTGAAAAATCTGATCAGGCAGAATATAAATGTTCAGGACGCTTACGAAATCACTGATTACGAACTCCTGCCGCTTCCGGATCCGAACGGGGTGACATGCTATTATTTCCGAAATAAAAACGGTATTTTCTTGGGTGAGCTTGATCCGTATTTTACAATCAGGGCTGATATTTTATCCGCTGATTTCGTCAACTATTGGAGCCAGTGGGAAGAGCATATGACAAACATCGCCATCATGGATGTGGCGGTATCCAATCATATGACGTTATTGGCTGAAGACAGCGCAGCCGAAACGATTTCTGAATTTTGCGGCGTTTTATATTCGGCAGACGGAATGACAGAATACAGCTTTCTGCAGCTGCAGGAAAAGATACTGAACGTGCATGGTGAGATGCTGAAGCAGCCCGCCAAAACAAGACCGTAAATTCACATATCCGCCCGCCGGGTTTACTCGTAAGCTTTGGCGGGTCATTTCAAATCTTGAACACATCTTGGAGGAATGAAAATGACCAGTTTAACAAAAATCAGACAGCAGCAGCCGTACAAGTGGTACCAAACGATGAGAGAAACCTCTCCCGTTCATTACAATGAAAAGGAAGATTGCTGGGAAATCTTCACCTATGATGAAGTGAAGCGGGTGATTTCTGACTACAGTCATTTTTCTTCCGATCATAAATACTTAAGTGCGGACAAACAGGAAAAAATGATCCGGCATATTAACAAAGACAGCCTTTTGAAAATGGACCCGCCCGAACACACCGTCTTCAGAAAATTGGTCAATCAGCCGTTCATGCCGAAATCGGTTGAGTCTCTTGCACCGCGTATAGCCGCTATCGCTGATGACCTGCTTCAGGCCGTCCGTTCAAAAGGCAGGGTGGACATTATTGAAGATTACGCATTTCCGCTTCCGATTATCGTGATCGCAGAGCTTTTAGGATTCCCTCCGAAAGACAGAGATATCTTTAAAAGCTGGGTCGACCAAAGCCAGAATGTAAAAGATGAAAAGAAAATGAATGAAGTGCAAAAGCAGATGATCGGATACTTCATGCAGTTTATTTTACAGCGGAGAAAACAGCCGCAAAATGATTTAATCAGCCATTTAATTTCAGCTGATTTAGATGGAGAGCCGCTGTCAGACAAGCAATTAATCGGTTTTTGCGGCTTGTTGATTGTCGCGGGGCACGTAACGACGGAAAATGTGATCGGAAATTCATTTCTCAGTCTCAAGGAGTTCCCGCACATTCTGCCCCGGCTGCTTGAAAATAAGGCGCTCCTTCCTGACTTTATTGAGGAAGTCATCCGCCTCAGACCTTCCATTCAGCGGGTAACCCGCTACACTGCGGTTGAGAGCGAGATTGGCGGAAAAACGATTCCGACCGGAGAAAAAGTGTATGCGTGGATTGGATCGGCGAACAGAGATGAAAAGAAGTTTGAAAATGCCGATCAGATTGACTTGGGACGAAAGCCGAATCAGCATCTGTCATTCGGTCAGGGCAGCCATTATTGTTTAGGAGCGCCGCTGGCCCGGCTTGAAGCGAAAATCGCGCTTTCCCACTTTTTTGAACAGATGCCCGCATGGCGTTTTACTGAGGATCAAGAGCCGAATCTGGTTCCGAGCCCTGTATTTCACGGCGTTGACAGGCTGCTTGTTGAGTTTTGAACGGAAAAATAAAAGAGGCTTCCACAGGAAGCCTCTTTACTCTGGGGGCTTGGAGAAATGAATGTAGGAATCGAAGCAATGAACGTGTTTGGCGGAACCGCGTATGTAGACGTCATGGAGCTTGCGGAACATCGGAACTTGGATAAAAAAAGGTTTGAGAACCTGCTGATGAAAGAAAAAGTGGTGGCGCTTCCGTTTGAAGATCCGATTACGTTCGCCGTAAATGCCGCAAAACCGATTATCGACTCTCTGTCAGAAGAGGAACGGAATCAGATTGAAATGGTGATCACCTGTACGGAATCCGGGATTGATTTTGGCAAATCCATCAGTACATACGTCCATGATTATTTGCAGCTGAAGCGGAATTGCCGGTTATTTGAGGTGAAACAGGCTTGCTATTCTTTAACGGCCGGGTTTCAAATGGGCGTGAATTTCATCTTATCGCAAACATCGCCGGGAGCGAAAGCGCTCATCATCGGAACGGATATTTCCCGCTTTTTGGTGGCTGAAGGCGGTGACGCGTTGACGGAGGAATGGTCCTATGCCGAACCGAGTGCGGGGGCGGGAGCTGTGGCGCTTTTAGTCAGCAGCACCCCTCATGTCTTTTTGCTTGATCAAGGCGCAAGCGGGTATTACGGGTATGAAGTCATGGATACCTGCCGTCCGATTCCGGATAGTGAAGCGGGGGATGCTGATCTGTCGCTCATGTCTTATTTGGACTGCTGTGAAAAATCATTTCAGGAATACCGAAAGCGTGTGAGCGGGGCGGATTATAAGAATACATTTCAATACCTTTCTTTTCATACTCCGTTTGGCGGAATGGTAAAAGGAGCGCATCGGACGATGATGAGAAAATTGGCAAAGGCTACGCCGCAAGACATTGAAGCGGATTTTCAGCAACGCGTGCTGCCTGGGATTCAATACTGTCAGCGCGTCGGCAACATCATGGGGGCCACCGTATTTTTATCTCTTGCCAGCACGATTGATAACGGCTCTTTTGAAACGCCGAAACGAGTCGGCTGTTTTTCATACGGTTCGGGCTGCTGCTCTGAATTTTACAGCGGTGTCGTTATGCCGCAAAGCCGTACGCGGCAGAATCAATTTCAGATCAGCCGGCATTTGGATGAACGCGTCCGTTTATCGATGGCTGATTATGACCGGCTGCTCCAAGACAGCGGCATCGTAAAATTCGGCACAAGAAATGCCGCGCCCGCAGCAGACATCCCGAATGCGCATCAAGGAAAAACGCGATTGGTGCTGACTGAAATAAAAGAGTTTCACAGAAAGTATGAATGGACGACCTAGTATAAGAGCCGGAAAGGCTTGAGTATTTTTAAAGAAACGGAGAATAAACATGAATCCAATGATTGATGTACAGGAAACAGAACCGGGCATTGTGCAGGTCACAATGCAGGATACGGCCGGGAAAAACGGGCTGTCAGAAGAGTTTGTCAGAGAGCTGCACCGGGTATTCCAAGACATCAATGCCCATCCGTCCTATAAAACCGTCCTTCTGACGGGTTACGGAAATTATTTCTGCACGGGAGGAACGCAGGAGGGGCTTTTGACCATTCAGAGCGGAAAGCTCCAATTTACAGATTTAAAGCTTCACAGTCTTTTATTGGATTGCAGGATCCCTGTGATTTCCGTCATGCAGGGGCATGCGATCGGAGCCGGCTTTACGATCGGTCTGAGCGCGGATTTCGTGATTTTAAGCAGAGAGAGTTTTTATTCTTGTAATTATATGAAGTACGGATTTACACCGGGAATGGGCGCGACGTATATTGTGCCTGAAAAACTGGGAATTGTCCTCGGGGAAGAAATGCTGTTTACTGCCGCGAATTTCAGCGGCGCCGCTCTGGAAAAACGGGGAGTTCCGTTTGAAGTGCTGCCGAAAAAAGACGTCCTTCAAAGAGGCCGCGAATTAGCCCGGCTGCTGGCGGATAAACCGAGAGCCTCACTGGTTGCGCTGAAAACCAATGTGACCGCACGGATCAAAAGAGAGCTGACAAAAGCGGTTGAGGAAGAGGTGAACATGCACGAAGCCACATTCCATCTTCCTGAAGTAAAAGAGAGAATCAGCCGCTTATACGGCAGTTAAACAGAATGAAAAAAGCATGGGAAGCCCCATGCTTTATCACTGGTCCGTCTTTTGCAGAACGGAGCCTGCGAATTGTTCTTTAATTTCGGCGCTCCGTGCTGCGGTTTCTGCGATGCAGTGCATGATGGCTTCTTCAAAGCGGCGCTCTTCTAATGCGCGAAGGCCTGCTTCAGTCGTGCCGCCCGGGCTTGTGATTTCCTTGCGCAGGCGTTCAGGCCGTTTGCTGCTTGTTCTGAGCATTTCCGTCGCCCCGGCCATTGTTTGTAAAATCAGCTCTTTTGCCGTTTCTTCCGGCAGGCCGGCTTGAAGGGCGGCTTTTTCCATTGCTTCGACATACCGGTACACATAGGCGGGACCGCTTCCGGCAATGGCTGTGACGGCATCAAGGTGTTTTTCTTCAAAGCGCGTCGCTTCTCCGATGGTTTCCAGAAGCTCTTTTGCCATCCGGATTTCAGCTTCACTCGCCTCGGAGCTTGCGGAAAAACCGGTCGCCGATTGCTGAATGGCCGCGGATGTATTCGGCATCGCCCGGATGATGGTGAGCTTTCTGCCGAAATATTGCTGAATCGTGTGAATCGTCAGCCCTGCGATGACAGAAATCACAAGCTGATCTTTCACGTATTCGCGAATGTTCTCAATGCTTTCTGCCGCATCTTTCGGTTTAAAGGCGAGAACGAGAATGTCGGTATTGCTGAAAAACTCTTCTTTATCCCGGCAAGGTTTTACTCCGTACGTTTTTTGGAGCTCTTCAAGCCGGCTGTCATTTGACCGGTTTGTCATATATATATGTCCGGGGGCTGTCATTCCGCTTTGCAGCAGTCCGTTCACCATTGCTTCCGCCATTGATCCGGCCCCGATAAAACCGATTTTCTTCATATAAATCCTCCTTCTTCTCAAAACACAAAAAAACCTTCCCGTCAAAAAGGACGAAAAGGTTTCGCGGTACCACCTTACATTAGCACGAATCAGCCGTGCTCAGCTCAAATCCCGTAACGAGGGGATACGTTTAGGTTTTCCTAACCGCTCTGAGGGCAGGTTCTGTAAACAAGAGGGCCGCAATGTCTTTCAGCCGGGGACATTGCTCTCTGCTGCCGTTGTTTATATACTAGTTCCTCGTCATCGCGTTCCGTGTTTTCTAGTTTGTTGTTCATTATGCTATGCGCAAGAGCGGGATGTCAATCTTTTTTTCCGATATGCGGCAATAATGACACAGTGAAAAGAAAACGCTAAAATATGATTATTCAGGAATGAAAAGAACGAAGGAGCGTAAACATGGCAGCGAGAAAGATCATTCCGATACGTGTGCCGACTCCGTTTGCAGTCGGCGACGTTATCGTTTATTTAGTAAAAGATGAAGCCCTAACCCTTATTGATTGCGGCCCGAATACAAAGGAAGCGGCTGAATCGCTCTCATTGCAGCTTAAGGAACACGGGGTTTCTGCGGCGGATATAGAACAGGTGGTGCTCACTCATCATCACGCAGATCATTCAGGTCTGCTGCACCTTTTTTCCGACGATGCGGAAGTAATAGGGCATCCGCTGAATGACAGGTACATTACTCAGGATCAGTCGTATATCGCCCGGCAGGAGGACTTTTTTCTGTCGCTTATGACTGAAATGGACGTTCCCCTGACGCCTGAAGACATACATAAAACAGTTAAGCTGTCATACTTATTTTCTGCAAACCGTCCGTTAACGAAAACAGTGAGGGAAGGCGGAAAAATTGACGGGCTTAACGGCTGGACGGTGCTCGAAATCCCGGGTCATGCCGCTTCTCACATTGCGCTCTACCATGAAAAAAGCGGTGAAATGTTCAGCGGCGATCTGCTTTTGTCCAACAGCTCCACCAATCCGATTCTGGAAGCTCCGGAAAAGGGGGGCGTGCGCGCGGCCCCGATGCTCGACTACTTGAACTCAATGAAGCGGCTGTATGACGTAAACCCGTCCTTTTTATATCCGGGACACGGCGATCTGCTGACAGACGTAAAGCCTGCTTTTGACAGGCGGCTTGAAAAACAGAGAAACCGGTCGGAATATGTGCTGCGCCTGTTGTCAGAGGAAACACTGACGGCTTTCCAGGTATGCCGGCGGCTGTTTCCGGCTGTGTATGAAAATGAATTGTTTTTAACGATGTCAGAAACGATCGGCCATCTTGACGTGCTGGCCGCCGAAGGGAAGGCTGTATCCTTTCAGTCGGGGAACACTCTGAAGTTTAAAGCTGTGAAGGGGTGAAGGAAATGGGCAGATTAACGGATAAGCGGATTTGGATCACCGGAGCATCCGGCGGACTCGGAGAACGGCTTGCATATTCCTGCGCGGCAGAAGGGGCTCATGTTTTTTTATCCGCCAGGCGGGAGGACCGCTTGCAGGAAGTGAAAAAGACGATTACCGCGCGCGGCGGACAGTGTGATGTCGTTCCGTTTGACGTCCGGCATGCAGAAGAGGCTGAAAACGTAAGGCGTTTGATCGGTCATGTTGACGTATTAATCAACAACGCCGGCTTCGGCATTTTTGAAACGGCCGCTGATTCATCTTTGGATGATATGAAGGCAATGTTTGAAGTCAACGTCTTCGGATTAATCGCCTGTACGAAGGCCTGTCTTCCTGTGATGCTTCATGCGAAAAGCGGCCATATTATCAATATCGCCTCACAGGCCGGCAAATTGGCGACGCCGAAATCAAGCCTTTATTCCGCAACGAAGCACGCCGTGTTAGGGTATTCCAATGCGCTGCGGCTTGAGCTGGCCGGTACGGGTGTAGCCGTGACAACGGTTAATCCCGGTCCGATCAAAACAGACTTCTTTACAATTGCAGATAAAGAGGGCGGTTATGTGAAAAGCGTCGGCAGATGGATGCTTGATGCCGACCATGTGGCAGAGCGCATTACATCCGTGATTCTGACGGATAAACGGGAAATGAATCTTCCGCGATGGATGAGCCTCGGGACGAAGCTGTATCAGCTTTTCCCATCGTTTACAGAAAAACTGGCCGGCCGCGCATTAAAGAAAAAGTAACAAGGGGGAAAAAGGAATGTCCGACCGGGATATACACAAGGCATTGATGGCAGAGCCTTTAGTCAGGCAAATGGCGGAGGCGCGTGAAGTATTTTGGATCAATCCGCATAAAACCGATGATCCAGTAAAGCATGGCGCTGAATGGAAAAAGGAGATTGCCGAAGCGGAAGAAAGGCTGCGCCGGTTTGCGCCTTATATCGCGTCGGCTTTTCCGGAGACGGAAGCGGAGGGAGGCCTCATTGAATCTCCGCTTGTCTTGATTAATGAAATGAAGAAGCATCTGGAACACAGCGCCGCTCAGGCTTTCCCCGGGCGTCTGCTTTTGAAATGCGACGACGAACTTCCGATTTCCGGTTCCATTAAAGCGCGCGGCGGGATTTACGAAGTGCTGAAGCATGCCGAAGATCTCGCGGTAAAAGCGGGAATGCTCTCAGCAGACGACGATTACAGCATATTGACTGAAGAACGGTTTACCGCTTTTTTCTCAAAATACTCTATAGCCGTCGGCTCTACGGGCAATTTAGGTCTGAGTATCGGCATAATCGGCGCGAAGCTCGGCTTTTGTGTGACCGTTCATATGTCCAGTGACGCAAAGCAGTGGAAAAAGGAGCTGCTCCGGGAAAAGGGGGTTCGCGTCATCGAATATGAAGCAGACTACAGTCTGGCTGTCAAAGAGGGGCGCATGCAGGCGAAGCAGGACCCTTATTGTTATTTTATTGATGATGAGCATTCCCGGGATCTGTTTTTGGGGTATGCCGTTGCGGGAAGCCGTGTGAAAAAGCAGCTCGACCAAATGAACATAAAGCCTGATGCAGATGAACCGCTTTTCGTTTATTTGCCGTGCGGGGTCGGAGGAGGCCCGGGCGGCGTCGCGCTTGCGCTAAAGCTGATCTATGGCGAGCATGTCCATATTTTTTTCGGTGAGCCGACGCATTCACCGTGTATGCTGTTAGGACTGTTTTCCGGCTTGCATGACGGAATCAGCGTGCAGGATATCGGTCTTGATAATCAAACGGCCGCCGACGGACTCGCGGTGGGAAGGCCGTCCGGACTGGCCGGCCCTCTGATGGAGCCTATACTAAGCGGCTGTTATACCGCCGATGACGGCACGCTTTTTTCGCTGCTTTATCAATTAAGGGCGGCCGAGAATAAGAGCCTTGAACCCTCTGCACTCGCCGGACTGGCCGGGGCCGTCAAGGTCGTTCAGACCGAAGCCGGAAACCGTTATATAAAAGAGCGGGGGCTTGAGATGGAAAATGCCGTGCACCTTGTGTGGAGCACCGGCGGAAGCATGGTTCCGGAGGAGGAAATGGAAGAGTACAGCCGGATCGGTTCCTCATTTTTGAAAAAAATGGGCAGACAGTGAAGCGGTTTTCCGTTACAATCTTTGTAAGCGTTTGTTTTTTTATCGGAAAGCCATACAGAGAGATTGGTGTGAATTGTGAAAAGTAAAGAATTGAACTTACATACATTGTATACGCAGCACAGCCGCGAGTCGTGGGCCGGATTCGGCGGCCATCTTTCCATTGCCGTTTCAGAGGAAGAAGCCAAGGCGGTAGAGGGGCTGAATGACTACCTGTCGGTGGAAGAAGTAGAAACGATCTACATTCCGCTTGTGCGCCTTCTCCATCTTCATGTCACGTCTGCCGCAAGACGGAATCAGCATGTCAATGTGTTTCTGAAGCATCCGCATTCAGCGAAAATCCCGTTTATCATCGGAATCGCGGGCAGCGTCGCCGTCGGCAAAAGCACGACGGCGAGAATTTTGCAAAAGCTTCTTTCCCGTCTGCCGGACAGGCCGAAGGTGAGCCTGGTGACAACCGACGGTTTCTTGTATCCGACGGCGGAATTAAAAAGGAAAAACCTTCTGTCCAGAAAGGGATTCCCGGAAAGCTACGACGTGAAAGCGCTGCTTGAGTTTCTGAACGATATAAAGTCGGGGAAAGAGAGAGTGGAGGCGCCCGTATATTCCCATCTTACGTATGACAGGGAAGAGGGCGCCGTCGAGGTTGTCGAAGGTGCGGATATCGTTATTATCGAAGGAATCAATGTCCTGCAGTCGCCGACCTTAGAGGACGACAGGGAAGATCCGCGGATTTTTGTATCGGATTTCTTTGATTTTTCGATCTATGTGGATGCCGAAGAAAGCCGGATTTTCACGTGGTATTTGGAGCGTTTCCGCCTCTTAAGAGAAACCGCTTTTCAGGATCCGGCTTCTTATTTTCATAAATTTAAGGATTTGTCTGATGCAGAAGCGGATACCATGGCCGCCTCCATTTGGGAGAGCGTCAACCGTCCGAATCTGTATGAAAATATCCTGCCGACAAAATTCAGATCGGATTTGATTTTGAGAAAAGGTGATGGCCATAAAGTTGAAGAGGTGCTGGTAAGGCGGGTGTGATGGGAGGAGGAAGCGAATATTATGATGCATCATATTGAGTTGTATGTATCTGACTTGAAAGCCTCCGCCCGGTTTTGGGGATGGTTTTTAGGTGAGCTCGGTTATAGAGAATTTCAAAATTGGGACTCCGGCATCAGCTGGAAAAACGCAGGATTTTATGTTGTGCTTGTACAGACAGAGGAGCGTTTTTTAACACCGGAGTACCACAGATGCCGGGTCGGGCTGAACCATCTGGCTTTTCATGCTGCATCAAGAGAGCAGGTTGACGAGATGACAGAAAAGCTGCTTGCCAGAGGATGCCCCGTGCTTTACAGGGACCGCCATCCATATGCAGGCGGAAGCACGCATTACGCCGTATACACGGAGGACCCGGATCGGATAAAAGTGGAGCTCGTTGCGCCTGCTTCTGAATGAACTATAACTTTTCGTTTTTTTCTTCGCGCAGCGCGTCGAGTTTCTTTTCGATTCTGTCCAATTGTATGCGGCGCTTGTTCAAGCTTCTGAATACGTATATCACGGCAAACAGGAAAAATGCGGCTGCAATAAATGAAATCAATTGAAAAATGACATCACCGATGTTCATCTTTTTTACCTCCGTGTGCGGCGGGTTTCTTCAGCCCGCCGTTTTTTCATTTTGACCGATGTGAAGACATGGGGGATGAATCATTTCTCTCCTAGCTTTGTTTTTTTTCTGAGAATGAATAGTTTCTGCATGTGGCTTATGACCACTTTTGCGGCCGCATATCCCGGAATGGCCAGAAGCATCCCGGCAATTCCTGAGAATTTGCCGGCGGCAAGCAGAAGAAAAATAATGGTCAGCGGGTGAATGTCCAGCTTCCGTCCCATAATTTGCGGGGAAATCAGCTGGCTTTCAAGCTGCTGTACAATGACGACGACCGTAATCACCAGCACCGCCTCGGTCGGTGAATCGAACAATCCGACAATGACTCCGGGAAATGTGCCGATCCAAGGCCCGATAAACGGAATCAGGTTTGTCACCATGGCGAACGCGCCCAGAACGAGCGGATAATCGAGCCCGATTATAAAATAGCCGATTGTGACGAGTACGCCGACACAAAAACTGACGAGCAGCTGTCCTTGTATGTATGAACTGAGAGCTTCATCCATGTCCTGAAGGATTTGTTTTCCTTCTTTTTTATGTTTTTCCGGAAGAAGCCGCAGCAGTCGCCGGGGGGCTTTGTTTCCTTCTTTTAACATGTAATACAGCGCAAACGGAATAATGGCTGCGGTGATGGCGGCATTGGCAGCCGTACCGGCCAGGCTGCTGAGAGAATCAGCGATTGAACCGGAATAATTTGCGGCTTTGTCTGCTAATTTTTTAAAGGAATCCCCATGCTGAAGCCGGGAAAACCATTTGCTGTCCTGAAGATGCCCGATCCAATTTTCAGCTTTTGCGGAAAGCTCCGGAATATGATCTGTGAAGGCTGTAAACTGTTTTTGAACGGCAGGGCCCGCCGTATAAAGGAAGAGGACAAAAAGGCCGGCTGTTCCCGCATAAATCGCTAAAATCGCGATTCCTTCGGGCAGCTTTAATTTCGCATGCAGCACTCTGACGAGCGGGCGGCACAAATAGTAAAGGACGCCCGATAATACAATGGGCGGAAACAAGGTTTTAACCGTAATCACAACAGGCTGGAACAAAAAGTCTATTAATGTTCCGAGATAAATGATGAGAAATAACAGAAGAACGGCATAGCCGATCCTGAAATAAGGCCCGACAGGCATATCCTGCACCACGCAATCTTTAAGGGTTTACTCTCGGACATTTCCCTTATCGCCCGGTGCATAAACGTCGTGTCAGGAAAACTGCCCCTGATTGGTGACGTAATCGTAGATAATATCTTCTACATGGGCATGGAGATCCTCATCGGGTTCTTCATTCCTTCTTTCTTCTAAAGCTTTTTTTAAACTCTGTTTTTCATAGGGGCTCAGCGGATCTGTCGACACATTCCGTCCATACTGGCGGAGGGCTTGTCCCAGCATTTTTTCTATAAATTGATCCATTATATATTCTCCTATTCTTGTCATTCATCTTTATTCTACTAAATATCATGTGATCCTCCCACTCTTCTATCATATTTTCTGTCAGGGCCGGGTTAGGATTTTTATTCCAATTCAGCTGAGAGAATACGATGAAACGGCAGCGTTAACGCATCTTCATCGTTTATGATTTTTAAACGCTTTTCGTCATGCCTCACTTGTTTTACCCAGCCCCAAAAGCGGCGGGGGCCGTGTGCGGAAGCGTAGGTGACCGAAATGGCCCTGCCTTCTTCAATCGACGCCGCAATGATGCGGTTCATGTCGTTCAGTTGCTCTTCGCTCAGTTCCGGAGGCCGGAATTCCCGTTCTTTTCGTTTTTTCGCAAGCAGCTGCTCCCGATGTTCGGGCAGCATCATCCGGCTTGATTCCCACATGACATTATACCCGGGTGTTAATTTGTTCGGATTCATGTATATCACCTCAAATTATTTGTAATGCCCGCCGATTTTTTCAGCCCGGTGAAAGGCTTGGCCGGCCTCTGTCAGTGAAGCGGCATGGAGGAGCGACGCAGGGCCGTACCGCTCATGAATATCATCCAATACTTTGCCGAGACTGATCTTTTTTTCCTGGGCATCGAACAGGCTCAGCTGAACATAATCACAAGGCTCCAGCTGGGAAAGGGAGACGCCGGCGCTGCGGACGGGCGCACCGTTCCAATGCTCTTTGAAGAGCTTGACCGCCGTTTTAAAAATATCCATTCCGAAATTAGTCGGTGACACCAGCTTTCTCTGTCTGTGAAAACCTGAAGGGAATTCAAAATCAGCGCCTCTGATGCTGACCGAAACCGTATGGCCGATGTATTGTTTGAAACGGGCGCGGCGGGCCACTTCTTCGCTTAACTCCAGCAGCACGACTTTGATATCCTCAAAGCGGCTGTAGTCTCTCGGGAGGGTCATGTTATGGCCGATCGCTTTTTGCCGGCTGTGCGTGTTGACGGTGACCGGAGAGGGATCGATGCCGCGGGCTGTCCGCTGAAGCAATTCGCCGTTAATGCCCCAGCGTTTTTTCAGCAATTCGGCGGGGTGTCCGGCAAGCCCGCCGATTGTGCTGATACCCATCCGTCTTAAATGATGCTCCATCCGTTTTCCGATGCCGAATAATTTTCCGATCGGCAGCGGCCACAGATCCTGCCTGATATTTGACATATCCAATCTGTGGATGCCGGATGCGTTTTTTTTGGCAAAATGGTCGCAAGCCATTTTCGCGAGCGCCTTATTCGGCCCGATGCCGACACGGGCATAAATTCCGAATTCACGCATAATCGCTTGCTGAATGCTTTCGGCAATTGTAAAAGGATCACCGAACAGCCGCCTGCTTCCGGTCACGTCGAGAAACTGCTCATCGATGGAGTAGGGTTCTACAAGATCGGTATACCGTTCAAACAGTTCGGTAATCATGACGGATACATCAATATACCGCTGCATCCGCGGACGGACAATAACGGCGTCGGGACATTTGGCCTGCGCTTCCCACAGCCGTTCGGCATTTTTTACGCCGTATCGTTTGGCGAGCGGACAAGCCGCAAGCACGACGCCGCTGCGTCTTTCGGGATCTCCCGAGACAATCACGGGCCGGCTTTTGAGATGAGGCGCTTCCGCTTTTTCCACAGACGCATAAAACGATTGCATATCTACAAGAAGAATATCAGCCATAAAAAAACCTCCGGGAACATTTGTTCTGTTTTTCATTGTACCCGAACAATGATCACGTTTATACTGGTAAATCATTCCCCGGCTGGAAGACGTGCTGATTCGTTCGCTTGAAAAGAAATCATTTACAATTGCAAACAACCCACATATAATTTTTTATATTCCAATGAGAAGAGCTGACATTCATTTTGCCGGACGAAAAGGAGAGTCAATCGATAATGGATATTCGAACAATTACCTCTGAAGACTATGAAATGGTTACGTCTGTTTTGAATGATTGGTGGGGCGGCAGGCAGATGAAAGACAAACTGCCGCGCTTGTTTTTTGAACATTTTCAGGACACAAGCTTTATCACGTACGGGCCGGAGGGAATGACCGGTTTTTTAATCGGTTTTCAGTCACAATCAGACCCTGAGACAGCCTACATTCATTTTTCCGGTGTGCATCCGGATTTCAGAAAAATGCAAATTGGAAAACAGCTCTACGATCGATTTATGGAGACGGTGAAAAAAAGGGGCTGCACAAAAGTCAATTGCGTGACGGCACCTGTCAATAAAGTATCAATCGCTTATCATACAAAATTAGGCTTTGAAGCTGAAAAAGGAACCAAAACCGTAAACGGAATCCCTGTTTTTGCGAATTATGACGGTCCGGGAGAAGACCGGATTCTGTTTGTGAAATATATGTAGAGGGGGATGAATATGGGTTTTTTAGCTGACACGCCCAAACCGCCTTATTATGCGGTCATTTTTTCATCAATAAAGGGAAAATATGATGAGGAATATGAACATACGGCAGAGCGCATGATGAATTTGGCAGGCGGACAGCCGGGCTTTTTAGGCGCGGAAAGCGTTCGGGAGGAAAACGGCTGCGGCATCACGGTTTCCTACTGGGACAGCCTGGAGGCGATTAAAAGGTGGAAAGATCATACTGACCACCAGGCGGCAAAACAAAAAGGAAAAACCGCCTGGTATGAAGCGTACGCGGTCCGCATTACGAAGACGGAGTCACAGCGGATGTTTGCGTCAAAAGGGGCGGAAGATTGATTACATTTTTACAGCATACACAAGAACAGACCGCGCGGGAAATTGCGGCGGTTCAGCGGTGCGCTTATCAAAAAGAAGCCGAGCTGATCGGCTTTTTCGGCATTCCCGCCTTGCATGAAACACCCGATGATATACAGCGGTCACGGGAGACGTTTGCCGGTTTCAAGGAAAAAGATCAGCTTGCAGGCGTCATTTCGTATGAAAAAAAGGGATATGACCTTGTCATATGCAGGCTGACGGTGCACCCGTCCGGCTTTCGAAAAGGAATCGGACGGGCGCTTATTCAATTTGTGATAGATCAAAACCGGGACGCCCAAAAAATAGAGGCGGCTACCGCCAGCCAAAACGTTCCGGCAGTCTCTCTCTATTTAAAAACCGGGTTCACAGAAGCCGGACAGATAGAGACGCCGGAAGGGCTGACCCTCTCGTTTTTTCATCTTTATCCGAAGAGGAAAGCGGAAGTTGTTCCGTACAAGCCGGAATGGAAAGAAACGTTTGAAAGAGAGAAGGCGGACTTGATCCGAATCTTCGGCCCAGCACTTCATTCTGTCAGCCACATCGGCAGCACCTCTATCCCGGGGATGGCCGCCAAACCCGTCATCGATATACTGGCGGAGGTTAAAGATATTTCGGACGCTGACCGATTCAGTCCGCAGCTGGAAGCACTCGGCTATGAGGCGAAAGGGGAAAACGGGATAGAGGGCCGGCGTTTCTTTCAAAAAGGCGGCAACAAGCGCACACACCACGTTCACATATACGAAACAGGCCATCCGGACGTGAAGCGTCATCTGCTGTTCCGGGATTACCTCACCGCAAAGCCTGAAAAAGCGGCTCAATACATGGAACTGAAACGGCACCTCGCTGAGACATACCCATACGATATGGCAAAGTATAGTGAAGGGAAAAATGACTGGATCAAGGCGGCTGAACAAGAGGCAAAGGACTAAGGAGAGCGGGCTGCTGTAAAGAAAGCAGAAACAATGCATACAGCGGCTCGGTATGCTACAATGGCGAAAATGAAAAACGGAGGATCATCTATGCAAATACATGTGACGGATGCGGCGAAACACACACTTCAGCAGGCGATGGACGCCAACCCGGGGAAAAAAGCGCAGCTCCGCTATGATGCAGAAGGCTGCGGGTGCGCGGTGAGCGGCGTGCCGACCATCTGGCTGGCGGACGAATTAACGGGACAATGCGAAGCCATTGAAACCAACGGACTTCCGCTTTACATCCAGACCTCACAAAAAGTGTTTTTTGACGAGGAAATGACAATCGATTACAATGAAAAGGCAAAAACGCTCGTCTTAAAAAGCCCGGCAGAGATGCTGAGCCCGAGAATGAGCATATTAGTAAAGCAGGGAGAAACGGAAAGTGAATCAAAAGCTGAAAGCCATTAAACAGACGGCACAGCATAAAACGTGGGTATCCTTTCTGAACAACAACCACCCGTACAGTCTGCTGCACTGGTCCATCGGAGGCGCTGAATCCGTTCAGAAGGATGTCTGGCTGCTTCAGGATGAGATGACCTTCAAAGCGCAGGAGTTTATGACAATCGACCTCGCCATTGACTGGATCGGAGAAAATATGGACGGGATTACCGACGTTTTATGACGGGAAAGCGAAAGAACCAGCATACGTTCTTTCGCTTTTTTACGTTTGCGTCATGGTATCTAAAAAGGTTTGAACGGCTTTACGGTAGCTCTCCGGATTTTTGGTGTATGACATGGCATGCCCGCCCGATTCGGCCAGATAGAGCATCTTAGGGCCGCGTTTTCTGCGGTGCAGCAATTCGGAACAAGCGGAGGGTATATAATCATCTTCCTTACTGTGAATAAACAGCACGGGCTGCCGGATGCGGCTGATAACCGATAAAGGCGATACATCACGGATACGGTATCCTTCTCTCATCCGCAAAAAGAAATCAGCCAAAGGCAGAAGCGGCCACGGAGGCAGCCGGAACTCCCGCTTCAGCCTGTAGGCGAGCTGATCGCGAAAGCTTGCGAACGGACAGTCCGCAATATAAAAATCAGCGCCGTTTTCATCCTGATGCCCGCCCGCGTATAATAAGGCCGTCACCGCCCCCATCGATTCCCCGTGGATGCCGATTCGACCGCCGTCTCCGGTTTTGTGTCTCACCCAATTCACGGCTTCTTCCAAATCATCTTTTTCAAAATAGCCGTAGCTCGTCGTTCTGCCGCCGCTTTTTCCGTGCCCGCGGTGGTCATATACGAGCACATTCCATCCTAAATCTAAAAATAAATCCATGTATTTCAATGAATTGAACGAATTTACGGTAACGCCGTGACAAATAATCATGGTGTTTGCCGTATGATGCGGGGCGACGTAAAAGCCTTTGATCTCATACCCGTGGCGTGACAGGATGACGGCTTCTTCTTTTTCCATGGCCTGAAAGGAATCAAATCTATCATGCCCGTCCGCCGTTTCTTTTTTCATGATATCTTCATCCGTCTTTTTCTTCATAAACATAATCAGATTCGTAAAAGCGAATCCGGCAGCCAAAAAGACTGCGCAAGCCGAACCGAACACCGCCAGCCATTTTTTCACACAGGCACCCTCCTTTCATATGAAAAATCCTTCCTCCGGCTTTTCAGGACCGTGAACGTTGCCGGCCTCCGGCGCTCCGTGGTACACTTGCTTCACCATATTCAGATACGGGGGGCGTCATGATGAAAAAGCAGCTGCCTAACGAAAAACACAGCTTAAAAGACGATCTGGGGGAAGATCTGAAGGCCAGGCTTTTGCAAATGAAAAGTGAGCTGAAGGAAGAAGACGAGAAAAAACAGGCGCAGCAAAAGGCGGAACAAATCAGAAAGCGAAAAGAAAAAGAAAAACATAAAAGCTTTGAAGAGCTTCTGAATGAAAGCAGTCTCGATTGGCACAAATATAAATAAACCGGCATCTGACAAGGTGCCGGTTTTATTGTTTAAGAACGATGGGCTTCGTATACGTCCCGTTTTGTATGGTATTGCAGGGCTTTGATTTCCTGGCTGCTTAAACGCCGGGCCTCTGCAGCCGAACAGTTTTCTCTCAGCTGCTCAAGTGAGCTGGCTCCGGTGATGACAGAAGCGACGGCCGGCTGTGACAGTAAGTATTGAAGAGAAAGCTCCGTCATGCTCAAGTCAGGTGCGGCAGCGCTGATCGCTTTTTTGGTTTCTGCCAGTTCTGCAAAAGAATATGTTAAATAGCCGTTCTCTTTTACGCTTGCGGCCGCTTGATCAAGCGGTTTTTCCGTAAGAAGCCCTTTAGCGACAGGCCCTCTTGCGACTACGCTGATTCCGTTCTCCTCTAAAAGGGGAAGCCACTCCTCGGGACGCCGGTCCAGCAGGCTGTATTGCATCATAACGCTGGTGATATTTGATTTTTTCACATATTCTTTAATAACATTCGGACGAATCGAGGAAATGCCGTAATACCGGATGACACCTTCCTGTTTTAAGTCCTCAAATGCTTCGATCGTTTCGTCAATATGGTCTTCCATCGTGCCGCCATGCAGCTGATAAAGGTCGATATAGTCCGTTTTCAGCCGGCGCAGGCTGTTTTTGACCGCTTCTTTTATGTAGCCCTTGGAAGCGTCCCAATGCCAGCCGTCTTTATCATCATTCCAGCGGTTTCCGGCTTTCGTGGCTAAAATGATGTCGTGCCTGCGGTTTTTGACGGCCTCCCCGACAATTTCCTCATTTCTGCCGAAATCATAAAGATCAGCGGTATCTAAATAATTGATTCCAAGCTCGATCGCTTCATCTAAAATAGACAGCGCTTTAGCTTTATCCGTGCCCAGCGACATACAGCCGAGCCCGATTTCGCTTATTTCTAAATCAGAATGTCCCAGTGTGCGTTTTCTCATCGTTTCGCTCCTTTTTATAGTCTTTTATTGACCGTAATATAAAGGCGCGAAGTTTTCAACTGTTAAGGCCCGGTGATCCAATCTCCGATATAGCGGAATGTCCGTCCGTATTCTTTCAGTTTAGCCCGCACTTCCCACGCCTTTCCGACCAATACGATACTCTTATCCTTCCGGTACACCTTCAATCGAAAAGCACCTCCCTCTCATGCATGTATGATAAAATATATGAGGCATAATAGAGAGACAGAACGGGAGATGAAATGATGAAACATTTAGAAGAAAAAACACTTGCGAAAAAAAAGCTGTATGACGGGAAAGTCATAGATCTTTACTTAGAGGATGTAGAGCTCCCGAACGGAAAAACAAGCAAGCGGGAAATCGTCAAACATCCGGGAGCGGTGGCCGTACTTGCGGTGACCGAGGAAGGAAAAATCATTTTGGTGAACCAGTTCAGAAAGCCGCTGGAACGGACAATCGTTGAAATTCCGGCCGGGAAGCTTGAAGAGGGGGAAGAGCCGGAACATACGGCGTTAAGAGAGCTCGAGGAAGAAACGGGATATACGGCGGAAACCTTGACGAAAATCACCGCTTTTTATACATCACCCGGGTTTGCTGATGAAATCGTGCATCTCTTTCTTGCGGAAGGGCTTTCGCTGCTGGAAGAAAAACGAGAGCTGGATGAGGATGAATTTGTCGAAGTCATGCAGGTCACGCTTGAAGAGGCCGTGAAGCTGATTGAATCCCGCAGGGTGTATGACGCAAAAACGGCGTACGCGATTCAGTATCTCCAGCTGAAAGAAGCGCTGAAGGAAAAATGATGAAAACCATCTATGCGGATCTGCATATTCATATCGGCCGCACCTATACGGGAAAACCGGTCAAAATCACCGGGGCCAAAACGTTGACGCTGCACCGGATTTTAGAAGAAGCCAGTGAGGGGAAGGGAATTGAACTATTGGGCATCATCGACTGCCATTCCCCGGAAGTCATAGAAGAAATCGAGCGCGGAATTGATGAAGGCGGATACCGTGAGCTGAAAGAAGGCGGCATCCGGTATCGGAATACGACGCTTCTGTTGGGCAGTGAGCTTGAAATCTATGATCACACATGCCGCGGGCCGATTCACGTTCTCGTCTTTATGCCGGCTCTTGCCGAAATGAAGATGTTTTCTGAGTGGCTCGCAAAAAGGCTTAAAAATATCCATCTCAGTTCCCAGCGCATTTATGAAACCGGTTTGAATCTACAAAGGAAAACAAAGGAATTGGGCGGGCTGTTTATTCCCGCCCATATGTTCACCCCGCATAAAAGCCTGTACGGAAAAGGGGTCATATCTTCTTTGAGAGAAGTTTTCGACCCGTCGCTCATTGACGCGGCGGAACTCGGGTTAAGCTGTGACACCGACATGGCTTCGCGGGTAACAGAACTTGATCCGTATACATTTTTAACAAATTCTGATGCGCATTCCTTAGGAAAAATCGGCAGAGAATATAATGAAATGCTTCTTAAAGAAGCGAATTTCACGGAATTTTCGCTGGCTTTAAAAGGGAAGGACGGAAGAAAAATCACGGCGAATTACGGGCTGAACCCGAAGCTCGGGAAGTATTACCGGACGGCTTGCGACCGCTGCGGCAGCCCGGTTGAAAAAGGAGCTTCCGCATGTCCGGAGTGCGGGGGGAAAACAATGACAAAAGGGGTCAGTGAACGGCTGGAGGAACTGAGCGGCCCGAAAAAAAGCCGCGTGCCGCGGCCGCCGTATATTCATCAAATCCCGCTGCAGTTCATTCCCGGGGTCGGGCCGAAAACGTTAGAAAAACTGAAGCGGGCTTTCGGGACAGAGATGGCGATTCTTCATCAGGCGCAAGAAGAGGAATTGGCGCGTGTCGTCCAGCCTAAAATAGCGGCTGTCATTCATAAAGCGCGCACCGGGCAGCTCGTCCTTGAGGCCGGGGGCGGAGGGACGTACGGCAGAATCAAGCCGTAAAAGCCGGTTTTTAGCGGAGCTCCTCCTGCACCTTCTTTTTCGTGCGGACAAACGCAATCAATTCGATGATTTCATCCTGATTCAGCGGCTGTCCGTCAACGGTCAGTGTGCCGCGGCCTTGTGCGGCGTTTGTTAATTCGATGGTCTGGGCAAACGGCTCCGCCTTTTTTTCAGTGCGCCCCAGTAAATCGTCGCACGTCGTGTCAAACAGATCGGCAAGCGTGCCCAGCGCCTCGAATGACGGACGCCGGTATCCTGATTCATACCCGGCGTACGTGCTTTTGGCGATGCCGAGACGGTCAGCCGTATATTGAAGAGACCAATTTTTCTTTTTTCTCAGTTCAGTTAAACGATCTAAATTCATATTCAAAACCGCTCCTTTTCACTTGAGCAAATTATATCATATCGATATGCAAAAGTGTACGCGAATTGAATAATAATCACTTGATTAATTTCATTCGTCTGTCTATAATTTGATTAAAAGTATGCGAAAAGCGAATGCTTAACACATCTTGAGAAATGGATGAAGAGGTGCAGGGTATGAAAAAATTATTGCTGTTAACAACCGGAGGAACAATCGCCTCAGTCGAAGGAGAAAACGGGCTTGCACCCGGGGTGAAAGCAGACGAATTGTTAACCTACGTATCAAAACTTGATAACGATTACACGATGGAAACCCATTCGTTAATGAACATCGACAGCACAAATATGCAGCCTGAATACTGGGCCGAAATCGCAAATGCTGTCAAAGAAAAATATGACGCATATGACGGGTTCGTCATTACGCACGGGACAGACACAATGGCTTATACATCAGCGGCACTGTCTTATATGCTTCAGCATGCTGATAAACCGATCGTCATTACGGGTTCGCAAATCCCGATTACATTTCAAAAAACCGATGCCAAAAAAAATATCACGGACGCGATCCGCTTCGCATGTGAAGGGGTGGGCGGCGTATACGTCGTATTTGACGGCAGAGTCATTCAAGGCACACGCGCCATTAAATTAAGAACGAAAAGCTATGATGCATTTGAGAGCATTAACTATCCGTATATCGCGTTTATTACCGAAAACGGAATTGAATACAACAAACAAGTGCACATGCCAAAAGACGATGCTTTTACGGTCAATACTTCACTTTGCACGGACGTGTGCCTGCTCAAGCTACACCCGGGGCTGAAACCGGAAATGTTTGACGCATTAAAGGGCATGTACAAAGGAATCGTCATTGAAAGCTACGGCAGCGGCGGCGTGCCGTTTGAAGGAAGAGACATTCTCGCCAAAGTCAATGAAATGATTGAAAGCGGCATTGTCGTCGTCATTACGACACAATGTCTTGAAGAAGGAGAGGACATGAGCGTCTATGAAGTCGGCCGAAGAGTCAATCAAGATCTCATTATCCGCTCCAGAAATATGAACACGGAAGCCATCGTGCCGAAATTAATGTGGGCGCTCGGCCAGTCTCACAACTTGGCTGAAGTCAAAAACATTATGGAGACACCGATCGCAGACGACGTTGTACTGTAAAAACATGACTACCACAAAGAGAAAGTAGGGTTTTAGCATGACAAACGCGCAAAAAGAATATCGTCAGGAAAAAGATTTCCTCGGAGAAAAACAAATTGAAGCTGATGTGTATTACGGAATACAAACGCTGCGCGCGAAAGAAAACTTTCCGATTACCGGCTACCGCATCCACGAAGAAATGATTAATGCGCTCGCCATCGTCAAAAAAGCGGCGGCGCTTGCCAACATGGATGTAAAACGGCTGTATGAAGGAATCGGAAATGCGATTGTACAGGCCGCAGATGAAATTCTTGAGGGAAAATGGCATGACCAATTTATCGTCGATCCGATCCAAGGGGGAGCCGGAACGTCCATGAACATGAATGCCAACGAAGTAATCGGCAACAGGGCTCTTGAAATCATGGGGCATAAAAAAGGTGAATACATTCACCTCAGCCCGAACACACACGTCAACATGTCACAATCGACGAACGACGTGTTCCCGACGGCAATCCATATTTCAACCTTGAAACTTTTGGATAAGCTCCTTGATACGATGGCGCATATGCTCAGTGTCTTTAAAGATAAAGCGAAACAATTTGATTCTGTCATTAAAATGGGGCGCACACACCTTCAGGACGCTGTGCCGATCCGTCTCGGACAGGAATTTGAAGCATACAGCCGCGTGCTTGAGCGTGACATAAAGCGAATTAAACAATCCCGCCAGCATCTGTATGAAGTAAACATGGGGGCAACGGCCGTAGGTACGGGACTTAACGCCGATCCGCGCTACATAGAACAGGTTGTGAAGCACCTGGCTGACATCAGCGGACTGCCGCTTGTCGGCGCCGGCCATTTGGTTGACGCCACGCAAAACACTGATGCGTATACGGAAGTTTCAGCCGCGTTGAAAGTATGCATGATGAACATGTCTAAAATCGCCAACGATCTGCGCTTAATGGCTTCAGGTCCGCGCGCGGGACTTGCGGAAATTTCATTGCCCGCCCGTCAGCCGGGATCATCCATTATGCCTGGGAAAGTCAACCCTGTAATGGCAGAGCTGATCAACCAAATCGCCTTCCAGGTCATCGGGAATGACAATACGATCTGCCTCGCTTCAGAAGCGGGCCAGCTGGAGCTTAACGTAATGGAGCCGGTACTCGTATTTAACCTGCTTCAATCCATCAGCATCATGAATAACGGGTTCCGTTCATTTACCGATCATTGTCTGGCGGGAATTGAAGCCAACGAAAAACGCCTGAAGCAATACGTGGAAAAAAGCGTCGGCGTCATTACAGCGGTCAATCCGCACCTCGGGTATGAAGCGGCTGCGCGAATTGCCCGTGAAGCAATCATGACGGGGCAATCTGTAAGAGATCTTTGCCTTCAAAATGATGTACTGACAGAAGAAGAATTGGATATCATTTTGAATCCATATGAAATGACAAAACCGGGGATTGCCGGAAAAGATCTATTAGAAAAATAAATTTTAAAGCAACAACAGCCGCCTTTTCACGTTTTTTAGTGAATAGGCGGTTGCCATACAAAGGGATGAGGCAGTATAGTATAATTTGTTATATCATTTGATGAAAGCGTTTTAGCTTTTTTCTTCTAGGGGGATTTTCTTGTGAAAGAGGTCAGATTGCCAAATTTATTGGAAATTATTATCTTATTATTCGGGTTTTTAGCACTTGTCTTATCGTTCACAGTGTTTTTAGACCTGCCGATCCAGCTAGCTCTATTAATATCCTGGTTTTTCGCTATTATTCTCGGAGTCAGGCTGGGATATTCATATAAAGACTTGCAGGATTCGATTGTCACCGGGATATCAAACGGTCTTGAAGCGGTGTTGATTCTCGTTTCGGTCGGTGCGCTCATCGGGACATGGATTGCCGGCGGCGTTGTGCCGACGTTAATTTATTATGGTTTAGAGTTTATTAATCCTCATATTTTCCTTCTGGCTACACTGGTTATTTGTTCCGTTATGTCCGTTGCGACCGGAACGTCGTGGGGAACCGTGGGAACCGCGGGGATCGCCATGATTGCCATCGGAGAGGGAATGGGTATACCGCTTCCGATCGTAGCGGGAGCCGTTTTGTCCGGCGCTTACTTCGGAGACAAGCTTTCACCGCTGTCTGACAGTACGGTGCTTGCCTCCACGCTTTCTAAGGTGGATGTGCTGTCACACGTCAGAGCGATGATGTATCTGTCAATTCCGTCCTATATTATTACGGCCATTCTATTTACCGTAACGGGATTTATATACGGCGGAAAAAATATTGATCTCGGCAAAGTGGAATTTTTAAAATCTTCATTGCAGAAAACGTTTGACATTCATATATGGATGCTCATTCCGGCTGTTGTCGTCGTTGTCCTTCTGATTTTGAAAAAGCCGTCTATGCCCGTTATCATCATCGGTGCTTTGCTTGGCGCAATCTGGGCTTCCGTCTTTCAGGGAATGAATTTTGCCAGTGCCATCGCGACTGCTTATAATGGTTTTTCTATTAAAACGGACGTCGAATTTTTAAACGGCCTGTTAAACCGCGGAGGCATTACCGGTATGCTGGATACGTTAGTCGTTATCCTGTTCGGTCTCGGTTTTGGAGGAATTCTCGAGAAGCTCGGCGTATTAAAAGTGATTGTCTCAACTTTTGAGAAAAAGCTGACCACACCGGGAAATGTAACGCTTTCGACATTGATCGTCGCCCTTTTAGGAAACATTTTCGGCTGTGCGATGTACGTGTCATTGATCCTGACGCCGAAAATCATGGAGAACAGTTATGATAAACTGAAACTTGACAGAAGAGTTTTATCCCGGAACGCAGAGGTGGGCGGCACGCTTACTTCAGGGATGGTGCCGTGGTCTGATAACGGCATCTATATGGCCGGCATTCTCGGCGTATCCACATTTTCTTATCTGCCGTTCATGTGGCTCAGTTTTGTATCTATCGGACTGGCAATATTGTACGGATACACGGGGAAATTCATTTGGTACACGAAAGAAAAATCCTTGCAATCTCAAAAATTGGGTTAGGAGGTTCATTTCATGATTACAAAGCATATGATTCGGACGTTAATGATTGAAACGCCGACTGTTCCCGGAAATCTCGGAAAAGTGGCAACCGCCATCGGAGTGATGGGCGGAGATATCGGGGAAGTTGAAACCGTTAAAGTCGGCCCGAACTACACAATGCGCAACATCACGGTGCAGGCCGAAAATGAAGAGCAGCTGCAGGAAATCATTCAAGCCATTGAAGCTCTCGGTGAAGGCATCCGGCTTCATACAGTCTCAGATGAAGTGCTCTCTGCTCATGAAGGCGGCAAAATTCAGATGAAAAGCAAAATGCCGATCCGGACACTGGCTGAGCTTGGCCGTGTTTATACGCCGGGCGTCGCCGATGTGTGCAGACTGATTGAAAACGAGCCTGAAAAAGCGTCCATCTATACGACAATCAGCAATTCTGTCGCCATTGTCACCGACGGAACGGCGATTCTCGGCCTCGGCAATATCGGCTCTGTCGCCGGAATGCCCGTAATGGAAGGGAAAGCCGCGCTTTTTGACCAGCTGGCGGGTATCAGCGGAATTCCGATTTTGCTCGATACCTCTGATCCGGAAGAAATCATTCGCACGGTAAAACATATTTCCCCGGGGTTCAGCGGAATTCTGCTTGAAGATATCGGTTCGCCCCACTGCTTTGACATTGAAGACCGCCTGAAAGAAGAACTGGACATTCCGGTTATGCACGATGACCAGCACGGCACGGCGGTCGTCACGCTCGCCGCCGCCATTTCCGCTTGTAAAAGCGCCGGTCTTGATTTAAAAGAAGCGAAGGTCGGTCAGATCGGTCTCGGCGCGGCAGGCGTCGCCATCTGCCGCATGTTTATGGCATACGGAGTCAAAGCGGTCTGCGGAACGGACAAGTCAGAAGACGCAATGAACCGCCTCGCTCAGTACGGAGGTCAGCCGCTTGGAAGCATCAAAGAATTAATGGACACGTGTGACATTGTGATCAGCACCACAGGAGTTCCGGGTCTCATTAAAAAAGAGGATGTCAGAAAAGGACACGTCATTCTGGCTTTATCTAATCCGAAGCCGGAGATTGAACCGGAAGAGGCATTACAAGCCGGAGCCGCTTATGCAGCTGACGGCCGTTCGGTCAATAATGTTCTCGGCTTCCCGGGGATTTTCCGCGGCGCGCTGAACGCCAAAAGCAAGAAAATCGACCATGAAATGCTTGTGGCGGCCGCAGAAGCCATCGCCTCTTGCACGAAACACGGCGATCTCGTGCCTCAGCCTTTGGATGCGGACGTGCATCAAGCCGTATCAGCAGCCGTAGAACGGGCCGCGGCAGGGAAATAAACAACTCTTACAGTACCGGACATGTGCCGGTGCTGTTTTTTTATCATGAATAGGAAGCGGAATTCTTAGGCAGGCTAACAGATAGCAAAAGACGGAATAAAGAGGTGTCGATGTGGATTATTTTCCGCTGATCCATACAAATATTTGGGATGCTGTGATCGGCGTGCCGGTCGTCTTATGCGTCACACAGCTGATCAAAGTGTTCTGCCGGGTTCCGGGCATATTCGTTCCCACGATTGCCCTTGCTGCCGGAAATGTTGTGTCTATCGTTTTCGGTCATCATGAACACGTGTATGCGGGGATTTTTATGGGGTTTTTTTACGGATACGCCGCAATGGGGAGCTATTCATCTGCCAAAACGTCTCTGCGCGCTTACCGGTCGAAACATGAGCCGTATTCATGAACACATCTGGATTTTTTTGTTATGATAAAGAAAAGGGAAAAAGGAGCGGTTGGCACATGGCGAAGAGCAAAACGAAAAAAATGCGGGAGCATCTCAAAAGAAACGGGATGCGTGACGCAGTCCTGTCAAGGGGGACAGCGCCGTCTTTCAGCACCCATGAAAGAGTGACGAAAACCAAAAAAGACAGGCTTGAAAGAATAAAGCATAAAAAAAGGAACCCCTATGATCACCGGAGTGATGACGGGGGTTCTTTTTTTATGCCTGAATCTCGCGCCTTTCTATGATTTCTCTGTCATGTTTTCTCTTTTCTTTCATACAATCTACTAAATCAAGTCAATAGATTAGCGGGAGGAAAGCGGTATGAGAAAACAATCGTACAAAGAACTGTTTTTTCGCCATGTAAAGGATCATCTGTCACTTTATATATTTGTGTTCGTCTTGTTTTTGATGGGGGTCATTTTCGGGGCGATCATCGTCAACAGCATGACCATCACGCAGAAAGAAGATTTGTATTACTATTTAAGCAAGTTTTTCGGACAGCTGTCTGACGGAAAACATGCCGGCGCTTCAGAAATGTTTTGGCAGGCCGTCTTTCATGATGTGAAATATTTGGGGCTGATGTGGATTCTCGGTATTTCCGTGATCGGTCTTCCGGTTATTTTCATTATGGTGTTCTTAAAAGGAATCGTCGTCGGCTTCACGGTCGGTTTTTTAGTGAATCAAATGGGGATGAACGGGTTTTTCCTGTCATTTATTTCGGTTCTGCCGCAAAACATCGTTCTCATTCCGGCGTATCTTATCATGGGGACATGCTCTATCGCTTTTTCACTGAAACTGATCCGGCAGCTGTTTGTCAAACGCAGCCTTCATGACGCGCCGATCCAATGGTTCGGACGTTACGCCTTCGTGCTGATTCTCATCGTTTTCTTCTCGGTCATCGCCTCGCTGCTCGAGGCGTACGTGTCTCCGCTGTTTATGGAAAAGCTGTCATCACGCATATTTTAGAATTATTATCACAAAATAATACTTTTATTTATCAGTTTATAATAATTATAGTTGGAACTCTGCGCGTATTTTGTTATAATGAGTCATGGAATGCGGCGTAGGAGGGAAAGACATGGAAAACCGTATTGATCGAATTAAAAAGCAGCTGCACTCGTCAAGCTACAAGCTTACGCCACAGCGGGAAGCAACGGTAAGAGTGCTGCTTGAAAACGAAGAAGACCATTTAAGCGCAGAAGATGTATACCTCCTCGTAAAAGAGAAATCTCCTGAAATTGGTCTCGCTACAGTATACCGTACATTAGAATTATTAACAGAATTAAAAGTCGTTGATAAAATTAACTTCGGGGACGGCGTATCCCGCTACGACCTTCGCAAAGAAGGCGCGGCTCACTTTCATCACCATTTGGTGTGCATGGAGTGCGGAGCCGTCGATGAAATTGAAGAAGATCTGCTTGAAGACGTTGAAGAAGTGATTGAACGTGATTGGAAATTTAAAATTAAAGATCATAGATTGACTTTTCACGGAATCTGCCACCGCTGCCGCGGGGATGAAACAGAGTAAAAGCCTACGAACCTTTTCTGCCAGGAAAGGGTTTTTTGCTGTCTTTATGTATAAAAGCCTTTGAAATTGGCATAAGGTGTACTAACAGCCGCCAAAAGAAAGGGTCGATCGAAAGATGGGCAGATTCCTAAAAACAGCCGCGGATACGATCAAAGTGTTTATTCTGTTCACAGGTTTTACCGCGCTGTTCTATTATGCTATGATATGGGTGAATTCAGAGTATGAAAACTATCATCGGTACGATAAACCGGAAGGCTCCGCCGTCAAAGTGGCCAAAACGGAACATGAGGAGAAAGACGGCTGGTTCGGCCGATTGATCTTTTTTTACCAAAACGGGGAGTAGATCAAGAGTGAAGGATCAAATTAAGGATTTCATCCATTATGTGAGGGTTGAAAGAGGGCTGTCCCAAAATACGATGATGTCCTATGAGCGTGATCTGAAAAGTTATTCTCTCTTCTTAACTGAAACCCTTCAGATCACTTCATGGAATGATGTGACCCGTCTTCATATTATTCAATATTTAAAGCATATAAAGGACTCCGGGAAATCCGGCAAGACGTCTGCGAGGCATTTGGCGTCAATCCGGTCTTTTCATCAATTTCTGTTAAGGGAAAAAGCCGCGGATAAAGATCCTTCGGTACATATTGAAACACAAAAAACAGAGCGGACGCTTCCGAAAGTATTGGCGCTTCAGGAAGTTGAGCGGTTATTGGACACGCCTAAGCTTGACAGCCCGTTCGGCCTCAGGGATAAAGCCATGCTTGAACTGCTGTACGCGACCGGCATCAGGGTCAGCGAGATGATCGAGCTGAAATTATCCGACGTCCATTTGACGATGGGATTTGTCCGCTGCTTCGGAAAAGGGCGGAAAGAGCGGATTGTGCCGATTGGTGAAGCCGCTTCTCATGCGATAGAAGCATACATTGAAAAAGCCAGAGGGAAATTATTAAAGAAAAACGTAACCGAAGCGCTTTTTCTGAATCATCACGGCAGGCAGATCAGCCGTCAGGGATTCTGGAAAAACCTGAAAAAAATCGCACTTGAAGCGGGGATTAAAAAAGAGCTGACACCGCACACGCTCCGGCACTCCTTTGCAACGCACCTGCTCGAAAACGGGGCGGATCTGCGCGCCGTGCAGGAGATGCTCGGACATGCCGATATTTCCACGACGCAAATTTATACGCATGTGACGAAAACAAGGCTGAAGGACGTGTACAAACAGTATCATCCGCGCGCTTAGGAGCCGCTGCCAGAGGGGCCGCGGCTTTTTTTGCCGGATTGGCGGAATACAGAGAAGGTTCTAATTATTTGAATCGGCATTGTCAACAAGAATGTAAACGGTTTATACTTGAGTTGTCTGACCTCTGTAAGCTACAATGGACAGATGGAAGAAAAGGAGGCTTTTATGATGTCTGAATACAAATATAACCGGGTATTTTTGATCGTAATGGATTCTGTCGGAATCGGTGAAGCGCCGGACGCCGCCGATTTTAATGATATAGGCGCAAATACGCTCGGACACATCGCAGAGCACATGAACGGCTTACATATGCCCCATATGGCGCAGCTCGGTCTCGGACTGATCGGAGACATTAAGGGCGTGGAAAAAACGGAGCACCCTCTTGCGTACTACGGAAAAATGCAGGAGGCGTCAAACGGGAAAGATACGATGACGGGGCACTGGGAGATTATGGGCCTCTACATTGAAAAACCGTTTAAAGTGTTCCCGGAAGGATTTCCGGATGAACTTCTTCAGGAACTTGAGCGGCGTTCAGGACGGAAAATCATCGGAAATAAGCCGGCTTCAGGCACGGCGATTCTGGACGAGCTCGGAAAAGAACATATGGAAACGGGTGCGCTGATCGTTTATACATCAGCAGATTCCGTACTGCAGATTGCGGCTCACGAAGATGTCGTTCCGCTGGAAGAGCTGTACAGCATCTGTGAAACGGCCAGAGAACTGACGCTTGATCCGAAATACATGGTCGGCCGGATTATCGCAAGACCGTTCGTCGGAGAACCGGGCAGCTTCAAACGCACGCCGAACCGTCATGATTATGCGCTCAAACCGTTCGGCCGCACGGTAATGAACGGAATGAAAGACAGCGGATTAGACGTCATTTCCATCGGCAAAATTTCTGATATTTATGACGGAGAAGGCATTACATCTTCCCGCCGCACGGTATCTAATATGGATGGCATGGACAAAGTGATTGAAACGCTCGGTGAAGAGTTTACGGGTCTGAGCTTTGCCAACCTCGTTGATTTTGACGCGCTGTACGGACACCGCCGCGATCCGGAAGGGTACGGTAAAGCGCTCGAGGAATTCGACGCGAGGCTTCCGGAAGTGTTTGAGAAAATGAAAGAAGACGATCTGCTTATCATCACTGCGGATCACGGCAATGATCCTGTCCATCACGGCACAGATCACACGAGGGAGTATGTGCCGCTTCTTGTGTACAGCAAAAAGCACAAACACACTGAACAGCTGCCGCTTGCGGATACATTTGCCGATATCGGCGCAACCATTGCGGATAATTTCAAAACGGAAAAGCCGGAATACGGAAAAAGCTTTTTATCAAGATTACAGTAGGGGGACTTTTTTTGAAACAAAAGATCGAACGTGCTGCTGCATTTATTAAAGAACACGTGAAAGAAACACCAAAGATCGGTCTGATTTTAGGGTCAGGGCTCGGCGTATTGGCCGATGAAATTGAAGGAGCTGTCAAGCTTACATATGAAACGATCCCTGATTTTCCGGTCTCAACGGTAGAAGGCCATGCCGGCCAGCTTGTGATGGGAACGCTTGAAGGCGTGCAGGTCATCGCGATGCAGGGCCGCTTTCATTACTATGAAGGCTACTCAATGGATCAGGTCACATTTCCCGTCCGCGTGATGAAGGCGCTCGGCGTTGAATCTCTTGTCGTGACGAACGCAGCCGGCGGTATCAACACTGAATTCCGCGCCGGCGATCTGATGATTATTACAGACCACATCAACTTTACGGGCACCAACCCGTTAATCGGGCCGAACGAAGCTGAATTCGGACCGAGATTCCCGGACATGTCAGAAGCCTATGACAAAGAGCTGTCAAGCTTGGCTGAAAAAACGGCCGATGAGCTTGGCATTCCTGTTCAAAAAGGGGTGTATACAGCTGTTACGGGGCCGTCTTACGAAACGCCTGCTGAGGTTCGGTTTTTAAGAACGATGGGTTCTGACGCTGTCGGCATGTCGACCGTGCCGGAAGTCATCGTCGCCAACCACGCGGGGATGCGCGTGCTCGGCATCTCATGCATTTCCAACGCGGCGGCAGGTATTCTTGACCAGCCGTTATCCCATGAAGAAGTAATGGAAATGACGGAAAAAGTAAAAGGCGGCTTTTTGAAGCTTGTAAAAGCCGTAGTCGCACGATCTCAAAAATAAGTCAGCATCAGTCAGCTGTTTCTTCGGAAGCAGCTGTTTTTTTGTGCCCTCAACACGAAACATTTTCCAGATGAGGCGTATAAAACCACCGGATTTGGAAAAAATAAAAAGGATTATGAAATGGAGGGCTTTGGAGATGAAACGTCTTATATCCACTTTGTTGATTGGCATTTTATTAACGGCATCAGCACCGTCCGCTTTTGCAAAGCCGGACGGAAAACATACATCGGAGCTCGCTCATGAAGCCAAAAGCGCCGTGCTGATTGAACGCGATACGGGAAGCATTCTTTATAACAAGAACAGCCGGGAGCGTCTGGCGCCGGCAAGCATGACAAAAATTATGACCATGCTTTTAATCATGGAAGCGCTTGACAAAGGGAAAATAAAGATGAGCGATAAAGTCAGGACGAGTGAACATGCCGCGTCCATGGGCGGATCACAGATTTTCCTTGAACCCGGAGAAGAAATGACGGTAAAAGAAATGCTCAAAGGAATTGCGATAGCTTCCGGAAATGACGCATCCGTCGCAATGGCGGAGTATATTGCCGGTTCAGAAGAGGATTTCGTCAGCCGGATGAACAAAAAAGCAAAAGAATTGGGATTGAAAGATACCTCCTTCAAAAACCCGACGGGACTGCCTGAAAAAGACCATTACAGCTCTGCTTATGACATGGCGAAAATGGCGAAGGAATTATTGAAGTATGATAAAATCACTCAATTTACGGGAACGTATGAAGATTATTTAAGAGAAAACACAGACAAAAAGTTCTGGCTCGTCAATACAAACCGGCTGATCAAATTTTATCCGGGTGTAGACGGCGTGAAGACGGGCTTTACAGGCGAAGCGAAGTATTGTTTAACCGCCACCGCTAAAAAAGGAAATATGAGGGTCATTGCTGTTGTTTTCGGAGCCAGCACTCCGAAAGAAAGAAATGCCCAAGTGACCAAAATGCTTGATTACGCCTTCAGCCAGTTCAAAACACACCCGCTGTACAAACGGGATCAAATCGTCGGAACGGTAAAAGTGAAAAAAGGAAAACAGAAACTGATCAAGCTGACCACATCTGAGCCGATTTCTCTTCTGGCCAAAAAGGGAGAGAACATGGACAAAGTAAAAAAAGAAGTGAAAATCAACGGCAATGTAACGGCTCCGGTTAAAAAAGGAGAGGTGCTCGGCAGCCTCGTTCTGAAAAAAGACGGAAAGGTGCTCGTTGAAAGCCCGGTCACGGCAAAAGACGACATGGAAAAAGCGGGTTTTCTCACTTTTCTGAAGCGGACGATGGGAGATTGGACTAAATTTAAATAATCGTGGCGAACGGGCACTAGTTTTGTCATAGTGAAGGAATTGCTTTCCCGAAAATCGAAACACTCATTATCCGATCATATCAAGGAGGAATGAGCATGAGCCTTGGAATTGACTTTCATGTCAAAGAATCCGTGCTTTGTATTCGATTAACAGGTGAACTCGACCATCATACGGCAGAATCATTAAAACAAAAGGTTACTGAATCGCTGGAGGCTGACGGCATCCGTCACATTGTGCTGAACCTTGAAGATCTTACCTTCATGGACAGCTCCGGCCTCGGCGTGATTTTAGGGCGTTATAAACAAATTAAACAGCTCGGCGGAGAAATGGTCGTGTGCGCGATTTCACCCGCGGTGAGACGTCTGTTTGACATGTCCGGCCTGTTTAAAATCATCAGGTTCGAACAATCAGAACAAAAAGCGCTTTTAACGTTGGGGGTGGCATCATGAAAAACGAGATGCATCTTGAATTTTCAGCCCTCAGTCAGAACGAATCGTTTGCGCGCGTAACAGTTGCTTCTTTTATCGCACAGCTCGACCCGACGATGGATGAGCTGACGGAAATCAAGACCGTCGTATCAGAAGCGGTAACAAACGCGATCATCCACGGCTATGAAGAAAACTGCGACGGAAAGGTGTACATCTCCGTTACGCTGGAGGATCATGTCGTCTATCTGACCATACGTGACGAAGGCCTCGGGATCACGGATCTTGAGGAAGCGCGCCAGCCGCTATTTACGACAAAACCCGAGCTTGAACGCTCCGGAATGGGCTTTACCATTATGGAAAACTTCATGGATGATGTCACGATTGATTCCTCGCCGGAGATGGGAACGACGATACGCTTAACAAAACACCTATCAAAAAGCAAAGCGCTTTGTAATTAAGGAGATTTGTTATGGATGTGGAGGTTAAGAAAAACAGCAAAAACGCGCAGCTCAAGGACCATGAAGTCAAAGAATTAATCAAAAAGAGCCAAGAGGGCGACCAGCAGGCAAGAGACCTCCTCATAGAAAAAAACATGCGTCTTGTGTGGTCCGTCGTTCAAAGGTTCTTAAACAGAGGCTATGAGCCGGACGATCTGTTTCAGATCGGCTGTATCGGATTGTTAAAATCCGTTGATAAATTCGATTTGTCCTATGATGTCCGTTTTTCAACTTATGCCGTGCCGATGATTATCGGAGAAATCCAGCGCTTCATCCGCGATGACGGAACCGTCAAAGTTTCAAGATCTTTAAAAGAGCTCGGCAATAAAATACGCCGGGCGAAAGATGAACTGTCAAAAACATACGGAAGAGTGCCGACCGTCCAGGAAATCGCGGACCATTTAGAAATTGATGCGGAGGATGTGGTGCTTGCGCAGGAAGCGGTGCGGGCGCCTTCATCCATTCATGAGACCGTGTATGAAAATGACGGGGACCCGATCACCTTGCTTGATCAGATCGCCGATCATTCAGAAGAGAAGTGGTTTGACAAAATCGCCCTCAAGGAAGCGATCAGTGATTTGGAAGAACGGGAAAAACTCATTGTCTATCTGAGATATTATAAAGATCAGACACAGTCGGAAGTAGCCGAACGGCTCGGGATTTCCCAAGTCCAGGTATCGAGGCTGGAGAAAAAAATATTAAAGCAGATTAAAGTGCAGATGGATCATACGGAAAGCTGACCTTTTACGGGCCGGCTTTTTTTATTTGTGCATCGGTGGTAATTTATGGTCTTTTGCCGCTGATGAATGAGAACAAAAGTGAACCGCATACTACATATATAACCACCCGAAAGATGGTGATGCAAGATGGAAAGACGAATATTTCTCAGACTTCGCCACCGCGTGAAGGCTCATACCGGAGATATCATCACAATCGGCGACGCCGCGCAGATCGCGGGACAGCAAAAGCTGAAAAAAAAACTGTCGGCACTGCCGCTGTATAAGGTCACGAAAAAAGACAAAAATATCGTCGTGCTGGACATCATAAAAGTGCTGAAAACCATTCATACCGCTTTTCCCGCTCTTGATGTACAGACCGTCGGCGGCGCTGAAACGATAGTGGAAATCCATTACCAGAAAAAGCAGCTGTCAGCCGTTTTGTTCGTCGGTGTCTGGCTCCTGCTTTTTATCGGTTCATGTCTTGCCATTATGAATTTTCATGAAGATGTCAGTATGAGAGAAGTTCATATCGCCTTATATGAAATCATAACGGGCGAACGGAATGAATATCCGTATCTGCTTCAGATTCCATACAGCATCGGCCTCGGTCTCGGTATGATCGTCTTTTTTAATCACATCTTCAAAAAACGCCTGAATGAAGAGCCAAGCCCGCTGGAAGTCGAGATGTTTAATTATCAGCTTGATCTCGATCATTATGTCGCAATGCACGAAAATGAAGAGACGATGAAAGATCTGCATGATCGTTAGCATTCTTTTCGTTATGTTTGTCGGGCTTGGCGGAGGGCTGACCGTGGGAGCGGGCTTTGTGGCTTTTTTAACCGTTATGGGAATCATCCCCCGCCTTATGCAGCTGACAAAAACAATGCGCTTTGTACAGGCCTACGAAGGAGCTGTTATTTCAGGAGCTGTGTTCGGCGGCTGGGAAACCTTAAATATGAATCATTTTTTTTTATCTGAATGGCTGGCCGTTCCGGTCGGGCTTTTGGCCGGCATGTTTGTCGGCATGCTGGCCGCCGCGCTTACAGAAGTGCTGAATGTGCTTCCCATTCTTGCCAAACGGATCGGCTTCGGCAGCAAAATCATCATATTGCTGATGGCCATTGTGTTCGGCAAAATAGCCGGCTCTTTATTTCATTGGCTGTATTTTATCCATCATTCATAAGGAGGAACCGACATGACAAACTTAAAAGAAAATTACAAAACAAAAGTGAAAGACTATCAGCCGAAACCGCCATATGTTTGGAATTGCGTCAAAGCCTTTCTGATCGGCGGTTTGATCTGTCTGATCGGGCAGGCTCTTCAAGACTTTTACATCCACTTTTTTAATTTTAATGAAAAAACAGCGGGCAACCCGACGGCCGCCACTCTTATTTTAATTTCCGCCCTTTTGACCGGATTCGGCATTTATGACAGACTCGGGCAGTTTGCCGGAGCGGGTTCAGCCGTGCCGGTGACGGGTTTTGCAAACAGTATGACAAGCGCCGCTCTGGAACACAGAAGTGAAGGACTCGTGCTCGGAGTAGCGACAAACATGTTTAAATTGGCGGGAAACGTCATTGTATTCGGCGTCGTGGCAGCCTATATCGTAGGCCTGATACGGTTTGCTTGTGAAAAACTGTTTTCGTAGGAGGAGAAAAAATGAAATTGACCGGAAAGCAAACCTGGGTGTTTGAAAACCCGTTATTTGTAAATGCGGCGGGGACGGCAGCCGGACCGAAAGAAAAAGACGGCCCGCTCGGTTCGCTGTTTGATAAGACATACGATGAAATGCATTGCAATCAGAAAAACTGGGAAATGGCGGAACGTCAGTTAATGGAAGATGCCATCAACTCCGCTTTGCAAAAACAGAACTTGAAAAAGAGCGATATTGATTTGTTACTCGCGGGGGATCTTTTAAATCAAAATGTGACCGCCAACTACGTCGCCAGACATCTGAAAATTCCGTTCCTCTGTCTGTTCGGCGCCTGTTCGACATCAATGGAAACGATTGCCGTCGCATCCGCGCTCATTGACGGCGGTTTTGCGAACCGGGCGATCGCAGCCACGAGCAGCCATAACGCGACGGCAGAACGGCAATTCCGCAATCCGACGGAGTATGGCGGGCAAAAACCGGATACCGCCACTTCAACGGTTACGGGGGGCGGGGCGGTCATCATCAGCCAAAACCCTTCTGATATCAAGATTACAAGCGCAACAGTGGGAAAAGTAAGCGACCTTGGAATAACAGATCCGTCCGATATGGGATCCGCCATGGCGCCCGCTGCCGCCGACACAATCAAACAGCACCTGCAGGACTTAAACCGCACGGCGGATGATTATGATCTGATTTTAACGGGAGACCTTTCAGGCGTCGGCTCGCCGATCGTGAAAGATTTGCTCAAAGAAGAAGGCTATCCCGTGGGAACGAAACACGATGACTGCGGTCTTCTCATCTATACGCCGGACCAGCAGGTGTTTGCGGGCGGAAGCGGCTGCGCCTGCTCCGCGCTTGTTACGTACACACATATTTTTAATCAATTAAAAGCAGGGACTCTAAACAGGGTACTCGTTGTCGCGACAGGAGCGCTTTTGAGTCCGACAATGATCCAGCAGAAGGAAACCATTCCGACCATCGCGCACGGTGTGGTATTTGAGCGGGCGGGAGGTGCATCATAAATGGAATATCTGTTGGCTTTTGTTTGCGGGGGAATCATTTGCATTATCGGTCAGCTGCTGCTTGACATTTTTAAACTGACACCCGCCCATGTGATGACAACTTTTGTCGTCATCGGCGCCTTGTTAGATGGGTTCGGAATTTATGACAAATTTATCGAATTCGCAGGCGCGGGCGCGACGGTTCCCATCGTCAGCTTCGGTCACAGCTTATTGCACGGCGCCATGCATCAAGCTCACGAGCATGGATTTATCGGGATCGCCATGGGGATTTTTGAACTTACTTCCGCCGGTATATCTTCAGCGATTTTATTCGCATTTCTTGTAGCCGTTATTTTTAAACCGAAAGGATAATGCCTGATGACGAAACGGAAGGTCATTCTTGTGACAGACGGGGACGTATACGCCGCAAAAACAATTGAATACGCCGCGGAAAAAGCAGGCGGACGGTGTATTTCCCAATCAAAGGGCAATCCGTCAACGAGAAGCGGCCCCGAACTTGTTCAGCTGATTAAAGCCGCGCCGAATGACCCGGTGTTTGTCATGTTTGACGATTCAGGCCTGCAAGGGGAAGGGCCGGGCGAAACGGCGCTGAAATATGTCGCCTCACATCAGGACATTGAAGTGCTGGGTGTGATTGCAGTCGCTTCTAAGACCCATCAGGCTGAATGGACGAAAGTCGATGTCTCCATTGACCGTGATGGAGAAGTGACGGAGTTTGGCGTCGATAAAACCGGAATGAGAGAAATGGACGAGCACAGAATGAACGGAGATACGGTGTATTGTCTGGATAAATTGGACGTTCCCCTCATTGTGGGCATCGGCGACATAGGTAAGATGGGAAGAAAAGATGACATATCCAAAGGCTCGCCGATCACGATGAAGGCGGTCGAATTCATTTTAGAAAGGAGCGAAAGCCATGCCGGAAAAACCGGAAAACATGATCAAGGTGTACCGGGATCCTAGAAAAAATGAACAATTTTTTAAAGACCGCGTCGGTATGGGAACGAGCTATGATGTCGGCGTCCGCAAAGTTCGAGTATTAGACCGGGAAGTCCAGATTTACTTTGTCAACGGATTAACCGATACTTTGTTTATCATTCATTTAATGGAACAGCTCGTCGACGTCAATAATTATGACGAGAATGCGGATGAAGCGATTGACGTTGTTGAAAACAGGCTTGTCAATCAGCAGGTCCAAAAAGTCAAAACGCTCGACGAAGCAACGGATCAAGTGCTTTCCGGACTTGTGGCCGTTATCGTTGAAGACGCGGGTTTCGCCTTTATCGTTGACGTCAGAAGTTACCCCGGACGCACACCTGAAGAACCGGATACGGAAAAGGTCGTCCGCGGTGCAAGAGACGGTTTTATTGAAAATATCGTCATTAATACAGCATTGATCAGAAGACGAATCAGGGACGAAAGGCTCCGCGTCAAAATTACGAAAGTCGGCGAGCGCTCTAAGACCGATCTTGCGATTGTGTATATAGAGGACATCGCGGACCCGGACCTTGTCAGCATCGTCGAAAACGAAGTGAATGCGATTGACATTGACGGACTGACGATGGCTGATAAAACGGTGGAGGAATTCATCGTCAAACAAGGCTACAATCCGTTTCCGATGGTCAGATACACGGAGCGGCCGGATGTGGCCGCCAATCACATTTTGGAAGGGCACGTCATCATCGTCGTCGATACGTCACCGAGCGTGATCATAACGCCGACAACAATATTTCACCATGTTCAGCATGCGGAAGAATACAGGCAGGCGCCTTCAGTGGGCACATTTTTAAGATGGATCAGGTTTTTCGGTATTATCGCTTCAACCGTTCTGCTTCCGATCTGGTTCCTCTTTGTTCTCGAGCCGTCTCTTCTGCCTGAAAGATTGGATTTTATCGGTTTAAATAAAAATACGCATATCCCGATCATTCTGCAAATCTTTTTGGCCGATTTGGGGATTGAGTTTCTCAGGATGGCCGCGATCCATACGCCGACCGCTTTATCCACCGCCATGGGTCTGATTGCGGCGGTGCTGATCGGTCAAATCGCCATAGCGGTGGGGCTGTTTTCAGCAGAAGTGATTCTGTACGTATCGATCGCCGCCATCGGATCATTTACCACGCCGAGCTATGAGCTCAGCCTCGCCAATAAAATGATACGCCTCATCTTAATGGTGCTCGTGGCCATTTTCCAAGTGAAAGGCTTTGTGATAGGTTTTACATTGCTGCTGATCATAATGGCGAATATCCGCTCGTTTCACACGCCGTATTTATGGCCGTTTTTACCGTTTAACGGCAAGGCGTTGTGGCAGGTGCTCGTCCGGACGACAGTGCCGGGAGCCAAAGTCAGACCGAGCATTGTTCACCCGAAAGACCGTCAAAGACAGCCAAGCGGTTCATAATCGCATTGAAACCGACAGAAGATTATGATATTGTATGTCTTAACTTATACGGGACTTGTATAAGGACAGCTCAAAAGAAGCTGTCCTTTTCACCCATATGCGGATCAGAAAGAGGGAATGAGCATTGTTCTTACATGGCACAAGCAGACAAAACAAACTAGGTCATTTGGAAATCGGAGGTGTGGACGCGCTGTATTTAGCGGAGCATTACGGCACGCCTCTTTATGTTTACGATGTGGCTTTAATACGTGAGCGCGCTAAAAGCTTTAAACAGGCATTCATTGACGCGGATTTAAAGGCGCAGGTCGCGTACGCGAGCAAGGCGTTTTCTTCCGTTGCGATGATACAGCTCGCTGAGCAGGAGGGGCTCTCATTGGACGTTGTATCCGGCGGAGAGCTGTTTACGGCGGTTGCGGCTGGTTTTCCGGCTGACAGGATTCACTTTCACGGCAATAACAAAAGCGAAGAAGAGTTGAAAATGGCGCTCGATCATCAAATCGGCTGCATTGTCGTTGATAATTTTTATGAAATATCCTTACTCGCGGAACTGTGCCGCAAATCAGGGCGCACAATGGATGTGCTTCTGCGGATCACTCCGGGGGTAGAGGCGCATACGCATGATTATATTACAACGGGACAGGAAGATTCCAAATTCGGTTTTGATCTGCATAACGGGCAAATAGAAAAGGCGATTGAACAAGTATTACAGTCAGACCATATCCGCCTTCTCGGCGTTCACTGCCACATCGGATCGCAAATTTTTGATACGGCGGGCTTTGTGCTGGCCGCAGAAAAAATCTTCGCAAAACTGAATGAATGGAGAGAATCATTCGGCTTTGTCTCTGAAGTGCTGAATTTAGGGGGCGGCTTCGGCATCCGCTACACGGAGGAGGATGAACCCCTTCATCCCGCCGTTTATGTGGAAAAAATTATCGAAGCGGTAAAAGAAAACGCAGCGCTGCACGCTTTTGACATTCCGGAGATCTGGATTGAACCGGGACGCTCGCTCGTCGGAGACGCCGGAACGACGCTTTATACCATCGGTTCGCAAAAAGAAGTGCCCGGCACCCGTAAATATGCAGCGGTTGACGGGGGCATGAGCGATAATATCCGTCCTGCGCTGTATCAGGCGAAATATGAAGCCGTATCGGCAAACAGAATCGGAGAACACCACGATAAAACGGTATCCATCGCGGGTAAGTGCTGTGAAAGCGGTGATATGCTCATTTGGGATATAGATCTTCCGGAAGTGAAAGAAGGCGATCTTCTCGCCGTTTTCTGCACGGGAGCATACGGATACAGCATGGCTAACAACTACAACCGCATTCCGCGTCCCGCCGTCGTTTTTGTGGAAGACGGCGAAGCGCATCTTGTCATTAGAAGGGAAACTTATGAAGACATTGTAAAACTGGATCTGCCGTTTAAGACGGGGGTCAAACAATAAATAAAAAAGAGACCGGAACAATGGCGTCCGGTCTCTTTTTGCATTCAGCTGTTAGAACTTGATCCGCTGTCTCCTGTAAATACCGACACGATCGCATTCCAAATCGAAGCGAAGAAATCAATGACTTTTTGAACAAAGCTTTTGCCTTCATCGGATTGAATGAACTTCGTGATTTTGTCTTTTGCCTTGTCAAGCTGGCTGCCGACTTGGCCCCAATCAATCTTGGCATTTTTCATTTTATTAAACAATGAAACGAGCTGGTCTTTTTGAGCGTCAGTCAGTGTAATGTTAAGGTTTGAAGCCGCATCATCGACCTTTTTCTCGATTCCTTCTTTTGTATCGGGCACACCGTTTTTCGCGAAATCATCTTTAATGTTTGCGATGAGCGCGGAGGCGTTTTTATCCCCGATTTTATCCCCGAGATTTGAAGTGGTGACAAGCTCTTGGTTGGCGACCTGTTTTACATCTTCTGAAATCGCTTTGTCTGATGAGACTTCATATGCCTTGATGATTCCCGTTAATGCTGCGGTGCCTGATACCTCAAACGGCGCCGTCACGTATACTTTCGCATCTTTCACTCCTGCTGTCATCAGGGCGTTTAAGTACATTTCATCCGTGATGGAATCGATATTATGGGTCTTAACGTCAAGCCCGGACCCTTTCTTTGCCACCGTGATGGATGATGAAGAGATGGCTCTTGTGCCGATTTGGGCATTCGATATATATTTTCCCAGATATTCATGTTCTTCTTTATTCGTGACCGTCACTTTTGTCGCGTTATCAGGGACATTTAATTCGTCAAGCACTTTCTGACGGTTTTCGTTTGACAGATCCGCCCCCAGTGTGACGATGACATCTCCGACTGCGGCATCGGCCAGGCTGATTTTCGGTATTGTGCACAATACAACGGCCGCCGCCAGCAATCCAATCCACATTTTTTTCAAAGCGGTTAACCTCCTTCTTTTCACAAAAGCCGTTTTGAAGCGGTTTGTGAGGGCCTGCGTGAAGCAGTTCCGATACATAGACGGCTGTGAAGCTGTTCTGGTTTCATTTTCTTTCTGTGGAAGCGGGGAGATTCGTTTTCCGGCTGAAGGTATGGTATAATAGCCGCGAAAAGAAGAGCAGAGGCCTCTTCCTTCAAAAGAATATCAAAAAGAAAGCCGGCTTACAATTGAAATTCATATTGAAGAAGGCTTTGACAAAAAACAATACGGAAGTAGGAATGAGAATGAAAACTGGTTACATCGAAATGGAAAACGGCAGCAGAATTGAATTTGAACTTTATCCGAATGAAGCGCCTAATACAGTCGCTAACTTTGAAAACCTGGCGAATACGGGCTTTTATGACGGCGTTATTTTCCACCGCGTGATTCCGGGCTTTGTCAGCCAAGGCGGAGATCCGACTGGGACAGGCATGGGCGGAAGCGGAAAAACGATCAAATGTGAAACAGAAGGCAATCCGCATAAGCACGAAGCCGGTTCTTTATCAATGGCGCATGCCGGTAAAGACACGGGTTCAAGCCAATTCTTCATCGTACATGAGCCGCAGCCGCATTTAAACGGCGTTCATACTGTATTCGGAAAAGTGACAAGCGGTTTAGAGCATGCGAAAAACATGTCTAACGGAGACAAAATGAAAGAAATCCGTGTAGAAGGATAATGACGGAAAACCCGCCTTTTTCAGGCGGGTTTTTTTATGTATATGAAAATTCTCATGTGTAAATCATGAAAAAATACATATATGAACATCAGCGATCATTCTGGTATAGTGAAAAAGACCGATTACAACAATGAAAAGAGGTAGAAACGTTGGTTCAATTGGCAACCGTTTTATTTGTCATTATCATTCTCGCACTTATGATTTGGTTCAGGGTGAAAAAGGGAAACAGGCCGATTAAAGGCGGCGGCTTCGGCATCATTCTCCCGCTTTTGATTATCGCCGTCATTTTTACATTCAGCATCAGCCAGCTCATGAATATCCCGGGAAAGCCGTTTCATTTTCCCGCTCTTTGGGAGCTCGCCATCGCCGGACTGTTAGGCGCGGTATTCGGTGTCATCATGCTGTCGCAAACCGCCTATGAAATCCGGGAAGACGGCTTTGTCTACTCCAAGCGGAATAAAAACTTTAAATATGTCATTATCGCGATTATTGCGATCCGTATCGTGCTCAGCCAATATTTCAAAAACATTGACGCGGCGGAATTCGCCGTTTTAACGATGGAACTTGCTTTTGTGTATTTGTGCATTTGGCGGATCGGAAGCTTCGTGAAATACCGTAAAATCAGCAGATCCGGCTTATAAAATGAAAAAAATGGATGAGGTGCGGGGCTTATTTGCCCTCTGTGCAGGGATTCATGGTAAAATAAAAACGACCATGGCTAATGGGAGGAAATCACTTGAAATCAGAAAAAGAAAAAACTTCTAAAAAAAGCGCCGTACTTGATTGGGCGAAAGCCATTATCATCGCTGTCGTTCTGGCACTGCTCATCCGAAACTTTTTATTTGCCCCTTATCTCGTTGATGGAAGATCAATGGATCCGACGCTGCATGACCGCGAGAGAATCTTTGTCAATATGACGGTCAAATACATAAGCGACTTCAAACGCGGCCAGATCGTCGTGCTGAACGGAGAAAACGAGCACTATGTCAAGCGGATTATCGGACTTCCCGGCGACACGGTGCAAATGAAAAACGATCAGCTGTACATCAACGGCAAAAAAGTGTCCGAACCGTATTTAGCGGCAAACAAGCACAAGGCGAAGCAAGACGGCTATGACCGGCTGACAGAAGACTTCGGCCCGGTGAAGGTGCCGGACGACAAATATTTCGTCATGGGTGATAACCGCAGAGAATCTATGGACAGCCGCAACGGCCTCGGTCTCTTTACGAAAAAACAAATAGCGGGCACATCAAAATTCGTCTTCTTCCCGTTTAATGAAATTCGCAAGACGAAATAAACCGTACAGGCAGTTTTCTTATAAGAAAACTGCTTTTTTATATAAATTTATCTTTCCACCCTCAAAAACAGAACATAAATTCGTATATCTATTTAATAGATAGAAAGTTTTACAGATACATGAAACATCTTCCCTTTATGAAACGTTATATGAATAACTCACGCAGGGAAGAACGGTTTTCTATTCATGAACAAAAGGAATATGACATAGTAATGAATAGATTGATACGGGCTGGAGGTAGAAAAATGGGAAGAATTAAAACAAAAGCAGCCATTTTACTTGTACTGCTGCTGTTATTAGCGGGCGGTTATATGGTCATAAACGATATTGAACTGAAAGACGTGCCGACTGCAATCGGACAAACCCTGTCCCAGGAAAAAGAAGAATATACAGTCAAAACATATAAAATTACGAAAATCGAAGGAACTGAGTACCACGGTACGGCAGAAAACGGCACAAAAATTATTTTTAACGGCGACAAGCTGAAGCAGGATCTCTCCGATGTGAAAAAGGGAGATAAGATTAAAGCGTATTTCAGCAAGTCAAACCGGATTGACGGCTTATTGAAGGTCGTCAAAGTGAACGAATAAATAAAGGCGCCTTTTATGGGAAAAGGGCGCTTTTTATTTTTCTGAATAATTAGGTGCAAATTCATTGCGCCTGCCGCAAAGGATGTTATAATAGCGGATAAGGACAAAAAAATATTGATTGTATCCTTCGGGGCTGGGTGAAAATCCCGACCGGCGGTAATAAGGCGTTTTGCGCTTTACAGCCCGTGACCCGTATGCATCTGTATACGGTGGATTCAGTGAAAAGCTGAAGCCGACAGTGAAAGTCTGGATGGGAGAAGGATGAGAGAAGCTATGCAAAAAATAAACTTACTGTATAGTCTTATTTCTTATGGATTAAAACTGGCAAAGCCCCGAACTGTGTAAACATTCGGGGCTTTTTTGACGCCAAATTGCGTGGAAGAAGGGAGGGATAACGATGGAAGAATATTATATGAATACGGCAATAGAACTTGCCAGACGCGGTGAAGGACAGACACAGTCCAATCCTCTTGTCGGCGCTGTCGTCGTCAAAAACGGACAGATCGTCGGAATGGGCGCCCATTTGCAATACGGAGAAGCGCATGCCGAGGTTCACGCGATTCATATGGCCGGCAGACACGCAAAAGGCGCCGATTTGTATGTGACGCTGGAGCCTTGCAGCCATTACGGAAAAACACCGCCATGCGCCGAACTGATAATAAAGTCGGGGATAAAAAGGGTGTTTATCGCTGTGAAAGATCCGAATCCGCTTGTAGCCGGAAAAGGCATCGGAATGCTGGAAGCAGCGGGCATCGAAGTGAAAACCGGACTTCTCAGGCAGCAGGCAGAAGAGCTGAATAAAATGTTTCTTCACTTCATGCGGACCGGACTTCCGTATGTCACCTTGAAAGCGGCCGCGAGCCTTGACGGGAAAACAGCGACTGAAACCGGTGACAGCAAATGGATTACATCAGAGGCGGCAAGGCTTGATGCCCAGCAATACAGGAAATCGCATCAAAGCATTCTTGTCGGAGCAGGCACAGTCAAAGCCGATAATCCGAGCCTGACCTGCAGGCTTCCTGATGCGGTGAAGCAGCCGGTCAGAGTGATTCTCGATACAAAGCTGACCATTCCTGAAACGGCAAATGTGCTCACTGACGGCGCTGCGCCGACATGGATATTTACGGCCAAAGGTGCAGACGTGCAAAAGAAAGACCGGCTGACCGCACTCGGAATAAAAGTTATTCCGCTGGAAACAGACCGCATTCACGTCCCTGAGGTGCTCAGTATTCTCGCTGAAAACGGCATAATGTCGGTTTATGTGGAAGGCGGAGCATCCGTACACGGAAGTTTTGTCAAGGAAGGCTGTTTCCAAGAGCTTCATTTCTATTTCGCCCCTAAATTAATCGGAGGAACGCTTGCTCCCAGCTTGATCTCCGGTGAAGGTTTTCAATCAATGAAAGATGTCCCCCATTTACAATTCACACAAATCACCCAAATCGGGCCGGATATAAAACTGACGGCCATACCTAAAGATGGAAAGGATGGTGACGATGTTTACAGGAATCGTTGAAGAAACAGGCACGATCCAAGCAATCAAAAAGACAGGCCTTTCCATGGCATTAACCATCGCCGCTTCAAAAGTGACAAGTGATGTGAAACTTGGCGACAGCATTGCGGTAAACGGCATCTGCCTGACCGTAACCGGATTTTCTGACAATCAATTTACGGTTGATGTCATGCCGGAAACAGTGAAAGCCACTTCGCTGAACGGCTTGTCAAAAGGCAGTAAAGTAAACTTGGAAAGAGCGATGTCCGCCAACGGGCGGTTCGGCGGCCACTTTGTATCAGGGCACGTGGACGGAACGGCGGAAATTACGCGGATCGAGAAAAAAAGCAACGCGGTCTATTACGATTTAAAACTTTCGCCGGAACTGACAAAAGCGCTCGTATTGAAAGGTTCAATTACGGTAGACGGCGTGAGCCTGACGATTTTCGGTTTATCAGACGAAAGCGTGACGGTATCCATCATTCCGCATACCATCTCAGAAACGATTTTTCAGACGAAAACAGTCGGATCGACCGTAAATATTGAGTGTGACATGATCGGCAAATACTTATACCGCTTTTTGCACAAAACAGAACAAACGAAAAGCAATCAAACTATCACGGAAGCCTTTTTAAGCGAGAACGGCTTTTAGAAAGGAAGATCGATATGTTTCATCCGATAGAAGAGGCGTTAGAGGCGCTGAAAAAAGGTGAAGTCATCATTGTTGTCGATGATGAAGACAGAGAAAACGAAGGAGATTTCGTAGCGCTGGCTGAGCATGCCACGCCGGAAGTGGTGAATTTTATGGCGACCCATGGGAGAGGCCTGATCTGCACGCCGCTGTCTGAAGACATCGCCGGCCGGCTGGATCTTCACCCGATGGTCGATCATAATACGGACTCACATGAGACCGCGTTTACGGTCAGTATTGACCACAGGCTGACAAAAACGGGCATCAGCGCGCAGGAACGATCCTTTACCATTCAGGCGCTGTTGAACGAAGAATCTGTGTCTGACGATTTTCAGCGTCCGGGCCACATTTTCCCCTTAATCGCAAAAAAAGGAGGCGTCCTGAAGCGGGCCGGCCATACGGAAGCAGCCGTTGACCTTGCAAAAGCCTGCGGATCTCAGGGAGCGGGCGTCATTTGTGAAATTATGAATGAAGACGGCACTATGGCCAGAGTGCCGGAGTTAGCCGAAATCGCCGAACGCCACCAGCTGAAAATGATTACGATAAAAGACTTAATAGAGTACCGTTACAACATTACGACCCTTGTGAACAGAGAAGTTGATATTACGCTGCCGACTGACTTCGGCACGTTTAGAGTTTACGGATATACAAACGAGGTTGACGGAAAAGAACATCTCGCCTTTGTCATGGGGGATGTCCCGTTTAACAGCGAACCCGTTCTTGTCAGAGTGCACTCAGAATGCCTGACGGGCGATGTGTTTGCATCCCATCGCTGTGATTGCGGACCTCAGCTTCATGCCGCGCTTGCGCAAATTGCTGAAGAAGGCCGCGGCGTTCTATTGTATTTGCGCCAGGAAGGCAGAGGGATCGGTTTAATCAATAAGCTGAAGGCGTACCGATTGCAGGAACAAGGGTACGACACGGTTGAAGCGAACGAAGCGCTCGGCTTTCTGCCTGATCTGCGCAACTACGGCATCGGCGCCCAGATTCTCCGCGACTTAGGGGTTCAGCATATGAAACTTTTAACCAATAACCCCCGGAAAATCGCCGGCCTCGAAGGATACGGTCTCAGCATTTCAGAACGGGTGCCGCTTCAAATGGAAGCGAGTGAGCATAACAAGCAATATTTACAGACCAAAATGAAAAAACTTGGACATCTGCTTCATTTCTAAAAACAAATCTCACAAAAAAGGATGGATAACATATGAATATCATACAAGGAAACCTAGTAGGAACAGGACTTAAAATCGGAATCGTCGTCGGCAGATTTAATGAATTTATTACGAGCAAGCTGTTAAGCGGAGCGGAAGACACGTTGCTTCGCCACGGTGTAGAATCAAACGACATTGACGTCGCTTGGGTGCCGGGAGCGTTTGAAATCCCGTTTGCGGCAAAGAAAATGGCGGAAACGAAAAAATACGATGCCGTCATTACGCTCGGCACGGTTATCAGAGGAGCGACAACGCATTATGACTATGTCTGCAATGAAGCGGCAAAAGGCATCGCCCAGGCGGGAACGGCGACGGGCGTCCCGGTTATCTTCGGCATCGTGACGACTGAAACCATTGAGCAGGCCATCGAACGAGCCGGAACAAAAGCCGGAAATAAGGGAGCGGATTGCGCAGTATCTGCCATTGAAATGGCAAATTTAAACCGTTCATTTGAATAATTTGTTGAAAAGCGTTTAAAACAGCGGCGAAAATGATATAATGTGAGGAAACGGATCGCCTTTATGTATCCGTTTGATAGGACATGAATGGACATTTTGGATATAGAGGGGTTTTTATGTTAATTCGTTATAAAAAATCGTTTGAAAAGATTGCGATGGGTCTTCTGTCATTTATGCCGAATGAAAAAGATCTCAAGCAGCTTCAGCAGACAATAAAGGACTATGAAACGGATACTGGCCGCCAGCTCTTTCTTTGGAAAGAGGATGAAGATATCGTCGGAGCGATCGGAGTCGAAAAAAAGGACTCAGAAGTTGAAATCCGGCATATCAGCGTGAATCCTTCTCACCGCCATCAAGGAATCGGAAAGCAAATGATGGACGCCTTAAAACGCCTGTTCAAAACGGAGGCACTCGTTCCGAATGAATTAACGCAAAGCTTTTTTGAACGCTGTCAACATCAAAAAGATCAGGATATCTCATATAATAACTGACAAATGCTCCCGGAATCTTCACGGTTTCGGGAGCTGTTTTGATATAGAAAAAGCAGGGCTGACCGTCAGCCTCTGCTTTTTTTTCTTCTCTCAATTTCCCGTTCGCGTTCCTTAATGACATCCGTCCTGTCCCGCAGGCGGTGTTTATGAATAAGAAAGGTATCTGATACGCCGTCTTGCCCCCATGTATAGCCCTTTCGGCGGCATTCGGCAAGACATGCTTCTTTCAGGGCTTCATCTGTAATCGGCAGCATAACACTTCTGTAAGGCAGGCCCGCTTCTATATCGTCTGACAGCGTTTCTATCAGCTCAATCAGCTTCGGGTGGCTGAGACCGAGAGAACAGACCGCCTGCTTTTCAGACCGGAGAATACGTAAGCTGTTGGCAATCAGCCGTTTCGCCCCGGCTTCATTTCCCCTGCGCTGGTGATACAGAGCGACGGCAAGCTGAATCAGGCCGACCCAATGAATGCTCCGCTTTTCAGCCGGGCTTTCTTTCCAATATTCCTCTAACAGTTCATGACACTCAAAATAATCTCTTGATGCGTGAAATTCGGCCAAAAAGCCGATATAAGCTTTAGGATACAAGCCGCTTCCTCCTTTTATGCTAAAACCAGTGTACCACAGCGCTATGAAAAGGAAAAAAAGAGCGGCTTGGTGTCTGAAGCCTGAGGAACTAGCAGATGTAAGATGCTCCTACGACAACGAGCAAAATAAACAGAACGACAATTAATGCAAAACCTCCGCCGAAACAAGCTCCGCTCATGTGAAATCAGCCTCCCTTTGTTTCAAGTTTACACGGCTATCATATGTGCATCCGCCTTTAAAGGTATAGGCGTATATCTTCTTTTTCAGTATTTTCTAAATAACGGAGGACGTGTATAAAAGTATTGGACGAGAGCATTTCGGTGGATTATACTAAAGGGTAGCCAGTTTTTCCGGCAATGAGAGTGATATTGAAAATGGTGAGATAATGGTAGAATATCAAGTGAAAATTGATACGTTTGAAGGCCCATTGGACCTGCTGCTTCATCTGATTAACCGTCTTGAAATCGACATATACGACATACCCGTGGCAACCATTACTGAACAATATTTATTATATGTACATACAATGCAAGAGCTTGAACTTGATGTCGCCAGTGAATATCTGGTCATGGCGGCGACGCTTCTCAGCATTAAAAGCAGAATGCTGCTTCCGAAACAAGAGGAAGAGCTGTTTGAAGACGAAATGCTTGAAGAAGAAGACCCTCGGGACGAGCTGATTGAAAAGCTGATTGAGTATAGAAAGTATAAAACCGCTGCGAAGGATTTAAAAGAGCGGGAAGAAGAAAGACAAAAGTCATTTACAAAGCCGCCGAGTGATTTAAGTGAGTATGCAAAAGAAATCAAACAGACGGAGCAGAAACTGTCGGTGACCGTTTATGACATGATCGGCGCGTTTCAAAAGGTGCTTCAGCGTAAAAAAATCACGCGGCCGAAAGAAACGACCATTACAAGGCAGGAAATACCGATTGAAGACAGAATGAACGAAATCGTAAAAAGCTTAAAAACGGCGGGGAGAAGAATAAACTTCACGGAGCTTTTTCCTTCTCGGCAAAAGGACCATCTCGTCGTGACGTTTTTAGCAGTCCTGGAACTGATGAAAAATCAGCAGATTATCATTGAACAGGAAGAAAACTTTTCAGATATATACATTACGGGGAGTGAATCCATTCATGGCGCTTGATATCGTGAATTGGAAAGCGATTGTGGAAGCCCTGCTGTATGCGGCGGGTGATGAAGGGCTGACCAAAAAGCAATTGGTGACGGTGCTTGAAATAGAAGAAGCGGAACTGGCCGGAATCATGGAAGAAGTGGCCGCTCAGTACAAGGAAGACGACAGAGGCATCGAGCTTACCGAATATGCGGATACGTATATGCTTGGGACGAAAAAAGAATTCGTGCCTTATTTGAAAAAACTAATCGAAGTGCCGTCAAAAGGGCTGTCACAGGCTTCTTTGGAAGTGCTGGCGATCGTTTCGTACAAGCAGCCGATCACACGGGCGGAAATTGAAGATATCCGGGGCGTGAAGTCTGAGCGGATTCTGCACAGCCTCGTGTCAAAAGCGCTGCTGTGTGAGGTGGGCCGCGCCGACGGTCCCGGCCGGGCGATTTTATACGGCACGACACCGGTATTTCTTGAACAATTCGGCTTAAAAACATTGGAGGAGCTCCCGCCGCTTCCTGAAAATGCGGAGGAAGACGTTCTCCAGGAGGAAGCCGATTTATTCTTTGAAAACTTCAACCAAACTTTTGAGGATATTAAATAATAATCGTTTTTCATCATACGATAGTAGGGAAAGGCCATTGATGAATGACGCAAATGACGACGTACAAGAGAGGAAGGAAACGGACGGAAATGGGAAATTCGATTGTGAGGGCCCATACTGAAGAAACTGGTGAATTTTTAGCCGAGGTTGTCACGATGGTCAGCAGCTATTTAAATCATACAACTTTGCCGGAGATGCGGGCTCAAGGAGAGGCGGATGAGGCATACTGCCGCGACGTGCTCAGTGTGCTGAGGAGGATGACCGTCTTTTGCGAAGGCGCCCAGGAAGCCTGCAGGCGGCTTTTAATGCAGGAGCCGTTTCATGAGGCGAGAGCGGAAAAAACGCTGTATAAAGTATATCATCAGTGCGTGGAAGAGTTTTTCATGCCGAAAAAGGATACATGGTACGAAAACAGCCGCGCCGCTTATACAGGCCAAAGCGCGATTGAATTCTACCAGCAAGTGCCGGACTCGCTGCGGAGCCTTCTGCTTTCGCTCAGCAGTGAATTTCTGCGCATGCGGGAAGAATTGGCGCAATATGAAGCATCAGGCTCAAATATGGCATCAGTCAGATAAAAACTCTTCCTTTTGGGAGAGTTTTTTTATGTGAAAGTGATGCAATTGGTATTCATAAGTCATGGACATGCGCATAAACTTGTACAAACCCACAACAAGGACGTGAGCATTCATGCGCTTTCTCAAAAAAGCTGCCGTATTTCTTTTGACTTTTGTTATTCTTTTTTCCATTACAGACGGCAATACGGCACATGCCCAAATACATGTCAGCGCAAAAAGCGCGATTATAATCGACGGAGCATCTGGCAGGGTGTTATTCGCCAAGGATGAACATCATAAGCGGCGGATTGCAAGCATTACGAAAATCATGACGGCGGTGCTGGCGATTGAATCAGGGAAGATGGAAGAGACCGTGACGGTTTCCCCGAATGCCGTAAAAACGGAAGGCTCAGCCATTTATCTTCAGCCGGGACAAAAAGTAAAGCTGAAAGATCTCGTATACGGGCTTATGTTAAGGTCAGGAAATGACGCCGCTGCGGCAATAGCGGAATATGTCGGCGGAAGCCTTGACGGTTTTGTATTTATGATGAACAAAAAAGCCGAGCAAATCGGGATGGAAAATACAAAATTTCAAAATCCGCACGGGCTGGACGACCATGAAAATTTATATTCAACGGCGTATGACATGGCGCTTTTGACTAAATACGCGATGGAAATCAAGGAATACCGGACCGTTTCAGGCACAAAAGTGTATAAGGCGGAAACGATGGACCGGGTATGGAAAAATAAAAACAAGCTTCTGACCGGGCTCTACCGTTACAGCACAGGCGGAAAAACAGGTTACACAAAAATCGCGAAACGGACGCTCGTCTCGACGGCCTCAAAAGACGGAACGGATCTCATCGCGGTCACCATAAATGATCCGGATGATTGGGATGATCATATGAATATGTTTAATTATGTCTTTGAGCACTATAAAACCTATGTCGTCGCTAAAAAAGGCGGCATCCCGAAGCTGAAAAAGACGTTTTACGGAAAGCGCGCTTTTATTGCCCGGGATGTCAAATATTTGTTAAAAGAGGATGAAATCGACGATGTAAAAATCCGCACAACCTTAATAAAACCGAAAAAAGCCTGGAAAAAGGACGCCTCTCTCATTCCTGATGTCGTCGGCCGGATGACTGTTATGCATGATGGGAAAGTGATCGCCAAGATCCCCGTCTATTATGAAAATGAGCGCCATAAAAAACCGAAAAAGCATTTCATTGAGACGTTTACGAGCCTGTTTATGAGCGCGGCGGGCGGTTCGTCATGGTCAATTTAATCTGGGTATGTCTGACGGTAATCGGACTTGTCTTTGCGATGTTTAACGGTACCTTGCAGGATGTGAATGAAGCCGTTTTTAAAGGAGCGAAAGAAGCGGTTACGATCTCGTTCGGATTAATGAGCGTTCTCGTGTTCTGGCTCGGCCTGATGAAAATAGCCGAGCAGTCCGGCCTTTTGGATATATTCAGCAGAATGTGCCGCCCGTTTATTTCTAAGCTGTTTCCCGATATTCCCCCTGATCATCCGGCGATGGGATACATCTTATCAAATCTCATGGCAAACTTTTTCGGACTGGGAAATGCGGCGACACCGCTCGGCATTAAAGCCATGGAGCAGATGAAAAAGCTGAATGGAGGTAAGTCTGAGGCCAGCCGTTCCATGATTACCTTTTTGGCGGTAAATACTTCGAGTATTACATTGATACCGACAACCGTCATTGCCGTGCGCATGGCTTACTCGGCGAAATCACCGACCGATATCGTCGGGCCGACCATCTTAGCGACTTTAATTTCGGGAATCGGCGCGATTTTCATTGACCGCTACTTCTGGTACCGCCGCAAAAGAAAAGGGAGGTAAGCGAATGGAAATGGTGAATTGGGTGTCTTTAGCCATGATTCCGATTATTATCGCCGGTATATTGATATACGGCACGATCAAAAAAGTGCCGACGTATGAATCATTCGTTGAAGGCGGAAAAGAAGGAATTGAGATTGCGTTTTCCATCATTCCGTATTTGGTCGGGATGCTGGTGGCGATTACCGTATTCCGGGCCTCGGGCGCGCTGGATTTTGTCATGGGGCTGTGCAAGCCTTTCTTTACAGCGCTCGGCATTCCCGCAGAAGTCGTGCCGCTTGCTCTGATCCGCCCGATTTCGGGGACGGCGGCGCTCGGCATGACGACAGATCTGATCGCCGTGTACGGGCCTGATTCATTTATCGGCAGGCTGGCCTCGGTCATGCAGGGATCGACTGACACGACGCTGTATGTCCTGACGGTGTATTTCGGGGCGGTCGGCATCAAAAAAATGGGGGATGCTTTAAAGGTTGGTCTTCTTGCTGATTTGATCGGGGTGGTTGCATCAATCATCATAGTTACGTTATTATTTGGAAGCGCCTGAAATCAGGCGCTTTTTATATATCAGAATAACTCTCCTTGAAAAAGCTTGTTTGTTCAAGGGGAAAAAAGTAAGATTATACTTGAGGTGAACGACATGGAAAGACTGCAAAAAGTTATTGCTCATGCCGGCGTGGCATCACGCAGAAAGGCGGAAGAGCTGATAAAAGAAGGAAAAGTAAAGGTGAATGGAAAAGTAATAACAGAGCTCGGCGTAAAAGTGACCGGTTCTGATCAGATTGAAGTAAACGGATTAAAGGTGGAGCGGGAAGAACCCGTGTACTTTCTGCTTTATAAACCGAGAGGAGTGATCTCAGCAGCTGATGACGACAAAGGGCGGAAAGTGGTGACCGACTTTTTCAAAGAAGTGCCGCAGCGCATTTATCCGATCGGCAGGCTTGATTATGATACGAGCGGACTTTTATTGCTGACAAATGACGGCGAGTTTGCCAACAAACTCATGCATCCGAAATACGAAATTGATAAGACGTACGTCGCCAAAGTGAAGGGGATTCCTTCCAAGGAACTTCTGAGAAAGCTTGAGCGCGGCATTCAGCTTGAAGAAGGCAAGACGGCGCCGGCCAGAGCGAAATTGCTTTCCCTGGACAAAAGAAAGCAGACGAGCATCATTCAGCTGACGATTCATGAAGGACGGAACAGACAGGTCCGCCGCATGTTCGAGGCGATCGGTCATGACGTGCTGAAACTAAAACGTGAAGAATACGCATTTTTAGATTTAAGAGGCCTGCGCACAGGAGACGCAAGAGAATTGTCGCCGCATGAGGTGAAAAGGCTGCGGGCTTTAGCGGAACACGGTAAAAACGCTTTCTAATTTTCACATAACCTTCAAAAATTACAAAACGTGTTGATGATATAATTGAATGGATTTGCAGGCAGGGGAGGGGAGCAGTGTACAATGAACAAAAAACGGCGGCGTTTATTCATTCGGACCGGCATCCTTCTCATCTTACTCTGCGCGCTCGGATATACCATCTATAATGCCGTATACACAAACGGTGAGCGTATATCTGAGGGGTCCAAAGCCCCGAATTTCGCGCTGAAAGATACAGAGGGCAGACTCATAGAACTGAGTCAGTTAAAAGGAAAAGGTGTTTTTCTGAATTTCTGGGGAACGTGGTGTGAGCCGTGCAAGCAGGAATTTCCCTACATGGAGAATCAATACAAGCATTTTAAAGACCTCGGTGTCGAGGTGGTTGCGGTAAATGTCGGCGAATCAAAAATTGCAGTACATAATTTTATGAAAACATACGGCGTCAATTTCCCGGTTGCGCTCGATACTGACCGGCAAGTGCTGGACGCGTACGGCGTATCACCTATTCCGACGACATTTTTGATCAATCCCGACGGAAAAGTCGTGAAAGTGGTGACCGGCACGATGACAGAACGCATGGTTCATGACTATATGAATTTAATTAAGCCGGAGGCGTCTTCATGAAAAAGGTCAAATGTGAATGCGGGCACGTGAATCCAGCCGGGACGGTTTTGTGCGAGTCGTGCGGGAAGCCGCTTGATGATCAAAAATCGCCGCTTGCCGATATGCGGTACGACGGCAGCGCAAGGCGTTCGCAAACATATAACAAAACAATCGTAGATAAGGTATGGAACTTCTTTTCTTCCGTAAAAGTCGGAATATGGCTGATCGTCATTACTCTGGCGGCGTCTGCTTTCGGCACGGTTTTTCCGCAGGAAGCTTATCTGCCGCCGGGCGCCCAGCCGGATACATATTATGAACAGCAGTACGGCATAATCGGCCAAATGTATTATCTGTTGGGATTTCATCACCTGTACGGCTCATGGTGGTATATGCTCCTGATCGCATCCATTGGCATATCACTGGTCATCTGCAGCCTGGATCGGGTGATTCCTTTGTACAGGGCGCTGAAAAATCAAGGAGTTCGGCGGAATCCGGTCTTTTTGAAGAGGCAGCGTCTATACAGCCGGACAGAAACCGAGCTGAGCGGGGATGCGGCTGATAGCCTCAGAACACGATTGAAAAAAAAGCATTATAGAGTGCGAGAACAAGAGGGAAGCATTCTGGCGGAAAAAGGCCGTTTTTCAAGGTGGGGGCCCTACGTCAATCATATCGGCCTGATCATTTTTCTGATCGGAGCCATGCTGAGATTTGTACCCGGTATGTATGTCGATGAAACGCTCTGGGTCCGTGAAGGCGAAACCGCTCAGATCCCCGGTACCGACGGCAAATATTACTTAAAAAACAACCGGTTCACGATGCAGACATATAACAAAGACACTGAGAAAAAAGTATTCGCCGACGCCATTGACAGAGCCGGAAACGGCAAAGTCGCCAAATCCTTCACAACGGACGCGGTTTTGTACAAGAGGGAAGGCGACATTGTATTCGGTGAAAAGCCGAAGCTTAAAAGAGTCAAAGAAAACAATATCCGCGTCAATGAACCGCTGCGCTTTGACTCCTATTCTGTGTATCAGGTGGACTATAAAGAAAACCAGCTCGATCAGATGGTATTTCAGCTGATCGACCAAAAAACAAAACAGTCATTCGGCAAACTGAAGATCAATCTTCTTGATCCCGACACGGACTATGATCTTGGTAACGGTTACAAAGTGCAGATCGCCAGTTATCTTCCTGATTTTTATTTTAACAAGGACGGAGAACCGAGCACGAAAACGAAGGTTCCTAACAATCCGGCTTTTGTCTTTAAAATCACGGCTCCTGACAAGCCGAAAGGGGAGAAAAGTTTTGTTGCGATTCAGCAGACTGTTGAAGGTTCCGAAAGTAACAAGTACAAATTAAAATTCGACCATGTGGAAACGAAAAACATTACAGGACTCACCGTCAGAAAAGACTTAACCTTATGGGTGCTTGCCGTCGGCGGCGCGATCTTTATGATCGGCGTCATTCAAGGAATGTACTGGCAGCACAGAAGGATCTGGATCAAAACAGGTGATCATGAAGTGCTTGTGGCGGGACATACGAACAAAAACTGGTTCGGTCTGAAAAAGGATATCGAATTTGTTCTTAGCGGGACCGGGATTCAAGAGCCGGCCGATCAAAAAGAATTGGCCAAAAATCAGGCCTAGTGAAAAAGGAGTGGTGTCATGGCGGAGCTGAGCGCAAATTTTCTTTATGCTGCCTTTTTGATTTATTTAATTGCCGTCCCGATTTTCGGCGGCGCCATCCGGGGAACAAAAGGTGCTAAGGACGGTAAGGGCCGCTGGTCGGCTATCGGAATCACGTTAACCATTTTCGGATTTCTTTGTCATCTCGGCTACTTCATTGCGAGATGGTCGGCAAGCGGACATGCGCCTGTCAGCAATATGTTTGAATTTACGACGTCATTCGGCATGATGCTTGTTCTCGCTTTTATTATTATTTACTTTATTTACAGACTGCCTTCATTAGGCATGTTCACATTGTCTATCGCGCTTTTGCTTATCGCATATGCAAGCATGTTTCCGACAGACATTACGCCGCTTATTCCGTCACTGCAGAGCAATTGGCTGTACATTCACGTCACGACGGCGGCGCTCGGGCAGGCGATTCTTGCGATCAGTTTTGTAGCCGGCGTCATTTTCCTGTTAAAGCATGTCGACCAATCCAGACCGGGCAAAAAAACGTTCTGGCTTGAAGTCATCATGTTTATACTCGTGACGACCGTGGCATTTATCGCCGTCACGTCGGCATTCCGGCTGGCGGACTACAAAGCTGAATTTAATTGGGTGGATAAAAAAGAAGCCAAAAGCGTCATGATATATGATATGCCTGCGCTTGTCGGCCCGCATGAGGGAGAACTGCTTACGGAAGGCGCAATGAAGCCGCTTATTGAGCTTCCGGCCATTTTTTCAGGCAGAAAGGTCAATACGGTGATCTGGTCGTTTGGCGCAGGTCTCGTTTTATACGGTGCGCTCAGGCTGATATTCAGAAAGAGAATCAGCGCTCTTATCAGCCCGCTCGTCAAAAATGTGAATCTGGACTTGGTCGATGAAGTCGGCTACCGCGCTGTTTCCATCGGTTTCCCGGTATTCACACTCGGCGCGCTTGTGTTTGCGATGATTTGGGCGCAGCTTGCATGGACGCGTTTTTGGGGCTGGGACCCGAAGGAAGTATGGGCGCTGATCACCTTTTTATTTTACGCAGCGTATTTGCACTTGCGGCTGTCAAGAGGCTGGCATGGCGAAAAGTCCGCGTGGCTTGCCGTCATCGGCTTCGCCATTATTATGTTTAACTTAATTTTTGTGAATCTCGTGCTTGCCGGACTTCATTCGTACGCATAGATGCAAAAAGCCGATACAGTTCTCAAGCTGCCGCACAGTTTGTTAAAATGAAAGTAACAGAAGGAAAGCAGGGGGAAAACGATGGATCAAACAAATGAAACTAAAATATTAGTAGTAGATGATGAAGCCAGAATTCGACGCCTTTTAAGAATGTACCTTGAACGGGAAAACTATGTGATTGAAGAAGCGGAAAACGGCGACGAGGCCATTAAAATGGGGCTGGCATCAGATTATGATCTGGTGCTCTTGGATTTAATGATGCCGGGAACGGACGGAATCGAAGTATGCCGGCAGCTCAGAGAAAAAAAAGCGACGCCGATTATCATGCTGACGGCAAAAGGGGAAGAAGCCAACCGCGTCCAGGGGTTTGAAGCGGGTACGGACGATTATATCGTCAAGCCTTTCAGCCCGAGAGAAGTGGTGCTTCGGGTAAAGGCGCTTTTAAGAAGGGCTTCCCAAACATCTTATCTGACAGCCAATACCCCGACAAAAAATGTGCTCGTCTTTTCGCATCTATCCATTGATCACGATGCTCACAGGGTGACTGCGGACGGCACGGAGGTGAGCCTGACGCCGAAGGAATATGAACTGCTGTACTTCCTGGCGAAAACACCGGACAAAGTGTACGACAGGGAAAAGCTTTTAAAAGAAGTGTGGCAGTATGAATTTTTCGGAGACCTCAGAACGGTGGACACCCATGTCAAACGGCTCCGTGAAAAATTAAATAAAGTGTCCCCGGGAGCGGCGAAAAAAATCGTCACCGTATGGGGAGTCGGATACAAATTTGAGGTAGGCGCTGAATGAAGTTTTGGAAAAGCGTAGTAGGAAAGCTTTGGTTTACCATTCTTTCACTCGTGTTAATTGTTTTATTTATTTTAACGGTGCTGCTTCTGGAATTTATAGAAAATTACCACGTTGAAGAAGCGGAAAAAGATTTAACGCAGCTTGCCGACAAAATTGCGGTCATAATAGAAAATCATGAAGACCAGCCGCTTGCCAGATCCATCACGTGGGAACTGGCGGACAATTTAACGAGCATCGCGATCATTCAGGATGATAAGCATGTCTGGTATTCGCCCAATGACGATAATCATTTATCCTCTATTACATTAGAGCAGATCAAACATGACCGGGATCTGCACAAGGCGCTGACAGACCGCAAAAAAGTAAGCAAACGCGCGGTCCCCAACAATGCCGGTTCGGATAACGAACGGCTGATCGTCGGAGTGCCGTATGAAAAAGACGGCAAAAAAGGCATGGTCTTTTTATCCCAATCGCTGCTTGCCGTCAAAGATACGACGAAACATACGACACGCTATATTTTTCTTGCGGCGGGCATTGCCATCGTCTTGACAACGTTTTTCGCGTTCTTTTTATCCAGCAGGGTGACATATCCCCTTCGGAAAATGCGGGAAGGCGCCCAAGACTTGGCGAAAGGAAAGTTTGATACAAAAATTCCGATTCTGACCCAAGATGAAATCGGGGAACTGGCCATTGCCTTTAATCAGATGGGACGGCAGCTCAATTTCCATATTAACGCGCTGAATCAGGAAAAAGAACAGCTGTCCAATATTTTAAGCAGTATGGCAGACGGGGTCATCACCATTAATATCGACGGCACCATTTTGGTGACCAACCCGCCGGCCGAACGTTTTCTGCAGGCATGGTATTATGAGCAGAACATGAACATTAAAGAAGGAGACAACCTTCCCCCTGAAGCAAAAGAGCTATTTCAAAATGCAGTGAACACGGAAAAAGAGCAAATGATTGAAATGACGCTTCAAGGAAGGTCATGGGTTTTATTGATGTCGCCTCTTTATGCGGAATCACACGTCCGCGGCGCCGTGGCCGTGCTCCGTGATATGACCGAAGAGCGCAGGCTGGATAAATTGCGTGAAGACTTCATTGCCAATGTCAGTCATGAGCTCAGAACCCCGATTTCTATGCTGCAGGGATACAGCGAAGCAATAGTGGACGACATTGCAAGCACCGAAGAGGAGAAAAAAGAAATCGCGCAGATCATTTATGATGAATCTCTTCGCATGGGCCGGCTCGTCAATGATTTGCTGGATTTGGCCAGAATGGAATCCGGACATACGGGCCTGCACTATGAAACGGTAAACCTGCATGAATTTCTGGAGAAGATCTCCCGCAAATTTTCCGGGGTAGCGAAGGAAAAAGGCGTTTCGCTCACAGAGGACATCTCGGTGTCTCAGCCGGAGTGTGTCTTTGATGAAGACAAAATGGAACAGGTGTTTACCAACCTTATAGATAATGCGCTGCGCCATACGGAGTCAGGCGGAAGCGTTCATATCGCGGCTCAGACCGTAAAAGACGGACTGAAGATCGATATCAAAGATTCCGGCTCTGGAATACCGGAAGAGGACCTGCCTTTTATTTTTGAACGTTTTTATAAAGCGGACAAAGCAAGAACAAGAGGCAGGGCGGGAACCGGGCTCGGACTCGCCATCGTAAAAAATATCGTGGAAGCCCACGGCGGCTCAATTGCGGTTCACAGCAGCATCGACAAAGGGACGACGTTTACATTTTATATTCCGACAAAAGTGCAGGATGACGTCTGAAATTGACGAACAATCTTGTTCCATACGAAACACCCGCATGTTCTGCGGGTGTTTTTTATTTGTTTCTCCTTTAAAAATTTAAGAATATGTTAATATAAATTCCCTTCCAAATTCCAGTTTCTCGTAATATAGTTGTAATGTAACTTTTCAACGCATTTTTACGACAAAAAAGTGAACGGAGGGGTTTCCCATGGAAGAAACCTTTCAGATATTATATGATGCATACCATCAAGATTTATATCAATTTTTATTTTATATGGTAAAAGATAAGTCGCAGGCTGAAGATTTGACGCAGGAAGTGTATATCCGCGTCTTGAATTCCTATCATACATTTGAAGGAAGAAGCAGTGAAAAAACATGGCTGTTGTCCATCGCACGCCATGTGGCGATTGACTGGTTCCGCAAGCAGCAGACGATCAGACAGCGTATTATGGGTACGTTTGATTGGGATACACAAGATGTCAGAGATCAGCATTTGCTTCCGGACGAACTCGCCGTACAGCATGAAAACGTCCGGGAAATTTATACCGCGCTTGATCATTGCACCATTGATCAAAGAGCTGTTATTATCTTGAGATTTATTCAGGGATATTCCATTCAGGAAACAGCCGCCGCTCTCCGCTTCTCGGAAAGCAAAGTCAAAACGACCCAACACAGAGGGCTCAAAATACTTCGGAAACAGATGGAGCTTTTGAGGGAGGAGCTAATGGATGATGAAGTCATATTGGAACGAAGAAAGAGTAGAGGAGTTGTTAAGACAACTTCCGGCGGTTAGAGATCATCGTTCACCCGAGGCCATTTACCGGAATATTGAAACGGGTAAACCGTACAGGAAAAAACCGGCCCGAAGCTGGATCGGCCCCGCCGCAGCCGGCGTCTGCGCATTGTGCATCGCTCTGATTATATCTCCTCACCTGATGACAAACAAATCTTCCGGTGATCTTACCGCTGACAGCCGCCAGACAGAAAAAGCCAGTCAGTCAGCTTCTGTCAAGCCGCCGGATCAGAAGACGTTCGTCGTCTCAAACCAAAACAAAAACAATTACATTACTTTGGCATTTGCCGATTCAGAAACATCCGCCGTCATTCCGGTCAGTTTTGAAAAAAAGAAGCCGGATGAATCGGTTTCAGAGGCTTTATCCGAAGCGGAAGACCTAGAAGTGCCCGAATCCTTCCTGTCTGTGCCGAACCTTTTGGACGGTGTGCAGGTAACGGCGGATAAGAAGGATTTGCTTGTGCAGGTAAACGGACGGCTCTCTATCGAATCAGTTGCCGATGCTGACTTATTGAAAAAGATGCTGAAAGAGACTTTGACATGGAGTCCTTACGAGCGGATTAAATTGAAAAAGGTTCAAAACGGAGCCGGACAGGATTTTTATAAATCTTACGGCATATCCGCTGAAATGTCCGTACATAAACAGACAAACCGGGCGTATTTTTCTTACAGCGACAGTCTGGGACAAGAGTATCTCATCCCGTCTGAACAAACCTATTATTCAGTATATCAGGCTATTGACGGGATGAAGACAACAGACGGAGGCTCACAGACCGCGAGCATTATAGAAGCCGATGCGATTGCATCGGTATCGGAAAGGGAAGACGGCGAGCAGCTGCGGATTCAATTGTCCGAAAAACATAAGGTTGAAGATTCGCTGGAAGGGATTTTAATGATCGAAGGGCTTCTGTTAACTGCGAAGGAATTCGGTTATTCTGAGGTGCTGTTCACACATGCGCATACAAAGAAAATCGGTAATTATGATGTGACAAAACCTATCGCTGTGCCTGCCGCGCCTAATCCGCTTCCAAGCCATTAAACGTAATAAAACCCAAAACATATGAATGTTTTGGGTTTTTTGTTGGTTACGGAAGGTCAATCAGTTTAACGGAAACAATATCCTGAATTGAAGTCAGCTCATTGACGACTTTATCATCTAAATGTTTATCAAAAGAAAGCATCATAATGGCTTCTCCGCCTTTTTCTTTACGGCCTACCTGCATAGTAGCGATATTGATATCATTATCGCCGAGGATGCGTCCGACGCGTCCGATTACACCAGTCGTATCCTGGTGCTGGATATAAACGAGGTGGCCGGCAGGATTTAAGTCAATATTAAAGCCGTTCAGTTCAACGATTCGTTCACCGAAGTGAGGGATATACGTAGCCGTTAACGTAAATGTGCTCCGGTCTCCGGTTACTTTTACGCTGATGCAGTTATCATATCCTGATTCATTGGAGGAAATCTTCTCGCTGAAGCTGATACCGCGTTCTTTTGCTACACCGCCGGCGTTCACTTCATTGACCGTTGAGTCTACACGCGGTTTTAAGAAACCGGACAGCAGGCTTTTTGTAATAAATGATGTTTCAAGTTTGGCGATGGTGCCTTCATATTGAATCGCAACATCTTTGACGGGTTCCTTCATACATTGTGACACGAGACTTCCGATTTTATCGGCAATTTGGTGATAAGGCTGGATTTTTTTGAATTCATCTTTCGTCATCGCAGGCAGGTTGATCGCTGACATGACAGGCAGACCTTTTGCAAACTGCAGCACTTCTTCAGAAACCTGTGCAGCGACATTCAGCTGTGCTTCTTTCGTTGAAGCGCCTAAGTGAGGTGTGGCGATCACCAGCGGATGGTCGGGAAGCTTTGATTCAACTGGCGGTTCCACTTCAAACACGTCAAGGGCAGCGCCTGCGACATGGCCGCTTTCCAGCGCTTCCAAAAGCGCCGCTTCATCAATAATGCCGCCTCTTGCGCAGTTGATAAGACGGACGCCTTTTTTCGTTTTGGCAATGGTTTCTCTGTTAAGCAGTCCTTTTGTTTCCTTTGTTAAAGGCGTGTGGACGGTAATGATATCCGCGCTTTCAAGCACTTCTTCGAATGTCCGGCTGTTTACGCCGATTTTACCGGCTCTCTCTTCGGTTAAGAAAGGATCGAATACATGAACCGTCATACCGAACGCTCTGGCGCGCTGGGCAATCTCGCTTCCGATCCGGCCCAGACCGACAATGCCTAAAGTCTTTCCGTAGAGCTCCGCCCCGACAAAAGCCGTCCGGTTCCATTCTCTTGATTTTACTGAGATATTGGCTTGCGGAATGTGTCTCATTAATGAAGAAATCATCGCGAATGTATGCTCTGCCGTTGAAATGGTGTTTCCATTCGGCGCGTTTATCACGATAACCCCATGTTTTGTGGCCTCATCGATGTCGATGTTGTCTACGCCGACACCGGCTCTGCCGACGATTTTTAAAGAGGTCATTTTTTTAAACAATTCTTCGGTTACTTTCGTGGCACTGCGGACTAACAGGGCATCAAAGGTATGTAATTCATCTTCTGCATCCGCGACGTTTTTTTGAACAATTTCTATAAAGTCTGATTCCATCAGCGGCTTTAAGCCGTCATTGCTCATCTTATCTGAGACCAAAACTCGAAACATTGTTAGATTTCCTCCTAGTTTAGCTGACTAAATATCTGATAATTTATCATATTCTCAATAGAGTGTCAATGTGTATTGACGCAGTAAAGGAGAAAAGGAAACCGCTGAATCAGCTTAAATTGGGCTTCCCCAATATTTTATTTAAATTTGAGCAGTTCTCTATACAATTGCAATTTGATCATATATAATGTGAATAAATTCATAAGATCAATCTTCGGGGCAGGGTGAAATTCCCTACCGGCGGTGATGAGCATCATGCTCTAAGCCCGCGAGCTGCTTCGGCGGCAGGATCCGGTGAGATTCCGGAGCCGACAGTATAGTCTGGATGGGAGAAGATGGAGGTTCAGCAGACGTTTTGATGCTTATATCAAACGTTTCTTTGCCAAGCCTTAGTAAGCTCCCGCTTTTTAACAAAAGCGGTTTTTTTATTGGGGCGCAAAAGAACCTTTCCTCTTTTCGAGAGATTTGATCGAAAAGGAGAGAGCATTGTGAAAGTAAAAAAATTAGTTGTCATCAGTATGCTTAGCAGTATTGCTTTTGTGCTTATGCTGTTAAATTTCCCGTTTCCGGGGCTGCCGGATTACTTGAAAATTGATTTCAGTGACGTTCCTGCAATTATCGCCATTTTGGTTTACGGGCCTGCGGCGGGGATTGCGGTTGAAGCGATTAAAAATATTCTGCAGTATATCATTCAAGGAAGCATGGCCGGCGTGCCTGTCGGGCAGGCAGCCAATTTTATCGCAGGAACGCTGTTTATTCTGCCGACGGCGTTTATGTTTAAAAAGCTCAATTCGGCAAAAGGGCTTGCAGTGAGCCTGCTGGCCGGAACCGCGGCGATGACCGTGCTGATGAGTATTTTGAACTATATTCTTATCCTGCCCGCGTATACTTGGTTTTTACATTCACCGGCACTGTCAAACAGCCAGTTAAAAACGGCGGTTGTGGCAGGAATCCTGCCGTTTAACATTGTAAAAGGCGTTATCATCACCATCGTCTTTACGTTCATCTTTACGAAGCTGAAACCTTGGATTGAACAAAAACGCAGCATCCAAACACAATAAAGGCTTAAAGCGTCCGTTCTGTGAAAACAGCCGGACGCTTTTTTGTTTGTGCTGATCGCAAAAAATAAGACTCCGGCCGATAACAGCCGGAGTCTTATTCAGGACGAAAAAGCTCCTCTCACGGGGAGGGCTTTTTTATTCGTATTTCAGCGGGTCGCCTTCGAACGGTTCATCCGCAACTTTGATTGAATCAGTAGGGCATCCTTCAAATGCGTCAATCATATCTTCTTCCAGAATTTCCGGAACTTCGACGACGCCTTTATTTTCGTCAAGCGTAACGAACGCAATGCCTTCATCATCATAATCATAAATGTCTGGTGCCGCAGCTCCGCAGGCGCCGCATGCAATACACGTATCTTTATCTACAATTGTGTACTTTGCCATGAATAAAACCTCCCAGATTGTTCGTGTTGGAACAAATGGTTTACCTTATATATTTTTAAATATAACACCTATTCCTCTTACTTATTGTAATGATGTTAGTGTCAAATTTCAACAGAAAAATGATTGAGAATGCTTATCACATAAGGGATTCTCTTTAGCACTTCCCCCTAAAAGATGACTTTAAACGTCAAATTTATATGAAAATCTGTTAAAATAAAAAGAACCAAAAAACGAAACTTGTCACAGAAGAAATGTAGGTGTGTTTAGATTGGCGATAAACTACTTTGATACCGTGGTTCTCGACTGTCTGGACAAAATAGACGGCGAACGGACTCCGAGTGCTGTGTTTCATTTATTAAAAGGAAAAAAGTCGTCTCAAACCATTCAGGATGCCGGCTTATTTCAGATCGCTAAATATTTCGGCATGGCTTCACATTGTGAACGCGGCGATATTGCGGCTTCTTTGCATAAACTCACCGAGAACTCATACATTACAGCCGGAAAAGAAGAGGGAACGTGGAAAGTGACTGCGCGCGGCGTTCAAAAGCTTGAACGGGCGTTTGCCGAGCGGCCTTGGCCGAAGCACTGCCACGGCGCGAATTATCAAACGCCTGCTGTCACCCTGTGGAGGCGGCTTTCCCTGCTCATTCAAGTCCTGTCAAACAAAGAGCATCAATGTAATCAATATATACCGGTTACCAACGATGTGCAGACGCTGAGATGGGTCAAACGGTTTATGCGCAAAAACAGAGATGCTAAAGAGCTTTCCGTCCAAATGCATGAGACGCTGTTTCACCTTCTGCAAGGCGTAAGTGAACGGCAGGCGCTTATTTTTGTCTATTCTTTAACTTCATTCAACAGAATCGGCAAAACGAATAAGCAGCTTGCTCTCCAGCTGAACGAAGATGAATGGTATGTGTCCGTCCAGTTTTGGGGAGCGGTACATTATGTTATTCAATCGCTTCCGCAATGTGCATATCCCGCTCTGCGCGAGCTGTTGTCCGATCTGCAGGCGGAAAGCGCGCTGACACAGTCTGCCAGAAAAACCTTTGAGCTGTTGGAAAAAGGGTTTCCGATTGAACGGATCGCCGCGGTCAGAAATTTAAAAACAGCCACAATCGAAGATCATATCGTAGAAATATCATTGCATCAGCCTGCATTTTTTATAGAACAGTATCTTTCTGAAGAGGAACAGCGTATGATAACGGCATTTGCAAAACAGCATCAAACGAATAAAATTAAACGGATTCGCGAAGGAATGCAGATGCGCTTCAGCTATTTTCAGATCAGGCTGGCGCTGGCAAAGACGGTGAATCAGCATGACTGAGCTGCATAAAGCTTTATCCAGGTATTTTGGTTTGCATTCCTTTAAAAAAGGGCAGGAAGAGATTATGACTAGCGTGCTCCAAAAAAAAGATACGATCGCCATGCTTCCGACCGGCGGGGGAAAATCATTATGCTATCAGCTCCCAGGTTACATGATGGACGGGCTGGTGCTGATTATTTCGCCGCTCCTTTCATTAATGGAAGATCAGGTGCAGCAGCTGAAAGCGAAAGGAGAAAAGCGGGTTGCTGCATTAAACAGCATGCTGAATTCCGCAGAGCGGCATTTTATCCTCAGCAACATCAGCCGGTATAAATTTCTCTATATGTCTCCTGAAGCCCTTTCTTCACCTTATGTGCTGAACCGTTTGAAAAATGTCCCGGTCAGTTTATTTGTTATTGATGAGGCTCATTGCATATCAGAATGGGGACATGATTTCAGGCCTGATTATTCGAAGCTCGGGCCCTTCAGGCAGGCACTCGGAAAGCCGCCTGTATTGGCGCTGACCGCAACAGCGACAAAAGAAACGCTCAGAGACGTGACGGATGTGCTCGGACTTGAGCATGCGGTGCGTCATCTTTATTCAGTCAACCGGCCGAATATTCTCCTGGCGGCAGAACATTTGGCGGATAATGCCGAGAAAATAAGCAGGCTCACGGAGCTTGCCGAAAAGCTTGAAGGTCCGGGTATCATATATTGTCCGACCAGAAAATGGGCGGAAGAGCTTGCGGCTGAGCTGAACGAAAAAACGGGAAAGCGGACGGATTATTATCACGGCGGTATGGATACAGGCGACAGGATTTTAATCCAGCAGCAATTTATCCATAACCAGCTTGATTGCATCTGCTGCACCAATGCGTTCGGCATGGGGGTGGATAAGTCAGATATCCGCTTTGTCATTCACTTTTATCCTCCCCAAACGGCCGAGGCCTTTATGCAGGAAATCGGCAGAGCGGGACGAGACAGCAGCCCGAGTGTCAGTATTTTGCTGAGGACGCCCGGCGATACCGAGCTTCAGCAGCAGATTATTCAGACAGAAAGCCTGTCTGATTATGACCTGGAAGGCATTCTGGCCGTCATACGGGATGCCGGTACGGGTGATGAGCGAAAGCTTCGGGACGTTCTGATCAATAAGGGCGTCCAGGAAACACAGGCGCGAACGGCCGTTCATCTGTATCTGCAAGGAAAAACCACAAAAGAGCAGCTGCAGGAAGAACTGACATACCGCGTGGAAAAGAAGCTGCGTAAAATGAATCGTTTTTCGGCGTTATTAGAGCGGAAAGAATGTATAAGAGAAGCGCTGCTGTCTTATTTTGATGAACCGTATGAGCCTGATGGTCAAACCGGACAATGCTGCAGCAGCTGCGGACTTGATCTGGCTCCGTACGAGCAAAAAGGAGAACGTAAAAACATGGAACGGTTTGAAGATTGGAAGTTGGAATTAGGCCGGATTTTCGGTTCAGAGTCTGCGGGTGAGTTCAGCTGAGACGGCAAAGCGAATTGATCCGGCAGCTCTCAGACCGGGAGATTGTGATGCAGCTGTATACCACTCAATTGCTCATATTGGCGGTTTCAGCTGTTATCGGCTTTTTCTTTTTTACCGACATTCACGATTTTTTAAAGCTGTGGCATATACGTGACGATAATATCATATGGTACGGTGTAACTCTTGCCGTCCTTGTCATTTTTGCCGATCTGGCGGTGATGAAATGGTGTCCTTCGCATTTATATGATGACGGCGGCATTAATGTATTGCTTTTTAAGAACAGGCCGGTTCTGCACATTTTGTTTTTGACGCTTCTCATTTCGTTCAGCGAAGAGATTTTGTTCAGAGGCGTTCTGCAGACACATATCGGCTTATGGGCCGCCAGCTTCATTTTTACCGTGCTTCATTTCAGATACTTGGCGAAGTGGCTTCTGTTTATGATGGTTGCGGGCATCAGTCTTTTGCTGGGGCTTATCTATGAATGGACCGGCAATTTATTCGTTCCGGTTACAGCGCATTTTATTATTGATGCGGTATTTGCCTGTCAGATCCGTTTTCAATATGTTAGGAGGGGTTTGCATGACGGAAATGTCAAGAGTTGAAAGAAGAAAAGCTCAGCTGCGTGCCGAGCAGCAGGTTGCCGCGGCCGCGGATGAACAAATTGAATATCTTGAAGACAGCCTCCCGACAAGACAATCTGTAAAAGAGGAGCGTAAAAAAAAGGAAGAGCAGGTGAAGGAAAAAACCAAAACAAAAACGCCGCTGTTCACTTTTCTGACCGTCCTGTTCATTATCGTAACAATCGGTGTCTTTTTCGGTCTTCTTTATATGACGAACAGCAGCAGATTTGACCCGAAGGACTATGAAGATGTCTTCATAGACCACAGTGAAAGCGCGCCTGCCGTTATTCCGAAAGGCGCTCAGAAAGAAACGTCAGAAACCGCTCTTTTAGAACAACCGAAAAAAAAGTCTGACGACAAAGATAAGAAAGAAGCGGCTGCACCTGAAAAAACGAAAGAAAAACCAAGTGAAAAAACACCTGAAAAAACGGAAACGCCCTCAGAAAAACAAGTAAAGCCGACAGACACCGATTACGCGGAGACAAAACAGCAGTCTCCGCCGGCTGTCCGTGAAAAAGCGGCTCCGGCTGAGGCGAGTGATCAAGCCGGGACTGTCCCAAAAAAAGTGCGGACCGTACAGCATACTGTACAGCCGAAAGAAACGCTTTACCGCATTTCAATGAAATATTATAAAAGCCGGGCGGGCGAAGAAAAAATCCGCAGCTACAACGGATTAAACGGAAACGACGTGTACACCGGCCAGGTTCTGAACATTCCGCTGTCTGATTAAAATAAATGCATGTTTTCACCGCGTTTTTCATATAGTGTACCAATGAAAACGGACAAGGTGTGAAGCGCATGGATTCTTTATGGAAGCAATTAGACCGATTTGCTGACGGACCGACGAAACAAATGCTTCAGGCGCTGGTGAAACGGAAATTAAAATACGAAAATTATGCCGCACAATGCCGAAGATGGCAGTGGGCGTCCCTCGTTTGTTTTTCCCTGATGTGCATACTGCTGATGTTTAAAAGCTTTAATGCCCCCCAAGCCTCTCCGCAGCTGATTCTGCAGGAAATATTAGGCCATACGGTTTACTTGTGCTGGATTATGGCTTCCGCTTTTGCGTATTGCACTTCTTATTATTTCAAAAAAAAGGAAGAAAAAGCTGAGGGTGAATTTCATAAACTGAGGTGTGAAATTATCCAAAAAAGCACGGATTTATGGCCCCAGCCTGAAAAATGGAGGGCGAGAGAATCTGTTTTTCACTTGATGAAACATCGGTATGATATCAATCTTTATTTTGAAAGCAAATAAAATGAGGCGTTTTCCGGAAAGGATAGAAACGTCTTTTTTTGTTTGTCCGTCTAATATAAGACAATGACAGAATGGAGAGTGCGTTTATGAAGCTTACAGCGGGAATTCTCGGCTCATTGGCGGGAGCGGCTGCGGTTATGGCGGCCGTTATGTACAAAACGGCAAACGGCAGCCATCTGAAAACACATACATTTACGCTTGATAAAATGAAGGGGATGAAGCCGCTCACCATCTTTTTTATATCTGACGTGCACCGCCGTTTAATTGATGAAAAGCTTCTCCGCGAAGCGGCAGGTTATAAGCCGGATGCCGTTTTGCTCGGCGGTGATTTGGCGGAGGGCGGAGTTCCTTACGCCAGAATTGAAGAAAACATCAAACGTCTGACGGCTCTCGCGCCTGTCATGTATGTGTGGGGAAATAACGATTACGAGGTCAGCCAGCAAAAACTGCTCTCTCTTTTACGGGCATACAAAGTGATCCCGCTGAGAAATGAATCGGTTCAGTTTGCTTATAAAGGGGAAACCGTTACGATCTGCGGCGTGGATGATATCAGGATGATGATGGATGATTACGATGCTGCAATCAGATATACGGATGCTGACAAAGTAAACCTCCTGCTTTGCCATAACCCCGACATCCATGAGCAGATGAGGGAGTCAGACGGGATTGACGCTGTGTTCAGCGGCCATACGCATGGCGGCCAAATCCGTTTCGGACGGTTCGGGCCGTACGAATTGGGCGGGACGGGAACGGTAAAAAAAGCGCATTACCTGATCAGCAACGGCTACGGGACGACAAAAGTTCCGCTGAGGCTCGGGGCGAAACCGGAGACGCATATGATTACGCTGTGCGGACCGGATGAGCCGTCTTCCTGAAACAAACCCGGCCGCGGTGATAAAAAACGGCATTCTGCTTGTCTTCCCGCTGTACACGGTGTAAACTGATAACAAATTAAGAACCTATGACTCATTTATTCATATACTGTGTTATATGATTTGTGTGCAAGAAGAGGCAGGAGGGAACATTATGCGGCTTGAGCGTCTGAACTATAATAAGATTAAAATCTTTTTAACCCTCGACGATCTGACTGATCGGGGACTGACAAAAGAAGACCTCTGGAAGGACTCGTTTAAAGTCCACCAGTTATTTAAAGATATGATGAATGAAGCAAATACAGAGCTCGGCTTTGAAGCGAATGGTCCGATCGCGGTGGAAGTATATTCTCTTCAGGCACAAGGCATGGTTGTGATTGTAACGAAAAATCATGACACGGACGCAGAAGATGACGAATATGACGATGATTATATCGAGATGCAGGTCAAACTTGACGAAAGCCCGGATATTATTTATCAGTTCCATTCGTTTGAAGATATCATTCAGCTTGCCGGAAGCCTTCACCGTATCGGGATTACCGGCGGCACCGTCTACCACTATGAGAACCAATACTATGTAAGCCTTGAAGACCTCGGCTCCCGTTCCGCCGAAGGCGTCATCGCGGTGCTGGCTGAATACGGACACCCGGCGACGATTACGATTTACAGGCTCCATGAGTACGGAAAACTCATCATGGACGGCAATGCTGTGGAGACCATCCAGAAACATTTTTCATAAAAAAGATTTGAAACGGCAGCTGTTTTCAGCGGCCGTCTTTTTTTAAGCGAAATAATGGAAAAATCATTGTCTTTCTTCTATGCACGGAGATATTGAAGGTGTATACTAGTCACTGAAAGGGAGCATGAGAGAAACAGAAGATTTTAGGAGGTTAACTCAAATGGCAGCCGATCGATTCACCGGTCATAATGAAGAAGACAAACATGATGTATTAAAATCAACCCAAACCGTAATACATAAAGCTCTGGAAAAATTGGGGTATCCAGAAGAAGTGTATGAACTGCTGAAAGAGCCGCTCAGATTATTAACGGTTAAAATTCCTGTTCGGATGGATGACGGGTCTGTGAAAATATTTACAGGCTATCGTGCGCAGCACAATGATTCCGTAGGTCCGACAAAAGGCGGCATTCGTTTTCACCCAAATGTAACTGAAAAAGAGGTGAAAGCACTTTCCATCTGGATGAGTTTAAAATGCGGAATTATTGATCTTCCTTATGGCGGTGGTAAAGGCGGAATTGTTTGTGATCCGAGAAATATGTCATTCAGAGAGCTTGAAAGACTGAGCAGGGGATATGTCAGAGCGATCAGTCAGATTGTCGGACCGACTAAAGACGTCCCGGCGCCTGACGTATTTACAAACTCACAGATTATGGCTTGGATGATGGATGAATATTCAAGAATTGATGAATTTAACTCACCCGGCTTTATTACGGGAAAACCGCTTGTACTCGGCGGATCCCACGGCAGGGAATCAGCGACGGCAAAAGGCGTCACCATCTGCATAAAAGAAGCGGCCAAGAAAAAAGGTCTCGATATTCAGAACGCGCGCGTCGTCGTACAAGGTTTCGGAAACGCGGGCAGCTATCTGGCCAAGTTTATGCATGACGCCGGCGCGAAAGTTGTCGGAATTTCTGACGCGTACGGAGGCCTTTACGATCCGGACGGTCTTGATATTGATTATCTGCTTGACCGCAGAGACAGCTTCGGAACGGTGACGAAGCTTTTCAATGACACCATTACGAATCAGGAGCTGCTTGAGCTGGACTGTGATATACTTGTCCCGGCGGCGATCGAAAACCAAATTACAGAAGAGAACGCTGACCGCATCAAAGCGAAAATCGTTGTAGAAGCGGCAAACGGACCGACGACACTGGAAGGAACGAAAATCCTGACAGACAAAGGAACGCTGCTGGTTCCCGATGTTCTGGCGAGCGCCGGCGGTGTAACGGTTTCTTATTTTGAATGGGTTCAAAACAACCAAGGCTTCTACTGGAGTGAAGAAGAAGTCGAGGAAAAACTGGAAAATATGATGATAAAATCGTTTAATAATATTTATGAAATGTCCCAAAACCGCCGGATTGACATGAGGCTTGCGGCTTACATGGTCGGCGTGCGGAAAATGGCGGAGGCTTCGCGTTTCAGAGGCTGGATATAAACCAATCGTTTGCATAAACAAAAAAAATCTCCTATGATAATATAGGAGATTTTTTATATGAGTGGAAACTTATGATGGAAATGCCAATCGCAGGAGTTGAAGGACATGACAGAAGAAAAAGCAATTATAATAGGCGGAGGTCCTTGCGGATTATCGGCGGCTATACATCTGAAGCAAATTGGCGTGAACGCGCTTGTAATCGAAAAAGGGAATGTCGTAAACAGCATTTATAACTATCCGACCCACCAAACTTTTTTCAGTTCAAGTGAAAAATTGGAGATCGGCGATGTCGCCTTTATTACGGAAAACAGAAAACCGGTCCGAATACAGGCTCTCTCTTACTACAGAGAGGTTGTCAGAAGAAAAGAGCTGCGCGTAAACGCCTTTGAAACGGTGGAGCGCGTAACGAAACAGGAAGACGGCCGTTTTCTTGTAGAAACATCAAAAGACCGCTACCTCACTCCGTTTTGTATCATTGCGACAGGATATTATGATCATCCGAATTATATGAACATACCGGGTGAAGGGCTTCCTAAGGTATTTCATTACTTTAAAGAAGGCCATCCTTATTTTGATAAAGATGTTGCTGTGATCGGCGGGAAAAACTCAAGTGTGGACGCGGCTTTGGAACTGGTGAAGTCCGGTGCGCGCGTCACGGTGCTCTACAGAGGACATGAGTACTCCCCGAGCATCAAGCCGTGGATTCTGCCTGAGTTTGAGGCCCTCGTCAGAAACGGCACAATCCGGATGGAATTCGGCGCTTGTCTTGAAGAAGTGACGGAAGATGAAATCATTTTCCGCTCCGGCCGGAATGAGACGGTCCGGCTGAAAAACGATTTCGTATTTGCCATGACGGGATACCATCCCGATCACGGTTTCCTCGAAAAAATCGGTGTGCGGATTGATGCGGAATCAGGCCGGCCGTTTTTCCGGGAAGAAACGATGGAAACAAATGTTGACGGTGTTTTTATCGCCGGAGTCATTGCGGCTGGAAATAACGCCAACGAAATTTTTATCGAGAACGGCCGTTTTCACGGCGGCTTAATCGCAAACGAAATATCAAAACGGCTGGGTGCAGAGAGCATATGATCATTCATATGCTCTTTTTTAAAAAAATTGAAAGATGTAAAAATATGAACAACATGGTACGATAGATATAGGAATATAAAGGAAAGAGGTTGCCTGATGTTTGCAATCATCTCTGCAGGAATTGCTCCCGGCATTGCGCTGTTAAGCTATTTTTATTTAAAAGATCAGTATGACAATGAACCCGTACATATGGTGCTGAGGTCTTTTTTTCTCGGGGTTGTCCTTGTGTTTCCGACCATGTTTATCCAATATGTTCTTGAAAAAGAGCATGTGGGGGGAGGAAGCTTTTTCGTTTCGTTTTTGTCTTCGGGATTTCTGGAAGAATCGGTGAAATGGTTCGTTCTGATGATCAGTGTGTATCCGCATGCTCATTTTGATGAGCATTATGACGGAATCGTTTACGGGGCCAGTGTGTCTTTAGGATTTGCCACGCTTGAAAATATTCTGTATCTATTCGGCCACGGTGTTGAGCATGCTTTCATCAGGGCGCTTCTGCCGGTCTCCTGCCATGCGCTGATCGGAGTGATTATGGGATTTTATCTCGGAAAAGCCCGCTTTTCGCAGAAAAAAGCCCGTGTCAAATGGCTTGTGATTTCGCTGGCCGTGCCTTCATGTCTGCACGGTTCTTACGATTTTATTCTTACCGCCCTCAATCATTGGGTATATTATATGCTGCCGTTTATGCTGTTTTTATGGTGGTTCGGGCTGCGAAAGGCAAAAAAAGCACGCTCCGTCAATATGATCCAAGTGTGAAGAAACCGCGCGTCGCGTGCGGTTTCTTTTTTTATGCATTGACGAGGGATAAGAAGGAAACGTGCATAAAAATAACCTCGTGACAGACAATACGGGTACACTTTAAATTTTGCAGTAGGAGGCTTGAAGAGATGAAGTGCAAAGGAGCCTTTATGGCATGTCTCATTCTATTTTCTTTCGCCGCCGCTTTCTTCGATCATCATGAAACGGTTCATGCGTTTTCAAATCAAGTGATTCAAAGAGGCGCGACAGGTGATGATGTTATAGAATTGCAGGCCCGTCTTCAATATAACGGATTTTATAACGGGAAAATCGATGGTGTTTACGGCTGGACCACATACTGGGCCGTGAGAAATTTTCAGGAGAAATTCGGCATGAAGCCGGTTGACGGCCTCGTCGGCGCGAAAACCAAACAGGTGCTGATTTCTAAATCAAAATATTACCGTGAATATGTAATGGAGCAGATCCAAAAAGGGAATACGTTCACTCATTATGGCAACGTCCCATTGAAAAACCAAACAAAACCGAGAGCCGGAACGCAGAAGCCGGCGGGAACGAATAAGCCTGTTCAAAAGCCGCAAAACAATACAGGCGGTCAGTCAAATCAAAAGCAAAATACGACAGCGGCCAATATGCCTGGCGGTTTCTCAAACAACGACATCAATCTTCTGGCACAGGCTGTGTACGGGGAAGCGCGCGGTGAGCCGTTTGAAGGACAGGTTGCCATCGCCGCGGTTATTTTAAACCGTATTAAAAGCCCGTTATTTCCGAATACGGTGGCCGGCGTCATTTTCGAACCGCTCGCGTTTACCGCCGTTGCCGACGGCCAAATATATATGCAGCCGAATGAAAGAGCAAAAGAAGCGGTTCTTGATGCGATCAACGGCTGGGATCCTTCTGAAAACGCGATTTATTATTTCAATCCTGATACGGCGACAAGTAAATGGATTTGGGGACGTCCACAGATTAAAAGAATCGGAAAGCACATTTTCTGTGAGTAAAAGTACGCAAAATGAGGTGTTAACATGATTAGAGGAATCATTATCGCTGTTCTCGGTGTCGCGATCGCCGCAACCGGATACTGGGGATATAAAGAGCATCAGGAAAAAGATGCGGTCCTTCTGCACGCGGAAAATAATTATCAGAGGGCTTTTCATGAATTGACGTACCATGTAGATCAGCTTCACGACAAAATCGGGACGACGCTTGCGATGAACAGTAAAAAATCTCTGTCTCCGGCGCTCATTGATGTATGGAGAATAACATCTGAAGCTCATAACAATGTGAGCCAGCTGCCCTTGACTCTCATGCCTTTTAATAAGACGGAGGAGTTTTTATCCAACATAGGAGATTTCAGCTATAAAACATCCGTCCGGGATTTAGACCAAAAACCGCTTGATAAGAAAGAATATACAACACTGAACAGCCTGTACAAACAGGCGGAGAACATTCAAAACCAGCTCCGCAGCGTTCAGCATCTCGTCATGAGCAAAAATTTACGGTGGATGGATGTTGAGATGGCGCTCGCCTCTGACAAAAAACAAAGCGATAATACGATCGTCGACAGCTTTAAAACAGTCGAAAAAAATGTAGGCGCTTTTTCTGAAGACAGCATCAGCCCCACGTTTACAAGCGCAAATACAGAACGAAAAGGTTTTACGCATCTGAAAGGAAAACAAATTACGGAGAAAGAAGCGGTCAAAATCGCGCAACGGTTTGCGCCTGATCATAATTATTCAATTAAAGTGGTCAAAAGCGGCAGGAAGACGAATCGGGACGTATACAGCATCCGCATGAAAGACGCCGACAACAAGTCTTTTATCTATATGGATATTACCCAAAAAGGCGGACATCCGGTCTATTTGATTCAAAAACGGGCCGTGAAGAAACAAAAGATCAGCCTCAATGAAGCATCTAACCGGGCCGTCGCGTTTTTAAAGAAAAATGGATATGAAACAAAAGGCCTCGAAATTGATGAAAGCGCGCAATATAATAACATCGGCGTCTTTTCTTTTATCCCCGTGGAGAAAAATGTCCGCATTTATCCGGAAGCCATCCGAATGAAAGTGGCGCTGGATGATGGTGAAGTCGTCGGTTTTTCCGCGCGTGATTACCTGGCGGCGCACCGCACGAGAACGATTCCGGCTCCCGCTTTGTCAGCTGATGAAGCGAAAGCGAAGCTGAATAAAAATGTTGAAGTGCGGGAGACCCGGCAGGCGCTGATCACGAATGAGCTCGGTCAGGAAGTGCTTTGCTACGAAATGCTCGGGACGATCGGGAAAGACACATATCAAATGTTCATTAATGCGGACGACGGAAAAGAGGAAAAAATAGAAAAGTTAAAAAGTGCAGAACCTATATATAAAGACCTATAAAAATAAAGGAGGAAAGGACTAAAAGTCTTTTCCTTTTTTTCGTTACATGCTTTAATAAAAGCATAAATAATGAAAGAGTGAAGGCCCATGATAGCTGTCGGAGATTATATTTGGATTGAATACATAGAGAACAATGAGCCCAAAAAAGCGAGGAGCAAAGCAGTAAGCGTTGAAAACGGCGAACTGCACATCTCATATCCCGTCGATCTGGATTCGGGACGGACGGTCTTTTTGCATAAAGGATTGGAAATAACAGCGGAATTTATGGGGAATGGCCACGTGCCGTATCAATTTAAAAGCATAATCAAAGGAAAGAAAAAAGACCCCATCCCGATGATCGGATTGGACATCCCCCCTCAGGAGGAAATGAAGCGGATTCAAAGACGCCGATACGTCCGTGCAGACGCAGTATTGGATGTATCCGTCAAAATGGAAGCGAAAAAAACCGCTTTCCAAACGGTTTCCTCTAATATCAGCGCCGGCGGAATCGCTGTTGTGATGCCTGAGCATATTTCCGCGGAACCAGGTGAAAAGCTGTATGTCTCATTTTCTCTTCCCGGCAAGGAAAATACAGCCGATATTACGGCCGAGGCTGTTACCCAGCGGATTTTTTATGATGAAAAGGCGGATAAACAAAAAATGACGCTTGAATTTGCAGAAATCGATCCCGCATCGCAGCAGCTTTTACTCCAATATTGTATGCGCGCGCAGCTGCAGCAGAGAAGAAACAGTCTGTCGGAATAAACAGCAGCGCACTTTTCCATACTAATCCTAATGGAGGTGCGCGTGTATGAAAACGTTTGAACGTCTGCTGGTCAAATTGGTCTGCATTCAGCTTATCATTTTGGGCGCGGTGCAATTTTTGCTTCATTATCAGCCTATTGAACCTTATATTTCGAAAGCTGTGAAATATGAGGGAGTTGATAAAATGGAGAAAAAAGAATGGATTGAAACGGTAAAGCGGTAAATCAGCTCAATTTTTTCGCCCCTTTTCCGGCAGTTCATGATACAATCCATAGAGGAGTAAAGAGCAAGGAGAGAGATTATGGACAAGAAATTATCAATTGCGATCGACGGGCCGGCCGCTGCCGGAAAAAGCACCGTTGCTAAAATAGTGGCTGAGAAAAAATCATATGTGTACATTGATACAGGAGCGATGTATCGTGCCATTACATATACGGCGCTCAAGCAGAATGCCGATTTAACTGATGAAGCGGCGCTTACAGAGCTGCTGAAGCGTACGGAAATTGAGCTTGTATCCGTTCCGGAAGGACAAATCGTTCTGGTAAACGGAGAAGATGTGACAGAAGAAATCCGTAAAGACGAAGTCAGCAACCAAGTATCAATCGCCGCCAAGCATAAAGGCGTCAGAGAAGAAATGGTCAAAAGACAGCAGCAGCTCGGACAAAAAGGCGGTGTCGTCATGGACGGCCGTGATATCGGTACTCACGTGCTGCCTGATGCCGAAGTGAAAATTTTTCTGCTCGCGTCCGTAGAGGAAAGAGCGAAGCGCCGATATGAAGAGAATAAGAAAAAAGGCTATGACGTGAATTACGAGACGCTCATTGAAGAAATTGCCAGACGCGACAAGCTCGATTCAGAGAGGGAAGTTTCCCCGCTGCGCAAAGCGGAAGACGCGATTGAAATCGATACGACGTCACTCAGCATTGCCGAAGTCGCAGGAAAAATTCTGGAGATCGTCGAACAGAAATCACGTTAACTTCGGGCGGAGTGCTTTATAATTTTTTTCGAAAGACAAGATGTTATTGCTTGACAAACCAGTCCATTTATTAGAAGTTAATACTAATAAAACTTTTTATTGATCATTCAAAATCTTTTTTGGATGATTCTTTAATACATATTCGGCTGAAAAGCGGACATTCACATGTTCAGCTTTCAAACCGTATTAATTAAGCTGTGTAGGTTTGGACCAAGGAGGTTATTCAAATGACAGAGGAAATGAATCAAATTGATGTTCAAGTGCCAGAGGTTGGAGATGTAGTAAAAGGGATTGTGACAAAGGTAGAGGACAAGCATGTAGATGTCGAAATTGTCAATGTCAAACAGTCCGGAATCATTCCAATCAGTGAATTATCAAGTCTTCATGTAGAGAAAGCATCGGATGTCGTAAAAGTTGACGACGAGCTTGACCTGAAAGTAACAAAAGTGGAAGACGATGCTTTGATTTTATCTAAACGTGCCGTTGATGCTGACCGCGCTTGGGAAGACCTTGAAAAAAAATTCGACACAAAAGAAGTGTTTGAAGCTGAAGTGAAAGATGTGGTGAAAGGCGGTCTCGTCGTTGATATCGGCGTTCGCGGCTTCATTCCCGCATCACTTGTCGAAGCTCATTTCGTCGAGGATTTCACTGACTATAAAGGGAAAACCCTCTCTCTTATCGTCGTTGAACTCGACCGTGATAAAAACCGGGTGATTCTGTCACACCGGGCTGTAGTGGAAAAAGAACAGACAGCCAAAAAGCATGATTTTCTCCAAACGCTTGAGGTTGGAAGCGTGCTTGAAGGAAAAGTGCAGCGTCTGACTGATTTCGGCGCATTTGTCGACATCGGCGGAATTGACGGGCTTGTTCATATTTCGCAGCTGTCTCATTCACACGTCGAAAAACCGTCTGACGTGGTGGAAGAAGGTCAGGACGTAAAAGTGAAAGTACTGTCCGTAGACCGCGATAACGAACGTATTTCTTTATCTATTAAAGAAACGCTGCCGGGACCTTGGAGCCAGATCGGCGAAAAGGTAAAACAGGGAGATGTGCTTGAAGGAAAAGTGCAGCGCCTTGTAAGCTTTGGCGCCTTCGTTGAAATTCTTCCGGGCGTGGAAGGACTTGTGCACATTTCGCAAATTTCCAATAAACATATCGGAACGCCGCATGAAGTGCTTGAAGAAGGACAGACTGTTAAAGTGAAAGTGCTTGACGTGAACGAAAGCGAAGAGCGCATTTCCTTAAGCATGCGTGAGCTTGAAGAAGCGCCGAAAGCCGATCAGGAGGACTTCCGCCAATACCAGGCGAAAGAAGAGCCGAGCACCGGCTTCCAGCTTGGCGATTTAATCGGAGACAAGCTTAATAAATTAAAATAAATTGGTGATAAAACGTGACACGAGCAGAACGAAAAAGAGAACATATAAATCATGCGCTGTCTACCGGCCAAAACCGGGAAACGGGGCTTGATGATATTACGTTTGTTCATGTCAGCCTACCGAACCTAGCATTGGAAAAAGTGGATATATCAACGAAAATCGGCGGACTCACAAGCAGTTCGCCGATTTTTATCAATGCGATGACAGGCGGCGGCGGACAGCTTACATACGAAATTAACAGATCGCTGGCAAGAGCCGCGCGCAAAGCCGGCATGCCGCTGGCTGTCGGTTCGCAAATGTCAGCTTTAAAAGATCCCTCCGAACGGTGTTCTTACGAGATCGTCAGAAAAGAGAATCCGGATGGGCTGATATTTGCCAATTTAGGCAGCGAGGCGGATGCCGAGCAGGCGAAAAGGGCAGTTGATATGATTCAAGCAGATGCCCTCCAGATTCATTTAAATGTGATTCAGGAGATCGTCATGCCAGAGGGTGACAGAAGCTTTACTGGCGCTCTCGGCCGTATTGAGCGGATTGCGGCGGAAGCGGGAGTGCCCGTTTTTGTCAAAGAAGTCGGCTTCGGAATGAGCAGGGAATCGGCACGGCAGTTATTTGATGCTGGCGCAGCAGCAGTTGATGCCGGCGGATACGGCGGTACAAATTTCTCTAAGATCGAAAATATGCGCAGAGAGAAGGCGCTTCAATTTTTTAATACGTGGGGAATTTCCACTGCCGCAAGCTTAGCGGAAATCCACTCGCTCTCCGCTGATCAATCAATTATCGCATCCGGCGGGCTGCAAAGCGCCCTGGATGTCGCCAAATCGATTGCCCTCGGCGCTTCCGGCGCGGGAATGGCGGGCACTTTCCTGAAAGCTCTCACCTCTAAAGGAGAAGAGGGCCTGTTTGACGAGATGACGGCGCTTTTACAAGAGCTGAAAATGATTATGACCGCCCTCGGATGCCAATCGGTTTCCCAATTGCAAAAGGCGCCTTTGGTCATAAAAGGTGACACACATCACTGGCTTTCTGAACGGGGGATTGACACGTCCCGTTTCAGCAGACGTTAAAAGGCATGCGAACCCGCATGCCTTTTTCTGTTTTTTACGATTTTCTTTTTCGGAATTCCCCGTTTTGCTCAAGGCTTGTCGCTCCTTTATGGTGAATCGAATCATCGCGATCAGATTCCACCCGGCGGGAGGCTTTCAGTTTTTTCTCCTGTCTGTCTTTTCCCATCCTTATCCGCTCCTTTCAGGCATAATTGGTTTAAAAAATGCGTTCCCGCTCCATACTGATCAGAGGAGGAGCGATTATGGAACCGTTTTATTATTACTGGTCAATGTGGTTTTTATGGATACTTGCGACTTTTATTTTTGCCAAAACGAAAAGCCGTTTTTACGTATCAGTCTTTATTTTGACTAATATGATGGCAAGCATACATCAGATTACGGCTTATTTTACGCTGAATGCGGCATATGTCATGTTTTTTGCTGCGGCATTTGTTTATGCGGGGAGCCTCGGCATGCATAAACGGCTCCGTAATATTGTGATTCATCTGACGGCGGCTGCGGCGTACGGCTTTATTTTTCTTTTTGCATTATATGACCCTGTTTGGTTTATCATAAAACCTGAATGGGCGGCGGTTATACTGCTTACCGTTATTACGCTTTCCGTTGAGGGGCGGTTCCCTGAGAGGCTTTGTCTTTTTGTTCTCGGCATGTGCCAGGGGGAGCTATTGTATGCTGCGGTCATCCGCAACATTGCGGGTGCAGCAGCCGTCGGTGATTATAAATGGCTTTCAGGCTGTTCGGCGGGAGTGATTCTTCTCGTCGGGCTGACTACATATGAACAGCTTGCGGCGCGCATCAGCCAAAAAAGCAAAAAGCAGGGCAAAGGAGCGACAAAAATGTCTTGAAAACAGACGGAGACTGTTACATGAATGCGAAACATTTTGAAGAATACATTGTGATCTCAGTGAAAACTGATATAATAAATGAGTTAAGCCCTTCTGTTTGAAGGGTTCTTTTCATAGCGAAGATGATTTTTAATAACCGGTTGAACAATTTTTTGTGAAAATGTAAGCGGCTGGATTGAAAGGAAGGGTACTATGGGTAAACCTGTCGTAGCCATTGTCGGAAGACCGAATGTGGGAAAATCCACAATCTTTAACCGGATTGCGGGTGAAAGAATTTCAATAGTAGAAGATACCCCCGGAGTGACGCGGGACCGGATATACAGTTCGGCGGAATGGCTGAATTATGATTTTAACCTGATTGATACGGGCGGAATTGATATCGGAGACGAACCGTTTCTGACACAGATCCGCCAGCAGGCTGAAATCGCCATGGACGAGGCTGATGTGATCATCTTTATGGTGAACGGCCGTGAAGGTGTGACGTCTGCGGATGAAGAAGTGGCAAAAATACTGTACCGGACGAAAAAACCGGTCGTATTAGCCGTAAATAAATTAGATAATACCGAAATGAGAGCGAACATCTATGACTTTTATGCGCTCGGCTTTGGAGAACCGTATCCGATTTCGGGCACACACGGTTTAGGATTGGGAGATTTGCTCGATGCTTGTGCCGAGCATTTTAAAAACATTCCGGAGACGAAGTACAGTGATGATGTCGTTCAATTCTGCCTGATCGGCCGCCCGAATGTCGGAAAATCATCCCTTGTCAATGCGATGCTCGGCGAAGAGCGGGTTATCGTGAGCAACGTAGCCGGAACGACTAGAGACGCTGTGGATACGGCGTTCACCTACAATCAGCAGGAATTTGTAATCGTTGACACGGCGGGAATGAGAAAAAAGGGTAAAGTATATGAAACAACAGAAAAATACAGTGTGCTTCGGGCGTTAAAAGCCATTGACCGCTCAGACGTCGTCGGCGTTGTGCTGAATGCAGAAGAAGGCATCCTTGAGCAGGACAAGCGGATCGCCGGATACGCCCATGAAGCCGGGAAAGCCGTCGTCATTATCGTAAACAAATGGGATGCCGTTGATAAGGACGAGCGCACGATGAAAGAATTTGAACAGAATATTCGGGAGCATTTCCAATTTCTCGATTATGCGCCGGTGCTGTTTATGTCGGCACTGACGACAAAGCGGATTCATACACTCATGCCTGCGATTATTAAAGCGAGTGAAAACCACTCTCTCCGCGTGCAGACAAATGTCTTAAATGATGTCATCATGGATGCGGTCGCCATGAATCCGACTCCGACGCACAACGGCTCCCGTCTGAAAATTTACTATGCGACTCAAGTCGCTGTTAAGCCGCCGAGCTTCGTTGTTTTTGTCAACGATCCGGAACTGATGCATTTTTCTTATGAACGCTTTTTAGAAAACCGAATCCGGGACGCTTTCGGATTTGAAGGTACGCCAATTAAAATATTTGCAAGAGCAAGAAAATAAAAAGGTGTGATACAGAGATGAAAAAAGTGGCAATGCTTGGAGCGGGAAGCTGGGGCACTGCACTTTCTTTAGTGCTGGCTGATAACGGACATCAAGTCATGATGTGGGGACACCGTGCCGAATTGATCGATCAAATCAACGAACTGCATGAAAACAAAGATTACCTGCCGGGGGTGGAGCTATCAAGTTCTATCATCGGTACAGCTGATTTAAGCGAGGCTTTAAAAGGAGCTGACTTCATCATTGTGGCAGTTCCGACAAAAGCCATTCGGGAAGTGCTGAAAAAGGCTCTGCCGTACATCCCGAAACAATCGATTTTTGTTCATGTCAGCAAGGGAATTGAGCCGGATTCGCTTCTCCGCATTTCAGAATTAATGGAAGAGGAGCTGCCTGAGGAGTACAGAAAAGACATCGTCGTGCTTTCAGGGCCGAGCCACGCTGAGGAAGTCGGATTAAGACACCCGACGACTGTTACATCATCTTCAAAAAATATCAAGGCTGCAGAAGCGGTTCAGGATTTATTTATGAACCAGCATTTCCGCGTCTATACCAATCCGGATATGATCGGTGTTGAAATAGGGGGAGCGTTAAAGAATATCATCGCTCTTGCAGCGGGGATTACAGACGGATTGGGATACGGAGATAATGCAAAAGCGGCCTTAATCACCCGAGGTCTTGCTGAAATCGCCAGACTCGGCACAAAGATGGGCGGAAATCCGCTCACCTTTTCCGGCCTGACCGGCGTAGGCGATTTAATCGTGACGTGTACAAGCGTTCATTCTCGAAACTGGCGCGCCGGCAACCTGCTCGGCAAAGGATACAAGCTGGAAGCTGTCCTGGATAAGATGGGGATGGTTGTTGAAGGCGTGCGGACGACGAAAGCTGCGTATCAGCTGTCTCAAAAATACCAAGTGAAAATGCCGATCACAGAGGCGCTTCACCAAGTATTATTTAACGGGCAGAAGGTAGAAACGGCCGTAGAATCCTTAATGGCCAGAGTGAAAACCCATGAGATGGAAGACTTGGTCAACACATTCGAAAACCGGGTGAAGTGACAATAACATGCCGTCAGCATATTCTGAAGTGACGAAAGTCCAAAACGCAGAACTCTCCGGCTGAAATCGCTTAAAACATTTGCTGATTTAGGCAGAAGAGGATGCAGACGTATGCATCTGCGCATACTATAGCATCGAAGTCCAAGAGAGTGTATCTCAGACGTACAGGTGAATATAGTCAACTTGACTGAAGCAAAGTCCCCCTCTTTGCTTCAGTTTTTTTGTTTTTTCAATAGATGGAAAACCTGTTGATCTTTTCAACATTTGTATATTAAAATGAAATATAACGCTTACAATGATGGGACGGGGGGCACGAACGTGAGTGTGGCATTGATGAAAATGTGGTTTGCGCTTGGTGCTATGGGATTAATGTTTGTTGCGGTGGCCTCTATTTATGTCAGCAGATACAAAGTGAAAAACAAACTGATAAAAGCAGCAGTTTCTTCACTCGCTTATGCCTGCATGGTCATCTCGGGATTGATCGTGTTAATGGTCGTTTTCAGCGGGCCTGTCAATGAATAAAGCAAAAAGGGGGCGCGGAATGCATAAGTTAAAAATGGCCGTCATAACGGCAATGGCGGTGCTTCTGCTGTCCGGCTGTCTGTACCCTGAAGCGGAAAAAACTGAAAATAAAGTATCTTACAAACATCAGCTTCAGCAGGTGCAAGCGGCAGTGGATGAATTTAAAAAGGCGAACGGCGGACTTCTGCCGATTCAGACAAAAGATATGAAAACACCGCTCTATCAAAAATATCCGATAGATTTTAAGCGGCTCGCGCCCAGATACATAGAGGAGCCGCCGGCCTCAGCTTATGAAAGCGGAGGAATGTACCAATACGTGCTTGTCGATGTGGAAAATAAGCCGACCGTCAAGCTGGTCGATCTCCAAATGGCGGAAGCAATCCGCGACATGAAGCTGCGTGTCAAAATGTATCAGGAAAAGCATACATATCCTCCCTATGAGGACGCCGTTTCAAAAGGGCTGTTCACTTTAAATAAAAAAAAGCTCGGCATGAAAGACTCTCCTTCAGTCAAAAGTCCGGTTTCAGGCACGTCTCTGCCGCTTTTAATCGGCGCTGACGGAGAAATCTATGCCGACTATCGCGTCGATCTCGCCCGCTGCCTGAAGGAAAACAAAAAGAAAATCAAACCGGGCGCGGAAATTCAAGATATTTTATGGAAAGAGACTCCTTTCGTCCCGGCCTTTTCAGTCACATACACCGTAAATGAAAAACAGGAACCCGTTTTTTTAGAAAGTCAAACGAAACAGGAATGAACCTTTTTCCCGCGCATACAAATAGGGAGAAAGGTTTTTTTGATTTTGATAGAAAAGACTGCCTGAAAATTTTTTAAAGATGTCATATTGAAATAGGACAACGTCATACACATATAGTGTCCTGTATTTGATTGGAGAATGGTGAATGAAAAATGATAAGGATAGGAAGTCCGGGAGGGGATCACTTGGAAAAGGTCGATATTTTCAAGGATATCGCTGAACGAACAGGGGGCGATATATACTTAGGAGTCGTTGGCGCTGTCCGTACAGGGAAATCTACATTCATTAAAAAATTTATGGAGCTCGTGGTGCTCCCGAATATCAGCAATGAGGCCGACCGAGCGCGGGCGCAGGATGAGCTTCCGCAAAGCGCAGCAGGAAAGACGATAATGACCACAGAACCAAAATTTGTCCCGAATCAAGCCATGTCCGTTCATGTCGCGGAAGGACTTGATGTCAACATCCGTCTTGTGGATTGTGTGGGATATACGGTTCCCGGGGCGAAGGGATATGAGGATGAAAACGGCCCGAGAATGATCAATACACCTTGGTACGAAGAACCGATTCCCTTTCATGAGGCAGCGGAAATCGGCACGAGAAAAGTCATCCAGGAACACTCCACAATCGGGGTCGTCATTACGACAGACGGCTCAATCGGCGATATTGCGCGGGGCGATTACGTGGAAGCGGAAGAAAGAGTCATCGACGAGCTGAAGGAAGTCGGCAAACCGTTTATTATGGTCATCAACTCGGTAAAACCGTACCACCCGGAAACAGAAGCGCTCAGAGCTGAATTAAGCGCGAAATATGATATTCCCGTCCTCGCCATGAGTGTTGAAAGCATGCGGGAAACAGATGTGTTAAGCGTCCTCAGAGAAGCGCTTTACGAGTTCCCTGTGCTGGAAGTCAATGTCAACCTTCCGAGCTGGGTCATGGTGCTGAAAGAAAATCACTGGCTCAGAGAGAGCTATCAGGAATCAGTGAAAGAAACCGTAAAAGATATTAAACGCCTGCGCGATGTCGACCGGGTTGTCGGCCACTTCAGTGAATTTGAGTTTATTGAAAGCGCCGGTCTGGCCGGAATCGAACTTGGCCAGGGTGTCGCAGAAATTGATTTGTATGCGCCGGATCATTTATATGACCAGATTTTAAAAGAAGTGGTCGGCGTTGAAATCCGCGGGAAAGACCACCTGCTTGAATTAATGCAGGACTTCGCCCACGCGAAAAAAGAATATGATCAGGTATCAGATGCGCTGAAAATGGTGAAACAGACCGGCTACGGCATTGCCGCCCCGGCCTTAACCGATATGAGCCTTGATGAACCGGAAATCATCAGACAAGGATCAAGGTTCGGAGTAAGGCTCAAAGCGGTCGCTCCGTCCATTCATATGATCAAAGTGGATGTGGAAAGTGAATTCGCGCCGATCATCGGGACGGAAAAACAAAGTGAAGAACTTGTCCGCTACTTAATGCAGGACTTTGAAGATGATCCGCTTTCTATCTGGAACTCCGATATTTTCGGCAGATCATTGAGCTCTATCGTAAGAGAAGGAATCTCCGCAAAACTGTCACTCATGCCGGAAAATGCGAGATATAAACTGAAAGAAACGCTGGAGAGAATTATTAACGAAGGCTCAGGCGGCCTGATCGCCATTATTTTGTAAGCTGAAGGACCTCTTCCTGAAACGGGGGGTCTTTTTTTATTCTTTTTAGATACTGGAAATCAATCAAGGATTAGGAGGAAAAAAGCAAAAAAAGGAATATTTGTTCGGTAAAACACGTGAAAACCTTGACGAGCAAGGGATTGAGGCTTTAAAATGCTTGATATGGCTTTTTATATGTGTTACTCTACATACAGAAAATCTTCACTTTGTTGGACAAACATTCCTCAAAGTGTCTGTTTTCTTTTGAAAAGCCGTTTACTTGTCTGTTCTTCCCTGCTTTGATTTTTTATCAGACAGGTTTAGAATCAGGCTGAACTGTGAAGAAATGATAATAAACTGCTGATTTGATACCCTTTTGGGAGGAGGTGAAAGGCATGAACAAGACAGAACTAATCAATGCGGTTGCTGAAGCAAGCGAATTGTCTAAAAAAGACGCTACAAAAGCAGTTGATTCTGTTTTTGATACGATTTTAGATGCACTTAAAAACGGTGATAAAATCCAACTGATCGGTTTCGGTAACTTTGAGGTGCGCGAGCGCTCTGCACGTAAAGGACGTAACCCGCAAACAGGTGAAGAAATCGAAATCCCTGCAAGCAAGGTACCTGCTTTCAAACCAGGTAAAGCTCTTAAAGACGCTGTTGCAGGAAAATAATTGTGAATATAGATCGTGTATGCATCTGATACATACACTTTGTTTCTTCACAGAAAAGCCCCTTGATAAAGGGGCTTTTCATATTTAAGCAGCCTCGGTCACCGGGCAGGACTTTCGTTTTGCTTTTGGCGCGGCAAATGTGCTAGAATCGAAATTAAATGTATTCAATGGTGGAGGACACAGACAATGAAAGAAGTTAATAAAGAACAGATTGAACAGGCGGTTCGCCAGATTTTAGAGGCGATTGGAGAAGACCCGGACCGGGAAGGGCTTTTAGATACGCCGAAACGCGTGGCAAAAATGTACGCGGAAGTATTCTCGGGATTAAATGAAGACCCGAAAGAACACTTTAAAACCGTTTTCGGAGAAGACCATGAGGAGCTTGTTCTTGTAAAAGATATCGCGTTTCATTCCATGTGTGAACATCACCTTGTTCCTTTTTACGGAAAAGCGCATATTGCCTACATTCCGCGCGGCGGCAAAGTGACGGGCCTGAGTAAATTGGCGCGGGCGGTGGAAGCCGTCTCAAAACGCCCGCAGCTACAGGAGCGCATCACTTCAACGATTGCAGAAAGCATCGTAGAGACCTTAGATCCCCACGGCGTCATGGTTGTCGTCGAAGCTGAGCATATGTGCATGACGATGAGGGGCGTAAGAAAGCCGGGTGCAAAAACAGTGACTTCCGCTGTAAGAGGTATTTTTAAAGATGACGCAGCGGCGCGTTCCGAAGTGTTAGAACATATTAAACGTGCGGATTAATAATGATAGAGGGTGCAGATATGAATTCAAAGCATTCAAGTGATTTTGTCGTCATTAAAGCGGTCGAGGACGGCGTGAACGTCATCGGTTTAACGAGAGGAACGGATACGAAATTTCACCATTCCGAAAAACTGGACAAAGGCGAAGTGATTATCGCTCAGTTTACTGAGCATACCTCTGCCATCAAAGTGAGAGGCAACGCCCTCATCCAGACCGCTTACGGAGAAATGAACAGCGAAAAAAAATAAGCCGGCTGTTTCCCGCTTTTGCCAAATGCCCGCAAACGGCGGGAGAATACAGCCAATTTCTTTTTTTTATGCTATAATGATACCTGCGTATAATAATGACGAGTAAATCTCATACATATTAGAATAAATGTGAATTTGGGGACAAGGGTGATATTTTTGCAAGACATCTACGGAACTTTAGCGAATCTAAATACGAAATTAAAACAAAAGCTGTCTCATCCTTATTTAGCGAAACATATTTCCGCGCCTAAAATCGATGAGGATAAGCTTCTTCTTTTTCACGCTTTGTTTGAAGAGGCGGACATTAAGAACAACGACAGAGAAAATTACATAGTAACTGCGATGCTTGTCCAAAGCGCCCTTGATACCCACGATGAAGTGACAACAGCCAGAGCGTTAAAGCGAGACGAAAATAAAAACCGGCAGCTCACCGTGCTTGCCGGCGACTATTTCAGCGGACTGTATTATTCGCTTTTATCTGAAATGAAGGATATCTATATGATTCGGACGCTCGCTACGGCAATTAAAGAAATCAATGAGCATAAAATCCGTCTGTACGATCGGTCTGTCAATGACTTGAATCAATTGATCGAAAGCATGGCGATTGTGGAAGCGGCCCTGTTTCACAGAGTGTCAGACCACTTTAATCTTCCGCGCTGGAAAGAGCTGGCGAGTGATTTTTTTGTATATAAGCGGCTGATGAATGGCAATGCTATATTTCTCGATGTCATCGGCAATATTGTAAAGTCAGGGAAATCAAAGGCTGACATAATGGAAGATAGCTTCCGAAAGGCAAAGCAAAGCATTGAAACGCTGCTGCCGCTCAATTCACCAATCCAAAACCTAATGCTGAACCGGCTTAAAGCGATCAGCCAGGACAAAACATATCATCAGAAAGTGGAAGAAGGGTAATCAACATGCAGGAGTCAAAAGAACAGCGCGTACACGGCGTGTTTGAAAAAATCTATAAAAATTATGACCAAATGAACTCTGTTATCAGTTTTCAGCAGCATAAAAAATGGCGCGATAAAACGATGCAGATCATGAATGTAAAAGAAGGCGCAAAAGCGCTTGATGTCTGCTGCGGGACGGCTGACTGGACGATTGCCCTCGCAGAAGCTGCCGGAAAAAGCGGCGAAATCAAAGGACTGGATTTCAGCAAAAATATGCTGAGCATCGGTGAGAAAAAAGTGAAAGAGGGCGGTTACAGCCAAATTGAGCTTTTGCACGGAAATGCGATGGAGCTTCCTTTCGCTGATGATTCTTTTGATTTTGTCACCATCGGCTTCGGGCTGCGGAACGTTCCCGACTATCTGACCGTGCTGAAAGAAATGCGGCGGGTCGTCAAACCGGGCGGGCAGGTCGTATGTCTGGAAACATCCCAGCCGGAAATGTTCGGATTTAGACAGGCATATTTTCTTTATTTTAAATACATCATGCCTTTCTTCGGAAAAATGTTTGCGAAGAGCTATAAAGAATATTCTTGGCTTCAAGAATCGGCAAGAGAATTTCCCGGTATGAAAGAACTTGCGCGTCTGTTTGAAGAAGCGGGCCTGACGAATGTCAAATACCATTCGTTTACCGGCGGAGTGGCCGCTACGCATATCGGTTGGAAATGATGAATATACAGATGTTTGGGTGAATGATATGAAATTTAAAATGGCCTATTCTTTTTTAAATGACGATATTGATGTGATCGAAAGGGAGCTTGAGCAAACGGTGCGGTCAGACTATCCTTTGCTGAGTGAAGCCGGGCTCCACCTGCTCCAGGCGGGCGGCAAGCGGATCCGCCCTGTTTTCGTATTGCTTTCCGGCATGTTCGGCGACTATGACATTAATAAAATAAAATATGTTGCGGTGACGCTGGAAATGATTCATATGGCGTCCCTCGTGCATGACGACGTCATTGATGACGCCGAGCTGCGGAGGGGAAAACCGACCATCAAAGCCAAGTGGGACAACCGCATCGCCATGTATACCGGTGATTATATGCTTGCGGGCTCACTTGAGATGATGACGAGATTGGATGAGCCGAAAGCCCACCGAATCCTGTCCAAAACCATCGTAGAAGTATGCCTCGGAGAAATTGAACAGATCAGAGATAAATACAATATGGAACAAAACCTCAGAACCTATTTGCGCCGCATCAAACGGAAAACGGCTCTTCTCATTGCCGTCAGCTGCCAGCTCGGCGCCATCGCTTCGGGAGCTGATGAGAAGATTCACAAAGCATTATATTGGTTCGGTTATTACGTGGGCATGTCCTATCAGATTATTGACGACATTCTTGATTTCACTTCAACGGAAGAGGAACTGGGAAAACCGGTCGGAGGGGATCTGCTGCAAGGAAATGTCACTCTGCCCGTTTTGTACGCGCTCCGTCAGCCTGAATTGAAAAATCAGCTGAAATTAATTAACAGTGAAACAACACAGGAGCAGCTCGCCCCCATTATTGAAAATATTAAACGCACAGACGCGATTGAAAAATCAATGGCCGTCAGTGACAGGTACTTAAAAAAAGCGTTTGAAAAACTGAATACACTGCCGAGAGGACGTGCGCGCTCATCATTGGCCGCCATCGCCAAATATATCGGCAAACGGAAATTTTAAATTCCTTTTTACGAACAAGATGTGAACATTCTCCGCCCTGGATTGATTAATTGTCAGAAAGATGTTACGATTTCGGTGTGCAACTTGAAAGCCTATACATAATGATGGGGTGGAGAATCTTATGGAAAAAACTTTTATCATGGTAAAACCGGACGGCGTACAGCGCCAGCTGATCGGAGAGATTTTATCCAGATTTGAGCGTAAGGGCTTACAATTGGCAGGAGCCAAGCTAATGCAAGTTTCAGAACAGATGGCTGAAAACCATTATGCTGAACATAAAGGGAAGCCGTTTTTCGGCGAGCTTGTGGAATTCATTACATCAGGACCCGTATTTGCAATGGTATGGGAAGGGGAAAATGTAGTAGAGATCACAAGACAGCTGATCGGAAAAACGAACCCGAAAGATGCACTGCCGGGCACAATCCGCGGTGACTACGGCATGTTTGTCGGCAAAAATATCATTCACGGTTCAGACTCCTTAGAAAGCGCTGAGCGGGAAATTCACATTTTCTTTAAACAGGAAGAGCTTGTACCGTATCAAAAATTAATGGCCGACTGGGTGTACTAAACCGTCAGCCTTTCTTTTTCTCGTATTATGAAAAGGTTTACATCATTTATGAAAGACAGAGGCTGCGCTGCCCTGTCTTTTCGTTTCTCACAAATCAGCCCGCGGGCTGATTTTTTTATTGAAATCGTACAATTTCGACAGAAAACAGGCTATACTAGGACAAAAGACAGCGAGATTGGGAGAGAAGCAATGGAGCCTTACGACATTTTTATCACCAAGTGGAAACAAATAACCGGCGTTGATTTATCTTTATACAAAGAAGCACAGATGAAAAGGCGGCTGACGTCCCTTTATGAAAAGAAGGGGTTCAGAGATTTTCAGGAATTTGCCGCCGCTTTGGAAAAGGACAAGCTTTTATTAAACGAAACATTGGACAGAATGACGATCAATGTTTCTGAATTTTACCGAAATTATAAACGGTGGGAAGTTCTTGAAACCTCAATTCTTCCGTTAATAAAGCATAAAAAACCGTTAAAAATATGGAGTGCGGCCTGTTCAACGGGAGAGGAGCCCTATACTTTGGCTATGATTCTCAATCAGCAGACGGGACTGGCCGGATTTGATATATTGGCGACAGATATTGATGAAAAGGCGTTAAGCAAAGCCAAGCGGGGCATCTATCAGGAACGCTCGCTGCAAGAGGTGCCGGCTTCCGTGAAAAGCCGTTATTTCACTAAGCAGGCTGACAGCAGTTATCAAGTAAAACAAGAGATTCAGAAAAACATCCGGTTTAAGCGGCACAACCTGCTTGCCGACAGCTATGAACAGGATTTTGATCTGATCGTCTGCCGCAACGTCTTTATTTATTTTACTGAAAAAGCAAAAGAAGAGCTGTATGTAAAAATGGCGGGCAGTCTGAAAAAGAACGGAATTCTGTTTGTAGGCAGTACAGAACAAATTTTCAGCCCGGAAAAATTCGGCCTTGAGAGCACTGATACATTTTTTTATCAAAAAAGATAGAAGACATTTAATGAAAACTTGTGGTATAGTTTTACTTAAAAGCGTTAATGCGATGAAGGGAGAAGAAAGAAATGAGATACTTAACAGCCGGAGAATCACACGGTCCGCAGCTGACGACAATTATAGAAGGTGTGCCTGCGGGGCTTTATATAACTGAAGAAGACATTAATTTTGAGCTTGCCAGACGTCAAAAAGGGCACGGCCGCGGACGCCGCATGCAGATTGAAACGGACAGAGCGAAGATCACAAGCGGCGTGCGGCATGCCCGGACACTCGGTTCACCGATCGCGCTCGTTGTAGAAAATAAAGACTGGACCCACTGGACAAAAATTATGGGCGCCGCACCGATTACAGAAGAAGAAGAAAGTGAAATGAAACGCCAGATTTCAAGACCGAGACCGGGACACGCAGATTTGAACGGTGCTATTAAGTATAATCACCGTGATATGAGAAATGTGTTAGAACGATCTTCCGCGCGTGAGACAACGGTTCGCGTGGCTGCCGGAGCCGTCGCTAAAAAGATTTTAGCGGAGCTTGGCATTAAAGTCGCCGGGCATGTCCTGCAAATCGGCAGCGTAAAAGCAGAGAAAACCGATTACACATCCATTGAGGATCTCAAACGGGTAACGGAAGAATCACCGGTCAGATGCTACGATGAAGAAGCAGGCCGTCAAATGATGGCAGCCATTGATGAAGCGAAGGCAAACGGCGACTCGATCGGCGGAATCGTTGAAGTGATCGTCGAAGGTATGCCGGTCGGTGTCGGAAGCTATGTCCACTATGACCGTAAGCTGGACAGCAAGCTCGCTGCTGCCGTTCTGTCGATTAACGCGTTTAAAGGCGTAGAGTTCGGCATCGGTTTTGAAGCGGCCGGCAAAAACGGCAGTGAAGTTCATGATGAAATCGTATGGGATGAAGAGAAAGGCTATACACGCGCCACAAACAGGCTCGGAGGATTAGAAGGCGGTATGACGACGGGAATGCCGATTGTCGTCCGCGGCGTTATGAAACCGATCCCTACTTTGTACAAGCCGCTGAAAAGCGTCGACATTGAAACGAAAGAACCGTTTACAGCGAGCATTGAACGTTCAGACAGCTGCGCGGTTCCGGCAGCAAGTGTAGTGGCTGAAGCAGCAGTGGCCTGGGAAATCGCAAATGCTGTCGTAGAACAATTCGGGCTTGACCAGATCGACCGAATTAAAGAAAATGTTGAAAACATGAAAAAATTATCGAGGGAATTCTGATGAAAGAGCTTGAGGTTCGGACAGCTTCCTCCGCATATCCGGTGTATATCGGTGAAGGTATAAGGAAACAGGCCGCTGCCCTTTTGTCTTCACTGAACAGGCCGCTGACAAAGATCCTTCTCATCATTGATGCTGAAGTTGACCGGCTTTACGGTGATGAGATGTTCCGGCTTTTAAACGAAACATGGTCCGTGAAAAAAGTGATCGTTCCAAGCGGAGAAGAAGCGAAGTCTCTAAAAGAGTATGAACGGATTCAAACGGAAGCGATCGCTTTCCATATGGACCGCTCCTCATGTATGATCGCCTTTGGAGGCGGCGTGACGGGTGATTTGGCTGGCTTTTGCGCAGCAACTTTTATGCGCGGAATTGATTTCATTCAAATGCCGACGACACTGCTTGCCCATGACAGCGCGGTCGGCGGCAAGGTGGCCGTCAACCATAAACTCGGAAAGAATTTAATCGGCGCGTTTTATCAGCCGAAAGCGGTGATTTACGATACGGAGCTACTGAAAACCCTGCCGGAACAAGAGCTGAGATCGGGCATGGCTGAAGTGATCAAACACGCGTTTATCGCCGATCATGCTTTTTTAGAAAAACTTCTCACGTTTGACACGTTACAAGGACTGACAAGCGCTGAGCTGAATGAAATGATTTATAAAGGAATTTCAATCAAATCGGCCGTCGTGCGTGAGGACGAAAAGGAAGAGGGGATAAGAGCTTTTCTGAATTTCGGCCATACGCTTGGCCATGCCGTTGAGGCGGAATACGGCTACGGACGGATTACACATGGAGATGCGGTCGCCCTCGGCATGCAGTTTGCCCTTTACGTGAGTGAACAGGTTGCGGGTTGCAAGATGAACAGGAAAGAACTCACACAATGGCTGATTGGGCTCGGCTACCCTGGAAGCATCAGACAAGATATTGAAACGCCGGTTCTCTCCGCCCGGATGATGAATGATAAAAAAACGCGCGGAGGCATGACACAGTTCATCGTGTTAAAAGAATTAGGCGAAGCGCGGGACTGCATGCTTTCAAAAGATGAGCTCGAAAATTTGCTGAACAAATGGCGAATGGAGGAAACAGCATGATGATACGCGGCATTCGCGGAGCAACAACGGTGGAACAAGACACCGAACAAGAAATTTTAGAAAAAACACAGCAGCTGCTTGAAAAAATCATTGAACAAAATGGATGCAAGCCGGAAGACGTTGTACAGATCCTGTTATCCGCCACGCCTGATATCCATTCCGTATTTCCGGCAAAAGCGGTCCGCCGCCTTTCCGGGTGGCAGTACGTCCCGGTGACGTGCATGCAGGAAATGGATGTCACCGGCGCTCTGCAAAAGTGTATCCGTGTCCTGATGACGGTTCAGACGGATACGCCTCAGGATGAAATCAAGCATGTCTATTTAGAAAAAGCCGTTGTGTTAAGGCCGGATTTATCATTGACAAAAAATACTGACATGTAATACGATAAACAAAGCTTAGAAATACACAAGAGTGTGTATAGAGCTGGTAAGTAAGACATTGAACAGTTGAGTTTAGAATAGGGTAGCAGAGAATGAGTTTAGCTGAGCTGAGATAAACACGTTTTTATTCTGCCCAAAAGAAGCCTTTCTTTTGGGTTTATTTCTTATACGCAAGACTCCTCTCACTCTTCATCTCATTCTCCTTACCGTAAGGAGGAGAATCATGAATTTACAATCGGATGTTTCTTTATTTTTAAAGGACAGTCTGACACACCGCACCATTCCAATCGCAGAGACTTTTACGGTCGACACGATCACACCCATTCAGATGGTTGAAAAACTGGACAGAAACATTACGTATCTTTTAGAAAGCAAGGATGAGTCGTCAAGCTGGTCGAGATACTCTTTTATCGGCCTTGATCCTTTTATCACCATTAAAGAGAGTCATAACACATTCACTGCCGCTGATCCAAACGGGCATACGCTGTTTGAAGCCGGAGAATTAAAAGCCGTGCTTGACTGGATGAATGAGAGCTTCCGCATTAAAACACCCGAGCTTGATATCCCATTTTCGGGAGGGGCGGTCGGTTATCTGAGCTATGACATGATTCCTTTGATTGAGCCTTCCGTGCCAAGCCACGCGAAAGTAACAGATTTCGAAAAATGTATGCTGTTTGTCTGCCGGAAAATCATCGCGTACGACCACGAAACGAAACAAGTGCATTTCATTCAATATGCGGAGCTTAACGGCCGGGAGACGGAGGGAGAAAAGCGGGCCGTTTTTAAAGAAAATTGCGCGGAGCTTCGTAAGCTTATCGGTATTTTGACAGAATCGAAAGATATGAAAGAGCCGTTTTTTTCTAAAGAAACGTTTGACACGCCAAGTTTTGCCGCTGTGACATCCAATTATACGAAAGAAGAGTTTATGGCCGGCGTCGATAAACTGAAAGAATATATAAAAGCGGGAGACATTTTTCAAGGGGTGCTTTCGCAAAAGTTTGACATTCCGGTATCCAGACATTCATTTGAGCTGTACAGGGTGCTCCGCATCATCAATCCTTCACCCTATATGTACTATATCAAACTGCCTGACAGAGACATTGTCGGGAGTTCGCCTGAACGTCTGATCCGCGTGCATGACAGGCACCTGGAAATTCATCCGATTGCCGGAACGAGAAGAAGGGGCGCCGGAAAAGAAGAGGATGAACGCCTGAAAAAAGAGCTGATGAATGACGAAAAAGAAAAAGCTGAACATTACATGCTCGTCGATCTTGCGCGCAATGACATCGGCAGAGTTGCGGAGTACGGTTCCGTAGCCGTTCCGGAATTCACAAAGGTCGTTTCTTTTTCACATGTGATGCACATCATCTCTGTTGTAACCGGCCGTTTAAAACAGGGCGTCCATCCCGTTGACGCGCTGATGTCAGCATTCCCGGCAGGAACACTCACGGGCGCTCCGAAAATCCGCGCGATGCAGCTTTTAAATGAATTAGAACCGACTTCCAGAGAAACCTACGGCGGATGTATCGCTTATATCGGATTTGACGGGTCAATTGATTCGTGTATTACCATCCGCACCATGAGTGTCAAAAACGGTACGGCATCGGTGCAGGCGGGCGCGGGAATAGTCGCCGATTCCGTCCCGGAAGCCGAATATGAAGAAAGCTGTAACAAAGCGGGGGCGCTTTTAAAAACGATTCAAATCGCAGAAGACATCTTTTCTGGCGGGGAGGAGAAGACGGATGAACAAATTTCTGCAATCGTGCGTTAATGGCCGTACGCTGAAAACCGGAGAAGCCGAAAAGCTGATGGAGATGATGATGAACGGGGACATGTCGCAGTCTGAGATCGGCGGGATTTTATCGGTATTAGCCCACCGAGGTGAAACGGCGGAGGAGCTTGCCGGATTTGTAAAAGTGATGCGGGCGCGGGCACAGACATCAGGTTACTTGGCGGATGTCGTTGATACGTGCGGAACAGGCGGAGACGGGATTTCTACGTTTAACATATCCACGGCAGCGGCGATTACAGCTTCTGCCGCCGGAGCTAAAGTTGCCAAGCACGGAAATCGCTCCGTTTCGTCTAAAAGCGGCAGCGCGGATGTGCTGGAAAAGCTGGGGGTTTCCATTCAAGCCACTCCAGAAAGCGTTAAACGCAGCATTGAAATGAAACAAATGGGGTTTTTGTTTGCGCCGCTGTTTCATTCGTCAATGAAGCACGTCGCCGCCGCAAGAAAAGAGCTTGGCTTTCGAACCGTATTTAATCTGCTGGGCCCGCTCAGCAACCCGTTGCAGGTGAAGCGGCAGGTGATCGGCGTCTATTCATTTGATAAAGCGCGCCTGATGGCAAGCGCTTTGGAACAATTTGATGTCAGACACGTCATGCTTGTGTCGGCCCGTGACGGATTAGATGAACTGTCCATCTCAGCACCGACCGATATCATTGAACTGAAAAACGGTGAATGTCTGGAATATTCCGTTTCACCTGAACAATTCGGTTTTACAGAAGGTTCACTAAAGGATATTCAAGTGAGTTCATCGGAAGAAAGCGCGCTCCTCATTCAGAATATTTTTGCAAATAAAGCTCCGTCATCCGCTCTGCATATTACCGCCTTAAATGCGGGCGCGGCCATTTATACGGCAGGTCTTGCAAACGATCTGAAAGAAGGAACGAAAACCGCCTTAGAAGCGATTCAAAACGGAGATGCCAAAAGGCAGCTCGAACGTCTGAAACAGAAAGAGGAAGAAATGTATGCTTGATCAAATCATTCAGCAGAAAAAAGAAGAAATCAAATCCATCGTGCTGCCGGAAACCTGTCAAATTGAACGGAGATCCTTTAAAAAAGCGCTCCTGAACCCGAACCGTTTTATCGGGCTGATTGCCGAAGTGAAAAAAGCTTCGCCGTCTAAAGGATTGATTAAAGAGCATTTTGTTCCGGAAACGATTGCGGCGGATTATGAAGCGGCTAAAGCTGACGCCCTTTCAGTTCTCACGGATACCCGTTTTTTTCAGGGGAGAAATCAATTTCTGACAGATGTTAAACAAACCGTGTCTCTTCCCGTGCTGAGAAAAGATTTTATTATTGATTCCCTTCAGGTGGAGGAATCGTTCAGGATCGGCGCCGATGCCATTTTGCTGATCGGGGAAGCGCTGGAACCTTCAGAGCTTCATGAGCTTTATCTGGAAGCCCGCGAGAAGGGCATGGACGTTCTCGTTGAAGTCCATGATGAAACTGTGCTTGAACGGATTTTACAAGTGTTTCAGCCGGACATTCTCGGCATAAACAACCGGGACTTAAAAACGTTCCGTACTTCTGTTTCGCAAACGGAAAAAATAGCGCAGCTTGTACCGGACGGCTGCCTGCTGGTCAGCGAAAGCGGCATCGGTTCTTTGGCTGACCTGCAATTCGTCAACAAGCACGGGGCGCAGGCTGTATTGGTCGGAGAATCCTTAATGAGAGAGGATTCGCAGCAAAAGGCGATCCGCGGACTGTTCGGGGAGTGACGATATGAAAAAGCCTGAGGTAAAGTACTGCGGAATACGATCGAAGCGTGATTACGAACTTGCGGCAGCTTCAGGAGCGGATTATCTGGGATTTATTTTTGCCGCAAGCAAACGGAGAGTAACGCCGGATGAGGTCCGGAAATGGAAAGAGCAGGTCCGGACAGACAAGAAACATGTCGGAGTATTTGTAAATGGAACGATAGAAAACATCGCGCAAATCGCCTCTGATCTGGCACTTGACGCCATCCAGCTTCACGGTGATGAATCGCCTGAGGATGCCCGCCGCCTCCGTCCGCTTGTGCGCTCGGAAATATGGAAAGCGCTCCATCACGGGGAAGGGACGCTTCGTCAGATGGCTCAATTTGCACCTGCTGTCGACGGCTATGTCATTGATTCTTCAGTAAAAGGAATGAGAGGCGGCACGGGAATCGCGTTTTCGTGGGCCCGTGTCCCCTTGTACCGAAAGCAGGCTCAAAATGCAAACAAGCGCTGTTTTATCGCGGGCGGCGTTAATCCTAAAACGATTACCGGCTTACTGAAATCGCGTCCGTGCGGTATAGATCTTGCCAGCGGAATTGAAAGAAACGGACAAAAGGATCAAACACTGATCCGGCTTTTAGAAGAAAGGATGAACCACTATGTATCCATATCCAAATGAAATCGGAAGATACGGCGAATTCGGCGGTAAATTTGTCCCTGAAACATTGATGCGGCCTCTTGAGGAAATCGAAACGGCTTTCAAAGAATTAAAGAATGATCCCGTTTTTCATGCCGAATATAAAAAACTACTGTTTGATTACTCCGGAAGACCGACCGCATTAACGTTCGCAGACAGGGTGTCAGAGTATTTGGGAGGGGCGAAAATCTATCTGAAAAGAGAAGATTTAAACCATACCGGCTCTCATAAAATTAACAACGCGTTAGGCCAGATTCTGCTTGCCAAAAAGATGGGCAAAACGAAAATCATCGCCGAAACCGGCGCGGGACAGCACGGTGTGGCTGCCGCGACAGCCGCCGCAAAATTCGGTTTTAAGTGTACAGTTTTTATGGGTGAAGAAGACGTTGCACGCCAGTCGCTGAACGTATTCCGGATGAAACTGCTCGGCGCGGAAGTGGTGCCGGTCACAAGCGGCAACGGCACGCTGAAAGATGCGACGAATGAGGCGATCAGGTATTGGGTCCAGCATTGTGAAGATCATTTCTACCTTATCGGTTCTGTAGTGGGGCCGCATCCGTATCCGTATATCGTTCGCGAATTTCAGAAAATCATCGGCGAGGAAGCGAAAGAACAGCTCCGCCGGGTTGAAGGAACGCTCCCGGACAAGGTTGTTGCATGTGTCGGCGGCGGAAGCAATGCGATGGGCATATTTCAGGCCTTTTTAGACGAAGATATTGAGCTGATCGGCGCCGAGGCTGCCGGAAAAGGAATTGATACGCCGCTGCATGCGGCAACGATCGCAAAAGGGACGCTCGGGGTGATTCACGGTTCAATGACCTATTTAATACAAGATGAATACGGGCAGATTATCGAACCGTATTCCATTTCAGCAGGCCTTGATTACCCGGGGATCGGCCCTGAGCACGCCTATCTGCATAAAAGCGGCCGTGTAACGTACGAAAGCGTGACAGACGATGAAGCGATTGCCGCGTTACGTCTGCTTTCTGAAACAGAAGGTATTCTTCCGGCTATTGAATCTGCCCACGCTCTGGCCAAAGCGTTTGAAATGGCAAAAGACATGGATAAAGACAAAATCATTCTCGTCAGTTTGTCGGGAAGAGGAGATAAAGATGTTCATACGCTGATGAATGTTTTGGAAAACGGGGTGGAGACACATGTTTAATCTGCGAGATTCTGAAAAATTATTTATCCCTTTTATTACAGCTGGCGATCCGCTTCCTGACATTTCTGTTGAGCTGGCAATATCATTGCAGAATGCAGGCGCTTCTGCCCTTGAAATCGGCGTTCCTTACACAGATCCGCTTGCGGACGGACCCGTCATACAACGGGCTTCAAAACGGGCTCTGGAAAACGGAATGAATATCGTAAAAGCAATTGAACTTGGCGGCAAAATGAAAAAAAACGGCGTTCATATTCCAATTATCCTCTTTACGTATTATAATCCTGTGTTACAATTAGAAAAAGAATACTTTTTCGCTTTACTGCGGGAAAACGACATAGACGGTCTGCTTGTACCCGACCTTCCATTAGAGGAAAGCGCCCTTTTGCAAATGACATGCAAAAAGGAGAACATCGCTTATATCTCACTGGTTGCGCCGACAAGTGAAGACCGTTTGAAAATAATTACTGAACAGGCCTGCGGCTTTGTGTATTGTGTATCCTCTTTAGGAGTGACGGGCGTACGCAGCGAATTCGATCCGTCTGTATACTCTTTCATACGTAAGGTGAAAGAATTCAGCCCTGTTCCGGTGGCGGTCGGTTTTGGCATTTCAAACCGCAAACAGGTTGACGGGATGAATGAAATATCTGACGGTGTCGTTGTCGGCAGCGCGCTTGTCAAAAAAGTTGAAGAGCTTAAAACAAAGCTTGTGAATCCCGGAACAAGAGCTGATGCGCTTCTTGAATTTGAAGAATACGCAAAGACGTTCGGACGACTGTACAGTGTAAAATGAGGTGACTGGATTTGCAGATTAAAGAACAGCTGCGGCAGCTGAAACCGTATCAGCCGGGCAAACCAATAGAAGAAGTGAAAATGGAATACGGGCTTGAGAAAGTAGTAAAACTCGCTTCTAACGAAAATCCGTTCGGCTGTTCACAGGCCGCTAAAGATGCGCTGCATCAGGAGATTGAGCAGCTTGCGCTGTATCCCGACGGTTACAGTGCCGCTTTGAGAACACGGCTCAGTGAGCATCTGCAGGTCAGTGAATCTTCGATCATTTTTGGCAACGGCTCTGATGAGCTTGTGCAGATTATCTGCCGTTCTTTATTAAATGATCAGGCAAACACGATTACCGCCGCCCCGACTTTCCCGCAATACAGACACAATGCGGTGATTGAAGGCGCTGAGGTGCGCGAGGTTCCGCTCCGCAGTGACGGCGCTCATGATTTGGACCGGATGCTGAAAGCAATTGACGGCGAGACGAAAATCATATGGGTATGCAACCCCAATAATCCGACGGGGACATATACTTCTGAGCAAGAGCTAATTGCCTTTTTAAACAGAGTTCCCGAGCATATACTCGTTGTACTTGATGAAGCGTACTACGAGTATGTTACGGCGGAAGATTACCCAGAAAGCATTCCGCTTTTAAAGCAATATCCGAATGTTATGATCCTCCGCACCTTCTCTAAAGCGTATGGACTTGCCGCGCTGCGCGTCGGATACGGCATTGCGGACGAAGCACTGATCCGCCAGATTGAACCGGCGAGAGAGCCGTTCAATACGAGCAGAATCGGTCAGGCTTCAGCACTGGCAGCGCTTGATGACCAGACATTTATTCAGGAATGCGTCGAGAAAAATAAAGCAGGCCTTAAGCAGTATTATGATTTTGCAGAAACTCACGGATTAACTTGTTATCCTTCACAAACCAACTTTGTGCTCATTGATTTTAACCGCCCGGCGGATGAACTGTTCCAAGCCCTGTTGGAAAAAGGATATATCGTCCGCTCAGGACAGGCGCTCGGATTTCCGACAGCGTTAAGGATTACGGTCGGTACGAAAGAGCAGAATGAGGAAATTCTCACAATTTTAGCTGAAATATTATAAGAGGTGATCAGGCATCACCTCTTTGCTCTATTAAAATAGTTGAAAAAGGAAATGAGTGAAATGAAGGATACTATATTGCTTGCGGGGATCGGGCTGATCGGCGGATCGATCGCATTGGCCATCAAAAAGGAGCATCCGCATAAACGGATTATCGGTGTGGATATTTCGGAAGAACAGCTCACTGCCGCGCTGAAGCTCGGAATTATTGACGAGCGGGCCGGCTCATTTACGGAAGGGGCGCAGCAAGCGTCTGTTGTCATTATCGCCACGCCTGTCGCCCAAACGCTGAAAATGCTCGATGTGCTGGCCGCATCAGACATCACCCATGAACTCCTGATTACGGATGTGGGCAGCACGAAACAGAAAGTCGTCAGCTACGCCGACAAAGTGCTTCCGGCTCACTATCAATTTGTCGGCGGCCATCCGATGGCGGGATCTCATAAATCCGGGGCCGCTGCCGCGAAAGAATTTTTATTCGAAAATGCGTTTTATATTTTAACACCCGGAAAATCAACTTCTAAAGAGTCAGTAACGCATCTGAAGGAACTCTTGAAAGCGGCAAACGCCCACTTTGTGGAGATGACCCCCGAGGAGCATGACGGCGTAACGAGCGTCATCAGCCATTTCCCTCATATCGTTGCTGCAAGCCTCGTACATCAGGCTCATCATGCTGAAGAAGATTATCCGTTTTTGACACGTTTCGCAGCCGGCGGTTTTCGGGACATCACCAGGATCGCCTCAAGCAGTCCGGCGATGTGGAGGGACATACTTCTTCATAACAAAGATAAACTGCTTGACCGCTTCAAAGAATGGAAACGGGAGATTGACACGATCGAATCTTATGTGGAAAATGAAGATGCGGACAGCCTGTTCGGATATTTTAAAAAAGCGAAAGATTATCGCGACGGTCTGCCGCTCCGTCAAAAAGGAGCGATCCCGTCCTTTTATGACCTTTATGTCGATGTTCCCGATCATCCGGGGGTCATTTCGGAAATTACGGCGATATTGGCAGAAGAAAAAATCAGTATCACCAACATCCGCATTATCGAAACAAGAGAAGATATTAACGGAATTCTCAGAATCAGTTTCCAGACTGATGATGACCGGAAGCGTGCGGAAATCTGCATTCAATCCCGCGCCAAATATGACACATTTTACGCTGACTGAGGTGGAAAACATTGAAAAGAGAAAAAGTGACGTCTTTAAACGGTGAAATTCATATTCCGGGGGATAAATCCATCTCCCACCGTTCTGTTATGTTCGGAGCGCTTGCGGAAGGTACCACAACTGTAAAAAACTTTTTGCCCGGAGCCGATTGTCTGAGCACCATTGCCTGCTTCAGAAAAATGGGTGTCTCCATTGAACAAAACGGAAGTGATGTAACGATTTACGGGAAGGGCATTGACGCACTTTGTGAGCCTGACAGCCTTCTCGATGTCGGAAATTCCGGCACGACTATCCGCCTGATGCTCGGCATTTTAGCCGGACGCCCATTTCACAGCACGGTAGCGGGCGACGAAAGTATTGCAAAGCGCCCGATGAAGAGGGTGACGGAGCCTTTAAAACAGATGGGAGCCGCGATTGACGGAAGAGCGGACGGAGGATTTACGCCTTTATCCGTAAGAGGCGGACAATTGAAAGGCATTGATTACGTCTCCCCTGTTGCAAGCGCGCAGATCAAATCCGCCGTGCTGCTTGCCGGATTGCAGGCTGAAGGGACGACGACCGTCACTGAGCCTCATAAATCAAGAGACCATACGGAACGGATGCTGAACGCTTTTGGCGCCGAGCTTGCGGAAACGGAGACGAGCGCTTCCGTAACGGGCGGTCAGAAGCTTCAGGGGGCTGATATTTTCGTGCCCGGCGATATTTCTTCAGCGGCCTTTTTCCTCGCGGCAGGCGCTGTCGTTCCCGGAAGCCGGATTGTGCTGAAAAACGTCGGCCTGAACCCGACACGCACGGGAATGATTGATGTCTTAAAGCAAATGGGAGCTTCACTTGAAGTGATTCCTTCAGAAGCGGACAGCGCAGAGCCTTACGGAGACCTGGTTATTAAAACCTCAGCTCTGAAAGCGGCAGAAATCGGCGGAGAAATCATTCCCCGTTTAATTGACGAGATCCCGATTATCGCCCTTTTGGCAACGCAGGCTGAAGGCACAACTGTCATTAAAGACGCTGCGGAGCTGAAGGTGAAGGAAACGAACCGGATCGACACCGTCGTATCAGAGCTCCGGAAAATCGGCGCAGACATTGAACCGACTGAAGACGGCATGAAAATACACGGCAAAAAAACGCTTGCGGGCGGAGCCGATGTGTCAAGCCACGGTGACCACCGCATCGGCATGATGCTCGGTGTCGCTTCATGCCTGACAGAAGAGCCGATTGACATCCGTGATACTGAGGCAATCCATGTCTCATATCCGACATTTTTTGAGCATTTAGATCAATTAGCCAAAAAAGCCTGAAGACGATTCTTCGGGCTTTTTTCTTCATGTGTCATAAAACCTTGGGCTTTGACATAGCTTGTCTTAAACAGAAAAATAAAAGAAAGGGGGAATGCGTTTTCGTTACAGAAACAGCCGGAACAAATTGCGCTGTTTGCGTATAAAGATGCCGTCCCCTTTTTTGCCGTTTTCCTCTTAATCATTTTCTGATAAACTATAATGCCGGGTGAAGCATCTTATTTGCGGGCAGGCCCTGTCTGAATTATGATAAGAATAACCCGAATAAAAACCCTTTTCATTGGTTGATGAGGTATAGGAAAAGAAAGGACCGGTCTGATTTGAATACATTGATCCAAGAAGCCATAAAATTAGTTGAAGCAGGTGAAACCGAAAAGGGACTCAAAGCGCTTTCAAAAGCTGAAACGCAGCTTCATGACGAAGACAAAGCCATTGCAGCCCAGCTCTACTATGAATGGGGAAACGCCGAAAAAGCGTTAGCGCTGATCAGTGATCTGCATGACCTTTATCCGGATGAGTCTGAGCTGACGAATTTTTACGCCGAATTGTTAATAGATATTGATGAAGAAGAAAAAGCTCTTGAGGTGCTGGAGACAATTTCTCCGGAAGACCCGTCTTACGCGGAAAGCCTTCTTTTAATGGCTGATCTGTATCAGATGCAGGGCTTATTTGAAGTAAGTGAGCAAAAGCTGTTACAGGCGAAAGCGATGTTACAAGATGAACCTGTTATTGATTTCGCTCTGGGGGAATTATACTTTACTCAGGGATCATACGCAAAAGCCGTTCCTTACTATGAAGAGACGGCAAAAGAACGGCACGAAATCGGCGGCGTAAATGTTCATCAGAGGCTGGCTGAGTCATTGAGCGCGGCGGGTGAATTTGAGGAAGCGATTTCATGGTATGAAAAAGCGGCGGCAGAACATACAGAACCGAATACGATTTTCGGGTACGGGTTCACAGCCTATCAGGCGGGAATGGTCAAAACAGCCATCAAGCAGCTGTCTGATTTAAAAGGGCTTGATCCTTCCTATTCATCGCTTTATATGCCGCTTGCAAAAAGCTACGAGGCAGAAGGCATGTATGAAGATGCATTAAAAACCGCTGAAGAAGGTATTACTTACGATGAATACAATAAAGAGCTTTTTCTCTATGCGGCGAAAATGGCGTTAAAGCTCGGCAACGCAGAAGAAGGCAAAAAGCTTCTTCAGGAAGCGCTGGCGCTCGATCCGGGTTACGTGGAAGCGCTCCATACTCTTTTAGCCGTCTATCATAAAGAAGAAAGCTTTGAAGAGATTATTGATCTGATTCAGGAAGTCCGCGGCTACGGAGAAGAAGATCCGAAATACAATTGGTATTTGGCGGGTGCTTATACAGGCCTTGAGCAATACGCTGAAGCGAAAAAAAGCTTCGAAGCTGCGTATCTCCATTATCAGGATGATCGGGATTTCTTATATGAATACGCTCACTTCTTATTGGAAGAGGGTCTCCAGAAAGAAGCGCTGCCGCTTTTAAAACAAGTGCTTTCAATGGATGGAACAAACGAAGAGCTTGAAGAAACAATCTTACGGATAGAGGATGAATTTTTAAGATAAGCAGGATTTTGAACCATGCTTGCTGAATGTATAAGTGATGTCAGATTATACGATCGATAGAGGAGGGAATTACATGCAGACCCCTGTTTCTGTCAATGAAAAAAAGGATTTTATCCGTTGGTTTTTAAATCATTATCAGCTTAAACGCCGGGAGTGCGTCTGGATTTTAAATTATTTAATGAGTCATGATTCATTAATGGAAAAAGTCCATTTTGTAGAACAAGCCGAATTTTGCCCGAGAGGCATTATCATGTCTACTCATTGCGTTGATGAGGTGCCGTTTAGGTTTTACAAAGAAAATGTCATGACTACGGACGCGGAAAAATCTTTTCACGACATCCGGTTAAATAAACAGCAGGATTTATTTATCCAGCTGAATTTCCGTTCGGCCTACAGCTCACCGGAATATGCCGCTGTTCTTGAATCAAATCCGCATCTGCCGAAAGACCTGTTTGAAAATAAACAGGATCAGGGGATGGCCGAAAAAATATTAGAACACGCCATTTCCACTTTCCAGCGGGAAAAGCTGCTTAAAGATATCGACGAGGCGCTGGACCGCCACGACAAAGAAACATTTGAAAAGCTTTCCCGCCAATTGAATCAGCTCACATAAATGACAGCCTTGCAGAATATGCAAGGCTTGTTGCGTAAAGAGGAGGAACGAGACATGAGATGGAGGGCCGCTGATGCCGATGCCTATTTACAATCTGCGGATTACATTGATACCGCTGTCATTCCGTTAATTTCCATAACATCTTCAGGAGGCTTAAAAGAGGCCGTTGAACAGGGGGAAAGCACCCAATTGCTTTCTGAAGAGCTTGAGCGCCAATTGAAGGGACGGGTATATTTATTCCCCTCTTATACATATGTTGATATAGACCAATCACAAATCGCCCTGCTTCAAAAACTCAAAGACGAAGTGATGACCAACTTTCGGCACGTCTTGTTCCTGACGGCAGACGAAAAATGGAAGGATTCTGAAATAGGGTCTGATGTCATATACATACCTGCCGTTCCGTTTGAACATATGAAAGACTCTCTAAAGAGAAAAATAGCGGATGACAAGTGCGGAGAAATTTTGAACGTTTTGTTACAGAAGTGGAACAATTCATAAAAACTACAGGCATCCCGCAAAACACCCGTTTTGCCTCTGTTGACCTTGCTGAAAGATTCATATATTATGAGGGTGTCAAATCTCAGAATTATTTTCTATTTTAGTTAATTTTTGGTCAATCTTTAGGGGGGGAAGAGATGGGCGGAAAACAAGATATATCAAGAAGACAATTTTTAAACTATGCGCTCACCGGCGTGGGGGGATTTATGGCCGCCAGTGCGCTTATGCCCATGGTCCGTTTTGCGCTGGACCCGGTATTAAAACCGACGGGAGATCAAAAAATGGTGCAGGTTGTCAGTGTGGATGAGCTGACGAAGGAGCCGAAGCGGTTTGACTTTAAAATTCATCAAGTCGACGCCTGGTACGAATCGGAAGAATCCAGGTCAGCCTGGGTTTACAAGCATGGGGATGAAATTATAGCGCTTTCTCCGATCTGTAAGCATTTGGGCTGCACCGTAAACTGGAACAATGATCCTAAAAATCCGAACAAGTTCTTTTGTCCCTGCCATTACGGGCTGTATGAAAAAGACGGCACGAACGTTCCGGGCACGCCGCCGCTCGCGCCTCTTGACCGTTATGAGCAAAAAGTAAAGGATGGCTTTTTGTATCTTGGAAAAGCAAAGCCTAGGGGGGAAGGGTGACATGCTGAACAAAATTTATGACTGGGTGGATGAACGTCTCGATATTACGCCGATGTGGCGGGATATCGCCGACCATGAAGTGCCGGAACATGTAAATCCCGCTCACCATTTCTCGGCTTTTGTCTATTGTTTCGGCGGTTTGACGTTTTTTGTAACCGTTATCCAAGTGTTGTCCGGGATGTTTTTAACGATGTATTATGTGCCGGATATAAAAAACGCGTGGGAATCTGTGTATTATTTGCAGAATGAAGTCGCTTTCGGGCAGATTGTAAGGGGTATGCACCATTGGGGTGCAAGTTTAGTCATTGTGATGATGTTTTTACATACGCTGCGGGTTTTCTTTCAGGGAGCTTATAAAAAGCCTCGGGAATTGAACTGGATCGTCGGTGTTCTGATCTTTTTTGTGATGCTCGGTCTCGGTTTTACAGGGTATCTGCTCCCATGGGATATGAAGGCGCTGTTTGCGACAAAGGTAGGTCTTCAGATTGCGGAGGCGACGCCATTGATCGGAGCGCAGGTGAAAACTCTTCTTGCCGGCCACCACGATATTGTCGGCGCCCAAACGCTGACGAGATTTTTTGCGATTCACGTATTTTTTCTCCCTGCCGCTTTGTTTGCGCTCATGGGCGCCCACTTTGTCATGATCCGCAAGCAGGGAATTTCAGGACCGCTTTAATACAAATCTGATATAAAAGGGAGGGGATGACATGCACCGGGGGAAAGGAATGAAGTTTGTAGGAGATTCAAGGATACCGGCTGAAAAAAAACCGAATATACCGAAAGACTATTCAGAGTATCCTGGAAAGACAGAGGCGTTTTGGCCGAACTTCCTGCTGAAAGAATGGATGGTCGGGGCCGTTTTCCTCGTCGGATTTCTCGTTTTAACGATTGTGCACGAGCCGCCTTTGGAACGGGTGGCGGACCCGACGGATACAGGGTATATTCCGCTGCCGGATTGGTATTTTCTATTTTTATACCAGCTATTAAAATATGAATATGCCGCAGGGAGCTACACCGTTATCGGCGCGATGATTATACCGGGTCTTGCCTTCGGGTCGCTGCTTTTGGCTCCGTTTCTCGACAGGGGGTCTGAAAGAAGGCCGTGGAAGCGTCCGGTTGCGGTCGGCATGATGCTTTTGGCGCTTTGCGCTACGGTCTTTTTAACGTGGCAGTCAGTCGCGACGCATGACTGGGCGAAGGCGGAGGAGCAAGGGAAAATCAAAAAAGAAGCCGCCATTGATACTGAATCAGACGGTTATAAGGTATTTAAAGAACAAGGCTGTATTTCCTGTCACGGGGATAATCTTCAAGGCGGAAGCGCCGGTCCGTCCCTGGTCGATAACGGGCTGAGCCCGGAAGAAATTAAAAAAATCGCCGTTAAAGGGAAAGGGCAGATGCCAGCCGGTATTTTTAAAGGGAATGACAAACAGCTTGATCAGCTGGCGAAGTTCATTTCTGAAACGACAGCGAAATAACGTATTGTGAAGTAGACAATAGCAGGATATACTTTTATGAAAAGAGCTGACCGGATGTCAGCTTTTTTTGCATGATACATACTTTTTACGGACTGAGAGTTGATGGTATGAGGTGGATTTCTTATCTTTTAGGGTTGCGCGGCATGCTTCTGCTTGTTCTTGCCGTTAATTTTATCGGTACGGTGTACGGCTATTATTGGTATGTGCCTCAGCTTGCGGACACGCCGTTCCGATTTCTGATATTTGTGCCTGACAGCCCGACGGCGACGTTTTTCTTCCTGTTCGTGCTTCTGGCATTTCTCATGGGAAGAAACGCGCCGCTGTTTGAAGCGCTGGCTCTTGTAACCCTTGTAAAATACGGGCTGTGGGCGGTCGGAATGAATGTCTTTGTGCTGGTCAAAATGGGGCAGATGCCTTGGGAAGGGTACATGCTGATTGCTTCACATTTTGCCATGGCCGTTCAAGGCGTTTTATACAGCCCGTATTTTCGGTTCCGGTTATGGCATCTTGCCGTTGCCGCTGTTTGGACGCTTCATAATGATGTCATTGATTATCTTTTCGGCATGATGCCCCGCTACTCAATGCTCAATGACTATATGCAAGAGATCGGCTATGCTACATTCTGGCTGAGCATATTTTCACTCGGCCTTGCATACTATTTGGTGATTTCTAAAAGACGGATAAAGCTTGACTTACACTGATAGAATCTTGGTCTAACCTTGTCCCGCTCCTCATATTCTGTAAAGAGAAGGAGTGGGAGGGACCTCTATGAAACGAAAGCTGACGATCTGTCTTTTACTTGCTCTTATGTGTTTCATCACAACTGCCAAAGCTGAAGATGAGGGCGGTCTCAAGGAACTGAACGACCTTTCGGATACCGTTTTCCAAATGACGCGGCGTTCGCAGTATGATGAGGCTCTGCAAGTGCTTGGCTACTTTAAGAAAAAAATGACACACGTAAACTCACTGAGCGGCGCCGAAGTCAGGCAGGTGACTCTGGGTTTCAATGATTTAGTGCGCGTTCTGAAACAGGCAGACGCCTCAGATACCGAAAAAATCCGGGCAGCCGCCCAGTTCAGGTTGGTAATGGATGCGATGGAAGACCACTCCGATCCGCTGTGGGGTTCGCTTGAAAGACCGATTATGGCGACATTCAGCGCCTTAAAAGAAGATGTCAGCGGAAACGGAAGTGAAAATTTCAATGAAAAGTGGAATGAATTTATATCATTATATGATTTAATTTATCCCAGCCTGACAATGGATGTGTCGGCCGGCCAGCTTGATACGGTGGCGAAACATATCGAGGTGATTGAGCAGGACGGGTTTCAGCAGATGACAAAAGGAACAAAGCTTGAGCGTCTGACGCTCCTGCAACAGGATTTAAAGCGGGTTTTTGACAAGGTGGAGCGGGATGACGCTGACCCTTCGCTGCTCTGGGTCATTCTGACAACAGGCGGTATCATTATTACTGCGCTGACATATGTCGGCTACCGAAAATACAGAGCGGAAAAAAAGAAAGAGAAAAAGCGTGAGTATCCTAAGTCTAAATAAACACAAATTGCTGTAAAGGAGCTAAGCCAGTGAAAAAACTCATCCAGCAATTGGCTTCAAAACACCTCCCGCAGCCGATCAGAGGCAGAAAAGGGGCGACTGACGAAGGACCGCGAAACCTCGCGCGTGACTTCCAGAATCCTGACATGCTCGTTCCGCCTTCAACGGATGCAGGAACGGTTCAAAACTTGAAATTCTCATTTTCTGATACGCATATGAGGCTTGAAGACGGCGGATGGTCCAGAGAGGTGACGGTCAGGGAACTGCCGGTATCCAAAAACATCGCGGCGGTGAACATGAGACTGAAGCCGGGAGCTGTGCGGGAGCTTCATTGGCATAAAGAAGCCGAATGGGGATATGTGATTAACGGAGGAGTCCGTTTAACTGCGGTCGATCAAAATGGGAGGAATTTTATTGACAACGTAAGTGAAGGGGATCTGTGGTATTTTCCTTCCGGCATTCCTCATTCCATTCAAGGATTAGAGCAGGGCAGTGAGTTTTTGCTCGTCTTTGATGACGGCTCTTTTTCAGAAAACAGCACCTTTTCAGTAACGGACTGGTTTGCCCATACCCCGCGCAGCGTGCTGGAGGCGAACTTCGGTGTTCCCGGATATGATTTGGCTTACATCCATAAAAAAGAGCGTTACATGTTCCAGCTGGAACCGCCTCCCCCTATTGAAAAGGCAGCAGTTTCTTCCCCGGAAGGCACCGTTTTGGAGCCGTTCAGCTACAAGCTTTCCCGGCAGGAGCCTCTTGTTACCAGCGGGGGAAGAGTAAAGATTGTCGATTCAAAAACGTTTAAGGTGTCAAAAACGATTGCCGCAGCTCTCGTGGAAGTCGAACCCGGAGGCATGAGAGAATTGCATTGGCATCCGAATACGGACGAGTGGCAGTACTATCTTTCAGGAGAAGCGAAAATGACGGTGTTTGCGGCGGAGGGAAGAGCGCGGACATTTAACTATCAAGCAGGTGACGTAGGATATGTTCCTTTTGCAATGGGACATTATGTTCAGAATACCGGTGACACCGTGCTTCGCTTTCTGGAAATTTTCAAAAGCAACCGTTTCGAAGACGTCTCCTTAAACCAATGGCTGGCACTGACGCCGCAGCGCTTCGTCGAACAGACGCTCAATGTCAGTCCGGCATTCGCCCGCCGATTGAAAAAGAAAAAATCACCGGTTGTCAAATGGAAACACAAACAGTAAAGGCGGCAAAAGCCGCCTTTTTATTATCGTCTGATCGGATTTTTATTTTCATCAAGCGTAAATCCTTCGCCGAGCACATCATGAACGTCGCTTACTGCAACAAAGGCGTGCGGGTCAACGGAAGTGATGACGCTTTTCAAAAGCACAATTTCGTTTTTCGGAACGACGCAGTAAAGAACGTCCCTGTCTTCTTTTGTATAGGATCCCTGTCCTTTTAAAACGGTGACGCCGCGCTCCATCTCTTCAATGATTTTTTGCTGGATCAAATCGTTTTTCGAAGAAATAATCGTTGCCCCTTTTGCGGCATAGCCGCCTTCCTGGATAAAATCAATCAATCTCGCAGCGACAAAAACGGCTACAAGCGTGTACATCGCTTCCTTGTAAGAAAGATACGTAAACAAAGAAAGCAGAATGACACAGGCGTCAAAGGCAAACATCGTCCGGCCCATCGGGATTCCGAAAAACTTGTTGATCAGCCTGGCGATGATATCGACCCCGCCCGTCGTGCCGCCGTATTTAAAAATAATGCCGAGACCCGCGCCGATAAATACACCGGCGAACAAGGCGGCCAGCGCTAAATCATGCGACAGCGGCATATGAATTTCGTAACGCTGAAAAACACTCAGAAAAACAGAAAGAGAGACGGTGCCGATCAGGGTATAGACAAACATCGTCCGGCCGAGCATACGCCAGCCGATGAAAAAGATAGGAATGTTCAATACCAGGTTGGAAATAGAAGGGCTGATGTGGAATAACGCATATAAAAGCAGCGTAATGCCGGTAAATCCGCCTTCCGCCAAATTGTTCTGCATATTAAAGTGAACCAGTCCGAATGAAAAAACAGCGGCGCCGATTAAAATAAAGCAAATGTTTTTGATTCTGATTTCTCCAAGCATTGCATCAAACCCCTTTTCCTTCCATAAGATTGCGTAAATATTATAGTGGATACAAAAGAAAACAGCAAACTGCCGTTTTTAACATTTGTCAAATGTACTTGAATTAGCTAACATGGAAGAGATGACAGGAGGTATTCGCACAGTGAGTGACAAAACGATGAAAGACTTACAAGCTGAGGTCGATGAATATATCGGCCAATTCAAAGAAGGCTATTTCAGCCCGCTTGCCATGATGGCCCGTCTCACGGAAGAACTGGGCGAACTTGCAAGAGAAGTCAACCATTATTATGGGGAAAAGCCGAAGAAAACGACGGAAAATGAGAAAAGCATGGAAGAGGAAATGGGCGATGTGCTGTTCGTCCTGATCTGCCTCGCCAACTCCCTTGATATTTCATTGGAGGAAGCTCATAACCGCGTCATGCATAAATTTAATACACGTGATAAAGACCGCTGGACTAGAAAAGAAGAAGGAAAGTAGGAGAAACCATGTCAAATGAAACCATTAAAGTCGTCATTGCCGGACCAAGAGGCAGAATGGGTCAGGAGGCCGTAAAACTTGCCGTCCGCACGCCTCATTTTGAGCTTGTCGGCGCCATTGACCATACATACGATCAGCAAACATTGCGGGAAGTGATGTCAGCTGATTCAGACGCTCTTATTTATACGGATATCCGCGCATGTTTCCAAGAAACAAAACCGGATGTGCTGATCGATTTGACAACGCCTGAAATCGGCAAAAAACATACGAAAGCCGCTCTTGAACACGGCGTCCGCCCCGTTGTGGGAACGACCGGATTTTCTGAAGCGGATTTAGAGGAGCTTCAAGCCTTGACTGAAGAAAAAGGAATCGGCGCCATCATCGCTCCGAACTTTGCATTGGGCGCGGTACTGATGATGAAGTTCTCACAAATGGCCGCCAACTATTTTGAAGATGTAGAAATCATTGAGCTTCATCATGATCAAAAGCTGGATGCCCCGAGCGGAACGGCGCTGAAAACAGCGGAAATGATCTCAAGCGTCCGTACAGAAAAGCAGCAGGGCCATCCTGATGAAAAAGAAATTCTGCCGGGCGCCCGCGGTGCTGAATTAAACGGCATCCGCCTTCACAGCGTGCGTCTGCCGGGCCTTATCGCCCACCAGGAAGTCATGTTCGGCATGGACGGCCAGACGCTGAAACTGCGCCATGACTCCTATAACCGGGCTTCCTTTATGTCAGGAGTGAAGCTGTCAGTGGAGCAAGTGATGAAAATCGACCAGCTTGTATACGGACTCGAAAATATTATCGACTGAATCGGCAAGGGGGAGAACATCAAATGAAAATCGCTTTGATTGCTCACGATAAGAAAAAGCAGGATATGGTTCAGTTTACGACCGCATATAAAGATATACTGAGCCATCATGAGTTATACGCGACAGGTACGACAGGCCTGAAAATCCAGGAAGCGACCGGATTGTCCGTTGAACGTTTTCAATCCGGCCCGCTCGGCGGAGATCAGCAAATCGGCGCATTGATTGCGGCAAATGCCCTGGATCTCGTCATTTTTCTGCGCGATCCGTTAACTGCGCAGCCTCATGAACCGGATGTCTCGGCGCTGATCCGGCTGTGTGACGTATACGCGATCCCGCTCGCCACAAATATGGGGACAGCGGAAATCCTCGTCCGGACGCTGGACGGCGGGGCATTTGATTTCCGCAATCTTGTGCGCGGAGGAGAGCCGAATGTCTGAACACGTTGATATTCTGGCGTTCGGCGCCCATAGTGATGATGTCGAGATCGGTATGGGCGGCACGATCGCAAAATTTACGGCTCAAGGAAAAACCGCGGTGATATGCGATTTGACCGAGGCCGAACTATCATCCAACGGAACGGTAGGGATAAGAAAAGAAGAAGCGGCAGAGGCGGCACGAATTCTCGGCGTAAAAGAGAGAATCCAGCTTACGTTTCCCGACCGCGGGCTTTTGAAAAGTGAGGACGGCATCCGCCGGATTGTCAGTGTCATCAGAGCCTGCCGGCCGAAAACCGTTTTCATGCCTTATCCGAAAGACCGCCATCCTGACCACGGCAATGCGGCGGCTTTGGTCGAAGAAGCGGTGTTCTCGGCGGGAATTCATAAATACAGAGATCACCAGGAACTGCCGGCTCATAAGGCTCAGCGCGTATACTATTATATGATCAACGGGTTTCACCGTCCGGACTTTGTAATCGACATAACGGAAACCATCGATCTGAAAAAAGAAAGCCTGCACGCCTATCAAAGCCAGTTTATTCCTACGGCGCAGTCAGTGAACACACCGCTGACCAACGGTTATATTGAAATGGTGGAAGCGCGGGAAAGACTGTATGGCAAAGAAGCCGGGACGGGGTATGCCGAAGGCTTCTTTTCAAAACAGCTTCCCGTTTTGAATGATGATGTTTTTGGGGGCGGACAATGAGACCATTAAAAATAGGGATTACATGCTACCCGAGTGTCGGAGGCTCGGGTATTATTGCGACGGAACTCGGCAAGCTGCTTGCGGAAAAAGGGCACCAGGTTCATTTCATCACATCAAGCATCCCGTTCAGATTAAATACATATCATCCGAATATTCATTTTCATGAGGTGGAAGTCAACCAATACGCGGTATTTAAATATCCGCCTTATGACCTTACGCTGGCGAGCAAAATCGCCGAGGTTGCTGCGAGGGAAAATCTTGACATCATTCACGCGCATTATGCGCTGCCGCATGCGGTATGCGCTTATCTCGCCAAACAGATGCTCAAGCGCGACATCGGCATCGTGACGACGCTTCACGGTACGGACATCACCGTTTTAGGATATGATCCGTCATTAAAAGATTTAATCCGTTTTGCCATCGAAGCGTCCGACAGAGTGACGGCGGTATCAACCGCGCTTGCCGGAGAAACATATGACTTAATCAAGCCGGATAAAAAAATTGAAACCATCTACAACTTTATTGATGAACGTGTTTATCTTAAGAAAAATACAGAGAGTATAAAAGAGAAACATGGCATTTTGCCGGATGAAAAGGTCGTCATCCATGTTTCGAACTTCAGAAAAGTAAAACGTGTTAAAGATGTCATCCGCGTTTTCCGTAATATCGCAGCCAACACAAAGGCGAAGCTCCTGCTTGTCGGCGACGGGCCGGAAAAGTGCGTCGCTTGGCAGCTTGTCGAAAAATACGGACTGCAGGATCAAGTGCTGCTCCTCGGAAATCAGGACAGGGTGGAAGAGCTGTATTCCATCAGTGACCTTAAACTTCTTCTGTCTGAAAAAGAAAGTTTCGGACTCGTCCTCCTTGAAGCGATGGCCTGCGGCGTGCCGTGCATCGGAACAAATATCGGCGGAATCCCGGAAGTGATTAAAGATCAAGTAAGCGGTTTTCTGGTGGAAGTCGGCGATATTCAGGCGGCATCTGAAAAAGCGCTTGCCGTTTTAGAAGATAAACAGCTCAGCAAACGATTGACTGATCATGCGCTGAAAATGGTGGAGACCGCCTTTTCTTCGCAAAGAATCGTCAGTCAGTATGAACGGATTTATGACGAATTGGCAGGACCGGAGTGATCTTATGGAACAGGAATTTGTCAAAGCCCTCCCCATCCTTCATCATCTGATGAAGGCGGGCCATCAGGCGTACTTTGTCGGGGGAGCCGTCAGAGACAGCTATATGAAACGAAAAATAGGTGATGTGGACATCGCAACCAGCGCTTCGCCGAATGAGGTTGAGCGTCTCTTTAAGCGGACTGTCGATGTAGGAAAAGAGCACGGCACCGTCATCGTCCTGTGGGAAGATGAAACCTATGAAGTCACCACTTTTCGTGCCGAATCAGAATATAAGGATTACCGGCGCCCTGAAGCTGTGCGGTTCATTACTTCTTTATCAGAAGACTTAAAGCGGAGAGACTTAACGATTAATGCGATGGCGATGTCTGCCGAAGGAGAGCTGCTTGATTATTTCGGAGGCGCACATGATATTGGACAAAAGCTGATCCGAACGGTGGGTAACCCTGAAGACCGTTTTCGGGAAGACGCTCTGCGGATGATGAGAGCCGTCCGCTTTATGAGTCAGCTCGGCTTTCTGTTAGAAAAAGAAACAAGAGAGGCCGTCATAAAAGACAGGGAGCTTTTGGCACATGTATCAGTAGAACGAAAGACCGTCGAGTTTGAAAAGCTGCTGCAGGGCGCTTCCTCACAAGAAGCGATTCAAACGATGGTGCAGATAGGTTTGATACAAGAGCTGCCAGGCCTTTCCGGTTATGAGCAGCAAATGCTTGAAGCAAGCGGCTTTCCTTTTTCTTCTTTAGATGCACGCGAAGAACGCTGGGCAGCGCTGTTATTGTTTCTCGGTCTTTGTCCGAAAAGCGCCGAGGCGTTTTTAAAACAATGGAAACTGCCGGGAAAAGTCATAAAAAAAGCGGTGCAGATCATAAGCGTTTATCCGGCGCAGCTGAAAGCAGAAGCGATGTACCGGGCGGGAGAGGCGCTGTTTTCAGCCGTTAAAATCGGGATGCTGAAAAAGCATAAGACGATTGATGAACAAAAGCTGAAAGAGGTTCAGAGCCTGTATGAGCAGCTGCCGATCAAAAGCCTTCGAGACCTCGACATCTCAGGCGCTGATCTGATGGAGCTCAGAAACCGCCGCGCGGGTAAATGGGTAGCCGAAGAACTTCGCCGGATTGAAGAAGCGGTATTGGCAGGGAAGCTCCCTAACCGAAAACATGACATAAAGGAGTGGCTCGCATCATGGGATCAACATTAAGAACCCGATTAATTGATTTATTTTCTGAGGCGGGTGACGGCTTTATCTCCGGGCAGAAAATAAGTGACGCGCTCGGCTGCTCGAGAACCGCCGTTTGGAAACATATAGAGGAGCTCCGCAAAGAGGGTTATGAGGTTGAGGCGGTCAGACGAAAAGGGTACAGGCTCATTAAAAAACCGGGGAAACTCAGTGAATCCGAAATCCGTTTCGGGCTGAAAACAGAGGTTTTGGGCAAACAGCTTCATTACCGGGACGTCCTGCCGTCCACCCAAAAAACCGCTCATGAACTTGCCAATGACGGCGCGCCGGAAGGAACGCTCGTAGTCGCCGATAAACAAACGGCAGGCAGAGGAAGAATGGCCAGAGTGTGGCATTCACAGGAGGGAAACGGGATTTGGATGAGCCTCATTCTGAGACCCGACGTTCCTTTGCAAAAAACGCCGCAACTCACCCTGTTATCAGCCGTTGCGGTCGTTCAGGCCATCGAGGCCTTTACAGGAGTACAGCCCGCCATTAAATGGCCGAATGATTTAATGATTCACGGCAAAAAAGCCGTCGGGATTTTAACTGAGCTGCAGGCAGAAGAAGACCGTGTCCGTTCGGTTATTCTCGGGATCGGGATCAACGTGAACCAGCAGGAAACCGATTTTCCCGGCGAGCTTCAGGACATTGCGACGAGCCTGAGCATGGAAGCCGGCGAGAAAATTGACAGAGCGGGTCTGATACAAGAGATTCTGCTGACTTTTGAAAAACGCTATCAGGATTACTTGAACCACGGCTTTACACCGATCAAGCTGCTATGGGAAAGCTATGCGGTCGGACTGGGGAACGAGCTCAGAGCGAGAACGCTGCAAGGGACGTTTTACGGGAAATCGCTCGGCATTGATGATGAGGGAGTTCTTCTCTTGGAAACGAGAGACGGTATAAAGAAGATCTATTCTGCCGATATTGAGCTCAATTAATCTTAGTTGGTACAAGCCTCGTGAATTTGGTATACTTCCTATGGGCAGTATCATAATGAACTGCACCTGATCAGCAGAACAGAGATTACGAAAAGTCTGCCTTGATCCAAAAAAGGACTGGGACAGAGGGATGACATTCGCCGAACGTTAAACAAGTGGGAATCCTTCTTATTTTACAGAAGGCTTTTTTGCTTGCGAAGAATTGGCGGCTCATCTCCTCACCGTTTAGAGGAGGAGAAACAGAATGAAAACAAAACTGGATTTCATGAAAATGAAGGAAAACGGAGAGCCGATCGTGATGCTGACCGCTTACGATTATCCGCAGGCAAAGCTTGCGGAACAGGCGGGAGTCGACATGATTTTAGTCGGGGATTCGCTCGGAATGGTCGTGCTCGGACTCGATTCAACAGTCGGCGTAACGGTCAGTGACATGATTCACCATACAAAAGCGGTAAAACGCGGTGCGAAAAATACGTTTATCGTAACTGACATGCCGTTTATGTCTTACCACCTTTCAAAAGAGGATACATTGAAAAACGCCGCGGCCATTATTCAGGAAAGCGGCGCGGACGCGTTAAAGCTTGAAGGCGGAGACGGCGTTTTCGAATCCATCCGCGCGCTGACTCTCGGCGGAATTCCTGTCGTCAGCCATTTAGGCCTCACACCGCAGTCTGTCGGCGTATTAGGCGGATATAAAGTGCAGGGAAAAGATGAGCAAAGCGCGAAAAAGCTCATTGAAGACAGCATCAAATGCGAGCAGGCGGGAGCGATGATGCTCGTGCTTGAATGTGTGCCTGCTGAACTGACTGTTAAAATAAAAGAAGAAGTATCCATTCCCGTCATCGGAATCGGAGCCGGTTCAAAAGCGGACGGCCAAGTCCTTGTCTATCATGACGTCGTCGGCCACGGCGTGGACAGAACACCGAAGTTCGTGAAGCAATACGCCAAAATCGACGGCACGATTGAGTCGGCCCTCAGCGATTACGTCCGTGATGTGAAAGAACGGGTTTTCCCGGAAGAAAAGCATTCCTTTCAGATAAACCAAACTGTGCTGCAAGGCTTGTACGGAGGAAAGTAAGCGATGAAACAACTGACAGAAACTCAACAGCTGAAAGAATTGATTGCACAATACCGCTCAGAAGGCCGGACGATCGGATTCGTCCCGACAATGGGTTTTCTTCATGAAGGACATCTGACGCTGGTTGAAAAAGCAAGCAAAGAAAACGATATTGTCGTGATGAGCATCTTTGTCAATCCGACTCAATTCGGACCGGGCGAGGATTACGAAGCATATCCGCGAGATTTAAAGCGCGATGCCCGGCTTGCAGAACAGGCGGGGGCAGATGTTTTGTTTACGCCGTCTCCAAGTGACATGTATAAAGGCGAGCAAAATGTTGCCGTGCAAGTGAAAAGGAGAACTGACGTGTTGTGCGGCGCCTCCCGCGTCGGCCATTTTGACGGAGTGGCCACTGTGCTGACGAAGTTTTTCAATCTCGTTAAACCGACCCGCGCCTACTTCGGCCTGAAAGATGCCCAGCAGGCAGCAGTTGTGGACGGATTGATTGAGGATTTCTTTATGGATATCGAATTGGTTGCAGTGGACACGGTCAGAGAAGAAGACGGACTTGCCAAAAGCTCTCGCAACGTCTATCTGACTGAGCAGGAACGCAAAGAAGCGCCGATGATCTATAGAGCATTGCAGCAAGGTGCCGAACTGATCAGAGACGGTGAAAGAAATCCGGAAACCGTTATAAAAACCGTCACCGATATCATCGAAAACACAAGCGGCGTCATTGATTATGCCGAACTGTACGCTTATCCGGAGCTGACTCCGCTTAAAACATTAAACGGCAAGGTCATTCTGGCCTGTGCCGTCCAATTTTCTAAAGCCAGACTGATTGATAATATCATTATTGATATTGATGAATGGGAGAGATCATAATATGTACCGCACTATGATGGCCGGAAAACTGCACCGCGCTACCGTGACGGAAGCCAATTTAAACTATGTCGGCAGCATTACGATTGATGAAGATCTTTTAGATGCCGTCGGAATGCTCGCTAATGAAAAAGTTCAGATTGTGAATAATAATAACGGAGCGAGACTTGAAACGTATATTATTCCCGGTAAGCGGGGGAGCGGCGTCATCTGTTTAAACGGAGCAGCTGCCCGTCTCGTCCAAGAAGGAGATAAAGTCATTATTATTTCTTATCAAATGATGTCTGATCAGGAAGCAAAAAGCCATCAGCCGAAGGTGGCCGTTCTGGATGATCAGAATAAAATCGAGCAGATGCTGGGTCAGGAGCCGGCACACACGATTTTGTAAAAGAGCCCCCTTCATGGGGGTTTTCTTTTAAGATTTAGGGGCAAAAGCTGTTTTTCCGCTCCATTTCTCAACAAAACGTGTTACACTTTTCTCGTATGCAAGAATTGAGGTGTCCATTTTAATGAACAAACAACGGTTCGTTGTCATAGATGTCGAAACAACAGGAAATTCGCCGAAAAAGGGCGATAAAATCATTCAAATCGCAGCGGTTGTCATTGAAAATGGACAAATAACTGAGCGGTTTTCAAAATATATCAATCCGAATCAGGCCATCCCGCCGTTTATTGAACAGCTGACCGGAATTTCGTCCGGAATGGTTGAAAATGAACTGCCGTTTGAAGAAGTCGCGGAGGAGATTTTTCATCTGCTTGACGGCGCGTATTTTGTTGCCCACAATATTCATTTCGACCTCGGATTTGTCCGGCATGAACTGAGCGAAGCGGGCTATGAGCTGCCGGATTGTGAAGTGCTTGATACGGTTGAGCTTTCGCGTATTGTTTTCCCGGGGTTTGAAGGATATAAGCTCGGTGAGTTGTGCGCGGAGCTGAATATTGTTCATGATCGACCTCACCGCGCAGACAGCGATGCGGAGGTTACGGGACTGGTCTTTTTAGACATTTTACATAAACTGAAACATTTGCCTTTACCGACATTAAAGCAGCTTAGAAGGCTTTCACAGCATTTTATCAGCGATTTGACGCTGCTTTTGGATTCTTTTATACATGAAAGCAGGCCGGCGGAAGAAAAGCGCTGCATTCCATACGCCTCTTTTTCAATTAAAGAGCCCGATCACATTCCGGTTTCCCGTCCGGTGAATGCGGCCATTGACCTTGAAAAGTGGAACGAAGAAAAAGAACAGATCTTATCCGGCATCATCCCCCGCTATGAAAAGCGGAAAGGGCAGCTTTCGATGATGGATGAAGTGCTTGGCGCCTTCCGCAATCGGGAGCATGCGCTGATTGAAGCGGCGCCCGGCATCGGAAAAACGATCGGTTATCTCGTTCCGGCTGTTTTATTTGCCAAAGCGGAGCAAACTCCCGTGATTATCAGCACGTACTCTACTCTTTTGCAGCAGCAGATCATGTCTAAAGATCTTCCGCTTTTGGAGCGTATGTTTCCTTGGCCGGTCAAAGCTGCTATTTTAAAAGGGAAATCACATTATCTGTGCCTGCCTAAGTTTGAACATATTCTGCATGAGGAAGATGACAACTATGATGCGGTTTTGACGAAAGCGCAGCTTCTCGTCTGGCTGACGGAGACTGAAACGGGCGACGCCGCTGAGCTGAATCTTCCATCAGGCGGCAGATTGCTGTGGGAGCGCATGGCTTACGATGAGAATTCTTTTTTTAAAAAAGGGAAGGACTCGGCTGCCGGGTTTTATGAACGGGCTAAAGAAAAGGCGCAGGCCGCAGATCTGATTATCACAAACCATGCTTTGCTGTTTTCAGATCAAAGCAGTGAAACGAAAAAACTGCCTGCAAGCGGAACGATCATCATTGATGAAGCGCATCATTTCGAACGCGCTGCCAGCGAGCACCTGGGGAAGAGAGCTTCATACATCGGACTGCACACAAAGCTCAGCCGAATCGGAACCTTAAAGGAACACGGACTGTTAAAGCGGATGAGAAAACTGTTTTATACGTATGAACTGCCGGCGGAAAGTTTTTTTGACGCCGATGAGTGGATGAAGCATATTCAATCGGAAAGCGACGCATTTTTCAGTTCAGTGCATTCTTTTGTCAAACGAAGAAAACCTAAAGACGATCTGAACCGTCTCGTTTATAGTCTCAATCATAAAAGCCAGGATAAAGGGTTTCACATGATAACGGACGGAGCCGAGCGGCTTTGTGCGATGCTGGATCAGCTGCTTGACATGTTTTCAGTACAGGAGAAACTGTTACATCAAAAGCTTGATCAGATGAAAAGCGGAGCGGCTTTTTTAGCGGCCGAATATGTAAAGTGTATCAGGGGGCTGAAAGAATATCGCGATACGTTCAGCAGGCTGCTGTTTGAAAATGATGAGAAAGAAGCCGTTTGGGTTGAAATTGACGCGAAGGGCGCAAAAAATGCCGTCAGCATCTATGCGCAGCCTTTGGAGCCCGGTGAAATGCTGGCAGACCAGTTTTTCGCCCGCAAAAAAAGCGTTGTGCTCACATCAGCGACCTTAATGGTGGAGCATTCTTTTCAATTTATGATTGAAAGGCTCGGACTTGCGGATTTTTATCCGCGCACCAAAAGCATCCCGTCTCCTTTTTCTTACGATGATCAGATGAACGTCATCATTCCGAAAGAGATGAAATCCGTTAAATATGACGGAGAGCGGGAAGTCATTGAGCATATTGCCAAGTATGCAGAAATCATGTCAAAGGGAAAACAGCCGAAGATCCTTGTCCTGTTTACGTCTCATGATATGCTGAAAAAAGTGTATCAGGAACTGAAACTCAGTATGGAGATATCAGGCATTCAGCTTCTCGCCCAAGGTATTTCGGGCGGGAGTCCCGGTAAATTAATGAAAACCTTTAAAACGGCAAGCAGGGCGATTTTGCTCGGGACGAATCATTTCTGGGAAGGTGTTGATTTTCCGGGGGATGAATTGTCAACCGTCATGATCGCAAGACTTCCTTTCAGGGCGCCTGACAATCCGCTTCATGCCGCAAAATGCGAATTTGCCAAGAAGCAGGGGAAAAATCCGTTTCAGACGATTTCCCTGCCTGAGGCCGTGTTAACGTTCAGACAGGGGATCGGGCGCCTGCTCCGTACGGCGGGAGACAAGGGAACAATCGTTCTTTTAGATCAGCGTGTAAAGACGGCGGGATACGGACGGCTGTTTCTTGAAGCGCTCCCGACTTCATCCCTTTTGGAGCTGACGGATGCCGAACTCGGGGCTTATGTCAGCCAAACGGAATAAAAGCCGCATAAACGCGGCTTTCGTGGTGTGGGATGAGGAATTGTTTTTATAGTAAAAGCGGGTTCATGCCGCCTTGTGATTTTATTATGCCGCGGGCGCATCCCGTTATGACTAACAAAATTTGTTCGACCGATGGAGGGTATAAAAATGGAAAGCAAAATTGAAATTCTGTCAACGATTAATGTGGAGCATTCAGATGATTTATATAAAATCGTCGATACATTAAACCGGACTTTGAAACGGGACAATCTGATGTTCGGCCTTGCGCTCGACGAAGAAAATCAAAATGAAGCGGTCTTCACCATTTATCGCACATAGGTGAAAAAGATGAGAAAAAAAGCATTAATATTTACAGCCGTATTTGGTATTATTTTTTTAGCAGTGCTTTTATTTTCGGCCAGCATTTTTAAATCTGCAATGGCTCAAAAAGAAGAAGGCCACGAAACAGCTGCCTCAGCCGCTAAAGAAAAAACGGATCTGACAGATGCTGAGAAAGTGGAGACCTTTGTCGGCAAACAGAAATATTATGTTGTTACCGGAACGGATAAACATGGAAAAGATATGTATGTATGGGTTCCGGCCGACAAAAAAGCAAAAATTCTCTCAAAAAAAGCCAGTGACGGCATTTCAAGCGGCAAGGCTGCCAAGATCGTTCGGGACGAAGGGCTTGTTTCCAAGCTGAATGGCGTTCACCTGGCGAGAGAAAACAATGTTCCGTTATGGGAAGTGACCTATATCAACAAAAGCGGGCAGTATAGCTTTAGTTATGTGGATTTTACAAGCGGCAAGGTTCTCAAAAACATCACACCGTGAGACGTATTAGGGGGAGTTCAAATTGAAATTGGCAAAAAGAGTATCCGCATTAACACCGTCTGCAACACTTGCAATTACTGCAAAAGCGAAAGAGCTGAAAGCAGAAGGCCATGATGTCATCGGCCTCGGAGCAGGAGAACCGGATTTTAATACGCCTCAGCACATTATAGATGCCGCGGTGCGTTCCATGAATGAAGGCCATACGAAATATACGCCTTCAGGCGGTCTGCCGGCGCTGAAAGACAGTATCGCAAAAAAATTCAAAAACGACCAGGGGATTGAATATAAGCCGTCAGAAATCATTGTCTGCACCGGAGCGAAACACGCTCTGTATACATTATTTCAGGTTATTCTCGATGAAGGGGACGAAGTGATTATACCGACTCCTTACTGGGTCAGCTACCCTGAGCAGGTGAAACTGGCAGGGGGGCGTCCCGTCTATGCAGAAGGGCTGGAATCCAATCAGTTTAAAATTTCACCGGAGCAGCTGAAGCAGGCTATCACCGAGAAAACAAAAGCGCTCATTATCAATTCACCGAGCAACCCGACAGGTGTTATGTATACGAAAGAAGAGCTTGCGGAACTCGGAAAAGTGTGTCTGGAGCATGGCATTCTGATCGTTTCTGACGAGATTTATGAGAAGCTTACATACGGAGGAAAAAAACACGTCTCAATCGCACAGCTTTCAGATGAATTGAAAGAGCAGACGATCATCATTAACGGCGTGTCGAAATCTCACAGCATGACGGGCTGGAGGATCGGCTATGCGGCGGGTTCGGAGACGATTATTAAAGCGATGACGAGCCTTGCGAGCCACAGCACATCAAATCCGACGTCCATCGCTCAATACGGCGCCATTGCGGCCTATAACGGTCCGGCTGAGCCGCTGGAAGAGATGAGACAGGCATTTGAGCACAGACTGAACACCATTTACGCTCAGCTCAGTGAAATTCCCGGATTCACCTGTGTCAAGCCTGAAGGGGCGTTTTACTTGTTTCCTAACGCCAAAGCGGCCGCAGAAAACTGCGGATTCAAAGATGTCGATGAATACGTCAAGGCGCTTCTGGAAGAAGAAAAAGTCGCCATCGTGCCGGGTTCGGGTTTCGGTTCACCGGATAACGTCCGCTTATCTTACGCAACGTCACTTGATCTTTTAGAAGAAGCGGTCGAAAGAATCCGCCGCTTCACGGAAAAACACAGCTGATTCTGAAAAAGCGGCTTTTAAAGCCGCTTTTCACTTGCATTGACCCCGTTAGAGTAGAACGGGTATAATAAAGTGATGAAAAAAGAGATTCAGGCAGATTCCTGAATGTCTTTCTTGTTCTGGAGGGAAAGAGTTTGAAAACAACAATTAACCAAGTGTATAAACACACAGGCGAGGAAGTAACGATTGGAGCTTGGGTCGCTAATAAACGCTCAAGCGGTAAAATCGCATTTTTACAGCTGAGAGACGGTACCGGCTTCATTCAGGGAGTTGTCGTCAAAGCTGAAGTAGAAGAAGACATCTTCCAAATCGCAAAATCAGTGACGCAGGAAACGTCACTTTATGTAAAAGGAATTGTGAAAGAGGACGAGCGTTCACCGCTTGGCTATGAGCTTGCTGTTACATCCATTGAAGTCATTCACGAAGCGACTGATTATCCGATTACGCCTAAAGAGCACGGTACGGAATTCTTAATGGATCACAGACATTTATGGCTCCGTTCGAAACGCCAGCACGCAATTATGAAAATCCGCAACGAAATCATCCGTGCGACTTATGAATTTTTCAATAAAGAAGGCTTCGTGAAAGTTGATCCGCCGATTTTGACGGGAAGCGCTCCGGAAGGCACGACTGAGCTCTTCGCGACAAAATATTTTGATGAAGACGCCTTCCTGTCTCAAAGCGGCCAGCTGTATATGGAAGCAGCTGCAATGGCGCTCGGAAAAGTATTCTCTTTCGGACCGACGTTCAGAGCGGAAAAATCGAAAACGAAACGCCATCTCATCGAATTCTGGATGATTGAGCCTGAAATGGCATTTGTTGAATTTGAAGAAAACCTTGAAGTTCAGGAGAATTATGTTGCATACATCGTACAAAGTGTGCTGGAACATTGTAAGATCGAGCTGAACACATTAGGAAGAGACACATCGAAGCTTGAACAAATCAAAGCGCCTTTCCCGCGCATTACGTACGATAAAGCGATCGAATTCCTGAAAGAAAAAGGCTTTGACGATATTGAGTGGGGAGATGACTTCGGTGCGCCGCATGAAACAGCGATCGCAGAAAGCTATGACAAACCGGTGTTTATCACTCATTACCCGACGTCATTAAAACCGTTTTATATGCAGCCTGCCAAAGATCGTGACGATGTCGTGTTATGTGCCGACTTAATCGCTCCGGAAGGCTACGGGGAAATCATCGGCGGTTCAGAACGCGTTCATGATATGGATTTATTGGAAGAAAGATTAAAAGAACACGGTCTGGATTCAGATGCTTACAAATGGTATGCTGAACTCAGACAATACGGTTCTGTTCCGCACTCCGGCTTTGGCCTCGGACTTGAGCGGACAGTGGCTTGGATCAGCGGAGCGCCTCACGTGCGTGAAACGATTCCGTTCCCGAGACTTCTGAACCGTCTGTATCCGTAATAGTTATGAAAAACGAAGTCTCCTGCAAGGGAGACTTTTTCTAAGTAAAGGGGAAAGCTCCCGGAGATAACCTTTTACAGTAAGAGGTGTAAGGATGAAAAAACAGCAATTTATAGATATGCAGGAACTCGGCATTTCAAGCATTCCCAACCTGCTGCTGACACATTACCGGCAGCTCGGGCTGAATGAAACCGAATTGATCCTGCTTTTGAAGATTAAAATGCATTTGGAAAAGGGCTCTTATTTTCCGACGCCGTTTGAACTTCAGTCAGGCATGTCCATCTCTGCTGAAGAATGTACAAGCTGCCTGAGAATGTTTATTCAAAAAGGTTTTCTGTTTATTGAAGAATGTGAAGACCATAACGGCATAAAGTTTGAAAAATATTCTCTGCAGCCGTTATGGGCGAAGCTGTATGATTACATGCAGCATTCACAAAACGAAACGCAGGAAAGAACGTCAGAAAGAGAACAAAAAAGCCTGTATACCATCTTTGAAGAAGAGTTCGGAAGACCGCTGTCGCCGCTTGAATGCGAGACGCTGGCCATATGGCAGGACCAGGATCAGCATGATGCGATTCTGATTAAGCACGCCTTAAAAGAAGCCGTTTTATCGGGGAAACTCAGTTTTCGCTATATTGACCGGATTTTATTTGAATGGAAAAAGAACGGCTTCAAAACGGTTGAGCAGGCGAAGGCGCACAGTCAAAAATTCCGGCGTGTTCAAACGAAACAAAATGATCCGCAAAAAGAGTATACGAGGCAGGTGCCTTTTTACAATTGGCTGGAACAATAACATGAGAAGGGGAGAAACGTGTTAAATTTAAAGCAGATTGAATATTGTCTTGAAAAAATCGGCGATATGTTTCCGCACGCAGAATGTGAACTTGTCCATTCAAATCCTTTCGAACTGGTTGTGGCAGTCGCACTATCCGCGCAATGTACGGATGCTCTCGTCAACAGAGTGACAAAAACGCTATTTCAAAAATATAAACGGCCCGAAGATTATCTTTCCGTATCGCTGGAAGAACTCCAGCAGGATATTAAATCAATCGGTCTGTACCGTAATAAAGCCAAAAATATTCAAAAGCTGAGCAAAATGATCATCGAAGAGTACGGCGGAGAAGTGCCGAAAGACCGGGATGAGCTTGTGAATCTGCCGGGTGTCGGACGGAAAACGGCAAATGTGGTCGTGTCTGTTGCTTTCGGCGTACCTGCGATCGCAGTAGACACTCATGTGGAGCGGGTCTCTAAACGGCTCGGTATCTGCCGATGGAAGGACTCTGTTTTGGAAGTAGAGAAAACATTAATGAAAAAAGTGCCAAAAGAGGATTGGTCTGTTACGCATCACAGATTAATATTTTTCGGCAGGTATCATTGTAAAGCGCAATCTCCCCGCTGTGCGGAATGTCCTTTGCTTCCGCTATGCAGAGAAGGGCAGAAGCGTGACAAAAAAGGGCTGGTGAAACGGTGACGGCGATTGACATTCTGGCAGGCTATGAAACATACCTGCGCAGCCTTACGGACTTGGAAAGCCTTGAGATCAAAACGGCGCTGCGCCGCCATCCGCTGTATATGGATTTCAGCGGTCAGCCAACCGTGCAGCCATGGAGGGAAAGGGGCGAATATGTCCCGTTTCTGTTTCAAGTTTGGAATGAAACGAAAGAAACGCTGCTTCCCGTTTTTCAAACAAGAAAATCGAGATGTGATCAAAATGACATGCTGAAGGGAATTGCCTGTCTGATTGCCGCTTTTCACTGGACGGCAGGGGAGCGGGTCACATCACTCGATTGGTCTGTGCTTGAAACAAAGCATTTTCCCGCCGAACCGATCAATTGGGCGGAGCGAATGGCGTTTATTTTAACAAAACCGACTCAATATCACTCGTTTATTCAGCTTGATGAATTGATGACGGAGATGAAGAAACAATATCATAAATATGAAGCCATGAACAAAGGTTAAAAACCTCCTTTTCTCATAAGGAGGTTTTTTTGTATGAAAAAAATCCTTCACCTGGTTGAGGTGAAGGATTTCGTCCGCTAATGAGCGGGATTTGACTGGATGGTTGACGAATTGGACTGCCCGTTGATATTTGAAGATGAGTCTTGGTTTTTGTCCGTTTGACCGTTGTCAGGTTTATTTGAGCCGTCTGAACCGGAATCGGAATCATTATCAGAGCCGTTATCTTGCTGTCCGTTGTTATCGGTCCCGTTACCGGGCTGATTCTGATTGTTGTTATCTGTTTGATCCTTATCGGATTGATCCTGATTTTTATCCGGGTCATCAGTTGGTGTTTGATCCGATCCGTCAGACGTATCTGTCTGATTGTCATCTGTGTTTGAATCATCGGTTTGCGTTTTGTCTTTGTCTTTATCTTCATCAGACTTCTGTTCATCGTCAGTCGCTTTATCTTTATCCGCATCGTCTTCTTCATCTTTCGGGACTTTGAAAGAAGCTGATGCCGTATCGCTTTTTCCGTCATCGTTTTCCGCTGTCACCTGGAAGCTGTATGTGGAGCCTGGTGTGACATCTGAGACGACGGCTTCTTTTGCCGAACTGTTTTGAATGTCACTGTAGCTTCCGCCGTCAACGGATTGTTTGACATTGAATGTTGCATCACCGTCATAATTCCAGCTTAAAGTTAATGATTTTTTATCTTTGTCGTATTTCACTTGCAATCCTGTCGGTTTATCGGCTTTTTCTTTCGTGTATGTTTTAGAAACGGCAGTTGGCTGCGTTCCTTTCACGAAGTACTCCGTCACTTTTTTATCATCCGGCGTATTTGGTCCGGCTAAAGCGGCAGGATTCGAGCCTTTCTCAACTGTTTCTTTGACGACACTGTCAGGCTGCTTGAAGCTTCCTTTACCGTCATCAACGTATGAGATCAGCTTTTGAAAAATCCGTTTTGCGACTTGCTGGTCTGCAGAAGACAGTGATTTCTTGCCTGCTTTGTTGCCAGACTCAACTCCGGTCCAAACCGCTGCTGTATATTGAGGGGTGTATCCGACAAACCAGGAGTCTGGGACTCCGCCTTGTGCGATATTATATCTTTGGATATCCTCTTTAGTAAAGTTGGTCGTACCCGTTTTACCGGCGACTTCCACGTTCGGTACTTGAGCTAATCTGCCTGTTCCTGACTGCACGACTGTTTTGAGCATATCTGTAACCATGAACGCCGTGTAGTCGCTCATAGCACTTTTCGGTTTCGGTGTTAAATCAAGCTTAGTGCCGTCATTAAATTCAATCGATGTGACCGCGTGCGGTTCATTGTACGTTCCGTTATTTCCGAAAGCACTGTAGGCGCCCGCCATTGTCATAGTAGATACACCGCGGTTATCCTCACCAAATCCTCCGATCGAATAAGATTCGGTTACACTCTCTTTGTTTAATCCTAGTCCTAAGTCATTTGCGAAGTCGACGGCATTATCTTTACCTGCTGCTTGGAATGCCTTCAGAGCCGGGATATTACGTGAGTCTGAGAGGGCCTCTCGCATTGATATCTGGCCTCTGTATCTATTGTCATAATCATGGATTGGTGTGCCGTTAGAGTACGTATAAGCCGAATCATCAATCTGCTCATACGTCGACCATTTTTTATTTTCAATGACCGGGCCGTAATCAAGAATAGGTTTTATCGTTGAACCGGGCTGGGTTTTACCTTGTGTTGCATAATTGAATCCCCCGGTAGTTCTGTTCCGTCCTGCTCCGATAGCGCGGATTTCTCCGTTTGTCGTATCAAGGAGCGTGACGCCGCCCTGCATGCCTTCCGAAAAGCCGGCTGTATCTCCGTTCATCAATTGATCAAGATAATCTTGTGCTTTCGTATCAAGAGTCGTGTAAATTTTCAATCCGTCAGTTGAAATATCGACGTCTTTCTTTTCTTTTGTCTCAATTTCTTTCATAACTTCTTCGACAAAAGCGCTGTATTTATTTGTGTCCTTTTTATCGTATTCCTTTTGGCTGACGACGCCTTCATCTTTCATGGACACTTTCTTTGCTTTTTGGTAGTCAGAATTTGAAATGAATCCTTGTTTTTCCATTAAGCTGAGAACAATGTTTCGGCGTTTTTCGGAAGCCTTCGGATTTTTAACCGGGTTATATCCGGTCGGGCTTTGCGGCATTCCGGCAAGCGTCGCCGCCTGTTCAACCGTAAGCTTGCTCAAGTCTTTTACGCCGAAGAATTCTTCAGCCGCTTTACCGACGCCGTAGGCACGCGGTGAGAAATAAATTCTGTTTAAATACATCTCTAAGATTTCATCTTTAGAATAATGGCGCTCCAGCTGCAGTGAAAGCCACACTTCCTGTGCTTTCCGTTTAATCGTTTTCTGATGGGTCAAAAGCGAGTTTTTCACAACCTGCTGGGTGATTGTGCTTCCTCCCTCTGAACCGAATCCATCCGTAAAGTTGGCGACCAAGGCGCCTCCGATCCGGATCGGGTCTATACCGTGGTGCTTATAAAAACGGGCGTCTTCAGTTGCGATAAATGCTTCTTTCACAACATCGGGTATATCCTTAATCGGGACGTAGGTTCGTTTTTCACCGCCCACTTCCGCTATTTCTTTGCCGTTTTTATCGTAAATCGTTGAAGAGTAAGGCGTTTTCAGCTTGGCTTCGTCCAAAGACGGCGCGCCGGAAACCAAAACGGCAAATGCCGCCGCTCCGCCGACTATGCCAAGGACAAACAGAATAACCAAGGACAGCACAATCTTTTTGAATAAACCGCCTTTACGCTGTTTCTTGCCTTTTTTCGGTGAAGAGGGCTTAGTGCTTTTCGTCTGCCTTGCCTTACGGCGTTCTTCACGGCTCGTAAATTGATCTGACATAACATCTCAACCTTTCGTTTATCAACCTTTCGCTCAGTCTACTGTTCCTGCGAAAAATAAAGCTGTTCAATAATACTAATATAATCAATTCTCGGTGAGTATCCAAGGGAAATCGGAAAGGAAGCATCTTCTAATTCGTCTTTGCGAATCGATTTTCTGCCATTGTTCTCCTTTCTCTCCCAAAAGACAAACAGCTTGTCGGCTTCGAGGAAATAAACCTTTCCGAAAGCGGATATAATAACAAAACAAATGCCGTCTTGTCTGACCACCTGCTTCATATGCTCAATCTGATGATCATGAAAATTCTGCAGGGGAAATGCCGTTTTGTTTTTTGTTTCTTTTGCCTCAAAATCAATGTAGCGCCCTTTATAAATGCCGTTGTAGTCAGTTGTGGAAGACTGTTTAAAATAAGCTTCCTTAATGACTGCGGCGCTTCTTTTCGGATAGTGGACGTTTACAATCTGGACGGGTGTCGGCTTTTTGTGAATGACAGCAATTTGGTTAACCAGATAATACTTATTCGTTTCATTCAGGTCGTCTTCGAGGGTCATGCCGCGATTACTGTATGAATGAGACCGTTTCTGGCTGTTTTGGGATGAAACCGTTTTGTTCGGCTGAAAAGTTTTTCCATTCGGGTACCGAATCACTTTTTCCATCCTCCTTATCAAACTAATAGTGACGGAAGTGAATGAACGTGCATAAACGACAGACCGTAACCGCCATTCTTCGCCTGATCGAAAAAGAGACGAAAATAAAAAATGCCGATAATATTTCCCGGACGAATGCCTATAAAGCATATTATGACCGCCATCCTGAGATCAAGTGGCCGCTTTTGGCATCCTTTGTGTCCCGCAATGCGGGCTGGTCGATGACTGATTTAAGAGGCATCCTTTATCAGGAGGGCCTTGACAGCAGTCAGAAAAATTGGTTTTTCCTTTCGTATGAAAGGGCGAATTGGCTGATTTTTTCTGATGCCTATCCTCAGCTTCTGGTCTACCAGTGGTCAAAACAAATCGGCGAACCTCTTTTCCGTCATCTTCCTCATTTCCGCGTCTCGGCTTTTATGCAGGAAGAATGGTTCCGCTTTTGGCGTCACGGAGATACGGAACGGCTCATGTATGCTCTTATTATAAATGAACAAAACACTATCCAAGCACCTATTATACAAAATCCTTCGTTTAAAAAGAATGTTTTTGGCACGATTCCTTTTTATTTAAGTGATTGGTTTCACTTTAATACGGTGATATTCCCTTCATTTGACGGACAATTATACGGAATTTCCGTCAAACGGTTTTCAAAAACCGAAGAGAGAATTACGCTTGGAAAACAGCTGGCCCGCCTTCTGTTCAGCCCTGATCTTCACGCTTCTTTTTACCGTTTTCTTGATACCGTTCCTCATACCGGATCACGCTTTGATATGGAGAAAATGATCGGCATCAAAAAAAGAACATCACCGATGCTGAGGACAACCTATCCCATTGTTGCCCACCCATTAGACGGCGAAAGGGCGGATTGGTTTCAAAAAAGGTTAAGAAAAGGGGCTTTCTTACAGGAGAAAATGCCGAAACAGCTTGAACTGACGGACTGGTACTTCCAGAAAAGACGGGAGCTCCATGCGCTCTTCGCGGTTAAAGAGTGGCTGAAGAAATGAAAAAGCCCGAAACCGTTCGCTGGGGTTTCGGGCTGCTGATGTGTTACGTGGAAGGGCGGTTTGGGCCGCCTAATTTTTTATCAAGCGTATCAGTCGTTTTTGCTTCGGTTTTTTGCTGTTTACCTGCATTTTTCGGTCTCGTTTTCATACGGCACCTCCTCAACTGTATCGTTTGCATTAACGTGCCGGTTCATACAAAGTTTGCGGCACTTTTTTGTCGAAAGGCACGCCTTTTAGGATAATCTCTGTTTGTTTGCCGAACTGCTTCTAGTTTTGTCATGTGCAAAGGAGAGCGGTATGAAAACGAGAATTATATTCTAAAGAAACGCAAGTGATAAAAGGGAGGAACATGAATGTCTGTTTACACGAGCAAGGCTGATATTCTCCGTCTGCTTTCTGATATCGAATTCCGGATTTCTGCTGCTGAAAAGACGCTTACCCAAGCAGTCAGATCCTGTCAGGCGGAAGCTGAAGAAATCAGACAGGAGAAACTTTCCCGCCTTGAGGAAGAGGCGCGGGAGCTTCATGTTTGTATTGATGACCTGTTTTTGGCTGACCGGCGTAAAAAGGATTTGCCGAGAGCCTGCCGGATCAGCTGATTTTATGCAAAAACTTTGGTACCATATGTACTGAGGTGAGTCCGTTTGCAGACACAGTCGTTATTGGAGCTGACAGAACAAATGATAGAGGCGGTTCTGGAAGCCGAAAAAAGGTATCAGGATGGAAAAGAGTCAGGCCGTTCATATGATTTTTTTGAGATTATTAAACCCGATGTTGAAAAAAGAGACCGGCTTTGCGCGCTTTGGACAGAAGCAGCGCTTGCGTTTATTCAGGAAAACCGTCCGAAATACGTTCATCACGCACAAATTCAGGCCGTTACAGAAAATTTCGGAGAGCTGATGCTCCAATCATATGTTCATCATATTCATAAAAAAAGATACAGGGATTTAACTGAATCTGTTTTATATACGCTTCGTATATTAAGGGATGAAATTGAAAAAGAAGGCAGCTGAAAACGGCTGCCTTCTTTTATATAAAGGGGTCGGGTATGTTATTCATACGCCGGGTTTTCTGCTCCACTTGCTTCGAGAACCTTCATACTGTTTCGAAATTCGGTTGCGGTGAGATGGCCTTGAATATAGAGGAATTTTGCAAAGTCCATCAGTTTATCTGCACAATCTGTTTCATATTTTTTCACTTCAGCAAAACGCTTTCTTAAGTATGATACGTTCATAATGGTGCATCCCCTCTCATGTATGTTGAGATTATGGTAACATAACGATTCGACTTTTTTCTGTTTTTAAAAAATTAAGACTTTCGACAGCATTTGACAAAAATCAGAATCACCGAAAGCACATAACCACGGCGGAATTCATACATATATAGCAGAAACTTAGTGAGAGACAAGGGGGAATGTCATATGCAATGGAGAGCGCAGCCATATCAAAATATGTACCAGCAGCCGGCGGGATATTTCTACCCGCAGCAGATACAGCCATTACAGCAGCCGTATCCGCAGCAGATACAGCCATTGCAGCAGCCGCCCTATCATCAGCAAGGGCAGTACCCGCAGCAATTTTATCCGAATCAGGAATACGGTCATATGCAGCAGCCGTTTGCTCCCTCTCCTCCTCAGGCAGCCATGCCCGGGGGGCAGCCGGGGTTTGTGAATCCTTACCCCGTTCCCAGACCGAATCAGCAGCAGTCTTCCCAATTCTCAGGCATACTCTCCCAGTTTAAAAAAACGAACGGACAGTTTGACTTTAATAAAATGATAGATACAACGGGGCAGATGGTAAGCGCCGTAAATCAGGTCGGATCGCTGGTGAAAGGCTTCACCAGTATCTTCAAATAAAAAGCATGAATGATATCCATCATTCATGCTTATTTTTTAGGGAAAAAGAGGGTAAGCGTCTGTTCATTCCAGGATGTTTCCATATCTTCTTCACTCACCTTATACGGGAGGACAACGGTTCTTGTCATGCTTGAAGACACATGGGATGAATGAGCCTGTTTATGATCGTAGCGGATTGTAACGTGAAGGTAGCACCCCTTCGTTTCCACCAGCATATCACCGTCACGGAATGTCTCGGGAACGCTGATATCAACCGCGAGGCCCGTCGGCTCTTCTCTGACGTCAATCGTCACTTGCGCTTCAGTAAAAGCCGAATTGACAAGGTGCTGAAAACCCTGCATCAATTCTGCGAAGGGACCTGAGTGAAAAAATTGGTCCATCGCATGGCTGATGATGTCCTCATTTCTTTGCGGATCAAGTTTATCGTTTTGTGATTGATCCATATGACCACCGCCTTTTTACAAACAGACTATGCGATGTTATGCCGTATGGTTAAGAATTGAAGGAAAAAAGAAAGTATGGTTAAATAGTGGAGAATAAACTGGTAACGGATTCACATTTAGGAAGGGGAGCACAACACATTGCTGAAAAAATTATTCGGATTGGGAGACAGCCGGAAAAAGCCGGCCGAGGAAGTGATTTTTTCTCCGGCTGACGGAGCGGTGATGGATTTGGCTTCAGTGCCGGATCCCGTATTTTCACAAAAAATGATGGGGGACGGGATCGCCGTCGAGCCTGCAAACGGAGACATTGTTTCACCGGTTGAGGGAGAAGTGATTCAGCTGTTCCATACAAAACATGCTGTCGGCATCCGCACCCTTTCCGGAGCGGAACTTTTGATACATGTCGGTTTGGATACCGTCAATATGAACGGCGAAGGCTTTGAAGCGCATGTAAAAGAAGGAGACAAAGTGAAAACAGGCGATCTGCTTTTAACGTGCCGGCTGGATTTAATAAAAGAAAAAGCAAGCAGCACCGTCATCCCTATGGTGATTATGAATGGCGATGCCGCAGAACCTTTGCAATTTGCAGGCGCAAATGAAGCGAAAAAAGGACAAACAGAGCTTTTCACGATAAAAATGAAGTAGGCAGGGGCTGATTCCCTGCTTTTTTTCTTGTGCAGGATTTTCATCTAGCCAGGCAAACAAATATTCGGTAAACTGTACCTCATAAAGAGGTGTGAACGATGAAGAAAAAATCACTGAGCGAACTGATTCAGGAATTAAAAAATCATGAAAATATTGTGCATTGGCATGAAGAGGAACCGCGGGAGGCGAAAACCATGCCGATGCCGGAGCAAGTAGATCCGAACATTCGGGCGGCTCTCGAAAAGAGGGGGATCAAGCGGCTCTTTACACATCAATACTCCGCTTTTCAGACGGTTCAAAACGGAGAAAGCATTGTGGCTGTCACACCGACGGCCTCCGGAAAAACACTGTGCTATAATCTTCCGGTTCTTCAGTCTATCGCGGAAGATGCCTCAAGCCGCGCGCTTTATTTATTTCCGACAAAGGCGCTCGCGCAGGATCAAAAAAGCGAGCTGAACGAAATCATAGACGAGACGGGCATGGACATTAAAAGCTTTACCTATGACGGAGATACGTCTCCGGGCATCAGGCAGAAAGTCAGAAAGGCCGGGCATATTGTGATCACAAACCCTGATATGCTTCATTCAGCCATTCTTCCCCACCATACAAAATGGGTGAGTCTGTTTGAAAACCTGAAATATATCGTCATTGATGAATTACATACGTACCGCGGCGTATTCGGCAGCCATGTGGCGAACGTCATCCGCCGTTTAATGAGAATCTGCGCTTTTTACGGAAGCACGCCGTCATTTATCTGTACATCCGCCACAATCGCCAATCCGAGGGAATTGGCGGAGCAGCTGACGGGAAAATCAGTGCGCCTGATTGACGATAACGGCGCCCCGGCCGGAAGAAAGCACTTTGCTTTTTACAATCCTCCGATTATAAATAAACCGCTGCATATTCGAAAAAGCGCCACCGTGGAAGTGAACGAACTTGCCAAAACTTTTTTGAAAAATAAGATCCAGACGATTGTTTTTGCCAGAAGCCGTGTCCGGGTTGAAATTATTTTAAGCCACATTCAGGAGATCGTAAAAAAAGAAATCGGCGCGAAGTCTGTCAGAGGCTATCGCGGCGGATATCTTCCAAAAGAAAGAAGAGAAATAGAGCGGGGGTTAAGAGACGGCAGCATTCTCGGCGTTGTCAGCACAAACGCGCTGGAGCTCGGCGTTGATATCGGCCAGCTTCAGGTCTGCGTGATGACGGGGTACCCGGGCAGTGTCGCGAGCGCATGGCAGCAGGCGGGCCGGGCCGGGCGGCGGCAGGGAGAGGCGCTTATCGTGATGGTGGCGAACTCTGATCCGATTGACCAATATATTGTGCGCCATCCTGATTATTTCTTTAAACGCTCGCCTGAATCTGCAAGGATTAATCCCGATAATCTCATTATACTGGTCGATCACCTGAAATGCGCCGCGTATGAGCTGCCTTTCAGAGCCGATGAAACATTCGGAGAAAATGATGCAAGAGACATTCTCGAGTATTTAGAAGAAGAAGGGGTGCTTCATGAAAACCGCGAACGCTATCACTGGGCGAGCGAATCTTTTCCCGCCTCCAACATCAGTCTCCGTTCGGCGTCACAGGAAAACGTGGTCATCGTTGACCGGTCAGAGACGGCTGATGTAAAAATCATCGGAGAAATGGACCGCTTCAGCGCGATGACGCTTCTTCATGATGAAGCGATTTATCTTCATGAAGGGGTGCAGTACCAGGTTGAAACGCTTGATTGGGACCATAAAAAAGCGTACGTGCGAAAGGTCGATGTCGAATATTATACAGATGCCAATTTAGCGGTGCAGCTGAAAGTGCTGGACATTGACAGAACGGACAGCAGAAAGAAAACGGCCTTACATTTCGGCGATGTAACCGTGAACGCACTTCCGACAATATTTAAAAAAATTAAAATGACGACATTTGAAAATATAGGATCAGGGCCGATTCATCTTCCAGAAGAAGAACTGCATACCAGTGCTGCCTGGCTTGAATTGAAAGAGACGGATTCGGAGATCGGCGAAAAAACGCTTGAACAGCTGCTTTTAGGCATTGCCCACGTCCTGCAGCATATCGTGCCTGTATACGTCATGTGCGACCGAAATGACGTGCATGTCGTGCCGCAAATCAAAGCCGCACATACCGGACTTCCGACAATCTTTCTGTATGATCATTATCCGGGCGGAATCGGACTTGCCGATGAAGTATATAAGCGATTTGATGAAATCAATGAAGGGGCTGAGCGCCTGATCAGACAATGTCCATGTCAAGACGGATGTCCTTCCTGCATCGGCTCCGAAATAGAAGGAATAGATGCAAAGAAAGCGATACTCCGGCTCTTGAATTACGTGTAAAAGAAAAGGGGGACGAAAGATGTCCTTGAAAAATAAATTAAAGCGGATGAAAAACCACCTGAATGTGCCGGAAGCTGAAAAAAAGCCGGCAGCTTCACAACTTTCGGTCCCGGATATTCAAGTCCCATTTAGAGAAGAATGGGAGGCATTCGGAGTGAAGCCTTTCTTTTTTGAGGATGAATACTGTCTTATCCGCGAAACCGTCTATCCGCTTTCGCACCGCCACGGACGGTACAGCTTCAGTGAACTTGATGACGTCATGGCATTATGGAATAAAGGCGGTTTGACACATACTTTATCAGCAGAAGGATACGAAAAAAGCCAGCTGTTCTTCTTTGATACTGAAACGACCGGCCTCGGCGGCGGGGCCGGCAATATGATTTTTTTGCTCGGTCATGCAAGAGTGTATGAAGACCGTGTCGCGGTTAAACAGCATCTGCTTCCTAAACCGGGAAACGAGACGGCTCTTTACAAAAGCTTTTTAAGTGAGGTTGACATTACGTCCCTTGTTACGTATAACGGAAAAGCCTTTGACTGGCCGCAGGTAAAAACTAGGCATACATTGCTCCGGGACAGGCTTCCGAAGCTTCCTGACTTCGGTCACTTTGATCTTCTGCACGGGGCGAGACGGCTTTGGAAACATAAATTAGAGCGTGTATCGCTTTCGGCGGTTGAAAATGAAGAGCTTGCTTTTAAAAGGGACGAAGACACACCTGGTTATTTGGCGCCGATGCTGTATTTTCAATTTTTAAAGGCGGAGGATCCGGCTCTTTTAAAGGGAGTGCTCTCGCATAATGAACAAGATGTGCTTTCCCTCATCGCTCTTTACATCCATATGTCAAAAAAGATTTTTGCATCTTCTGATCAGACGTCAGAACGTCAGGAAGCATACGCCATGGCGAAATGGTTTATCGCTCATAAAGAAACCGATCGGGCTGTTTCACAGCTAGAAGCGCTGCAAGGCAAAGACTTTGAAGATTCGGATCGGGCCCTTTTTGACTTAGCAATGCTTTATAAAAAACAAAACCGCAGGCAAGACGCCGTGCCCCTTTGGGAGAAACTGACGGGCTCTGATCTTCACATATGCAGACACCAATCAGCGGTAGAGCTGGCGATCTATTTTGAGCATCACGCAAAAGATTATAAAAAAGCTCTGCAGGCCGCACAGCAGGCGGCAGAAGACGGGGAAATATCGGAAAAAGAAGCCGAGAAGCTCCATGTGAGAATTGCCCGGCTTAAGAGGAAATATCCTTCTTGAAATATTGCCCGGGAAAGCGCAAAAGCCGAGCTGTTTCGCCAAAAATATTTTTTTCTGAATCCGCATCGATTTTGTTGTAGAATGGTGCCGCATCTTGTAAAATAGCGTTAGTTATTTATAGGGGAGAGTTGGTATGTATAAAGGTGTTTTTTACTTGTTCTTTGTCGTGGTTTTTTTGATTGCGTTTGTATTTTCGAATTTTAAAGACAGCTTGCTGACACACTTTTAAATTGGGTGATTGAATTAGAACATGCACCCTCTTTTCTTCATAACCTAACAGTGTAATATAAGTTAATGGAGAGGGGATTTAGCATGTTTCATCATCATTGTTGCAGACCAAACGTGATGCCGCCGATTGTCCATCCGACTCATTGCTGTGAACACCATTGTTTTTCTAACACAGTTGTGCCGCATATTCATCCGCAACATACAACTAACGTAAATCACCACAACTTTGAGCACGTTCATTACTATCCGCACACTTTTTCAAATGTTGACCCGACAACTCACCAGCATTTTCAGTGCGGAAGCCCTTGCTGCGATCATTAGTATTGAACGCTTAAGCAAGATCGGTTAGGATATCAGCAAATCAAAATGGGGCCCGATGGGGAGCCCCATTTTTTAAGCAGGTGATCAATTGAAAGTATTAGCCGTAACAGGATACAAGCCGTTTGAACTCGGAATTTTTAAACAGGATGACCGGGCGCTTGTTTATATAAAAAAGGCGATAGAAACCAGACTCAGAAGCTTTATTGACGAAGGCTTGGAATGGATTCTCATATCCGGACAGCTGGGGACTGAGCTTTGGGCGGCGGAAACGGCGTACGATCTCAGGGAAGAGTATCCGGAATTAAAGGTTGCCGTTATCACGCCTTTCTACGGCCAGGAGGAAAAGTGGAAGGAACCGAATAAAGAAATGTATGAAGCGGTGCTTGCTCAGGCAGATTATGAGGAGAGCCTGACGCATCGGCCGTACGAAAGTCCGCTCCAATTCCGGCAGAAAAACGCGTTCTTTATTGAAAAGTCAGATGCGCTTTTGCTTTTATATGATCCTGAAATGGAAGGATCGCCGAAATATATGCTGCAGCAGGCAGAAAAACGCCGTGAAACAGACGGATATCCGATTTATTCGATCACGATGGATGATCTCCGTGCCGCCGTTGAAGAAGAAGATTTCTTTACATAACACGTCAGAGAATATTTGACAACGGGACGTGTTTCTGAATAAAATATAACATGATGATTCACGATATGAGGTGAAAAAGATGCTTGCTGATAAAGTAAAGCTTTCTGCGAAAGACATTTTGGAAAAAGAATTTAAAACAGGCGTTAGAGGTTACAGACAAGAAGACGTTGACAAATTTTTAGATATGATTATTAAGGATTATGAAACCTTTCATCAAGAAATTGAAGAACTGCAGCAAGAAAATCTGCAGCTGAAAAAACAGCTTGAAGAAGCAAGCAAAAAACAGCCGGTGCAGTCCAATACGACCAACTTTGACATTCTGAAAAGGCTGTCCAACCTTGAGAAACATGTATTTGGCAGCAAACTTTATGACGAATAGGGCAGATGCACTTGTCAAATGAGACAAGTTGCTTTATAATGAACAAGTGTTCTTAACGTTCGGGTAATCGCTGCAGATCTTTGAATCTGTAGAGGAAAGTCCATGCTCGCACGGTGCTGAGATGCCCGTAGTGTTCGTGCCTAGCGAAGAAATAAGCTAGGGCAGCCTTGATAGGCTGACGGCAGGAAAAAAGCCTACGTCTCCGGATATGGCTGAGTATCCTTGAAAGTGCCACAGTGACGAAGTCTCATCAGAAATGGTGAGAGTGGAACGCGGTAAACCCCTCGAGCGAGAAACCCAAATTTTGGTAGGGGAACCTTCTTGAAGGAATTGAACAGATAGAAGGACAGAATGCTTTCTGTAGATAGATGATTGCCGCCTGAGTACGAGGTGATGAGCCGATTGCAGTACGACGGAACAAAACATGGCTTACAGAACGTTAAACATTATTGATATGACAAATTAGAGCTCTCCTTTAAAGGGGAGCTTTTATCTTGAATGAAACGAAAGCTTAAAAGAGACAGGGTGATACGATGAAGAAGTACACACTAATAGCGACGGCGCCGATGGGAATTGAAGCGATCGTCGCCAAAGAAGTGCGTGATTTAGGTTATGAATGCAAAGTAGACAACGGAAAAGTCATTTTTGAAGGAGATGCGCTTGCGATCTGCCGCGCTAACTTATGGCTGCGGACGGCTGACCGCATCAAAGTACAGGTCGCCGAGTTTCAGGCGAAAACGTTTGATGAGCTGTTTGAAAAAACAAAAGCGATTGACTGGCGCGCGTACATTCCGGAAAACGCAAAGTTCCCCGTTATCGGAAAATCCGTGAAATCAGTGCTTGCCAGTGTGCCTGACTGCCAGCGGATCGTCAAAAAGGCGATAGCGGAAAAGCTGAAACTTCAATCAGGAAAACAAAATGAATGGATTGAAGAAACGGGCCCCGAGTATAAGGTGGAGATTTCCCTTTTAAAAGATAAAGCCGTGCTTACACTGGATTCATCAGGAACAGGCCTTCACAAACGGGGATACAGGGTTGATCAGGGAGGAGCTCCGATTAAAGAGACGCTCGCTGCCGCGTTAATTCAGTTAACCAACTGGACGCCTGACCGTCCGTTCGTCGATCCGTTCTGCGGTTCCGGCACGATCGCCATTGAAGCCGCTTTAATCGGACAAAACATTGCTCCCGGTTTTAACCGTGATTTTGTTTCAGAAGACTGGGAATGGATCGGAAAAGAACTGTGGGACAAGGCGCGTCTTGAAGTGGAAGAAAAGGCGAACTATGATCAGCCGCTGCAGATCTTTGCCAGTGACGTAGATCACCGGATGGTAAACATCGCCAAAGAAAACGCAGAAGAAGCGGGACTCGGTGACCTGATCGAATGCAAACAAATGCGGGTGCAGGATTTTACGACGAAGCTCGAATACGGCGTAATCGTCGGAAACCCTCCGTACGGCGAACGGCTCGGCGAAAAAAGGGAAGTTGAGCAGATGTATAAAGAAATGGGCCGGGCATTTGAATCTCTTGATACATGGTCCGTCTACATGTTAACGTCAAATGAACAATTTGAAGAGGTTTACGGAAGAAAAGCAACCAAAAAACGGAAGCTCTTTAACGGTTTTATCAAAACTGATTATTATCAGTACTGGGCTAAAGTGCGGCCGCAGCGGAAAAAGCCGCAACAAAGAGAAGACGCCTGAAACAGCGTCTTCTCCGGCATCTTTACGTTTTATTCTGCCATTACCAGCGGTGCGCTTTTGCGTTGCTCCGTAAAATAATGTTGGTCTGGGACATTTCGGTGTGGCCGTTCACTTGCGATTTAGAGCGTTTCGGCCGCGTCCAATTGTGATGAAACAATTCAGAATGCTGATCTAATCGATCTTTATAACTCATGTAACCATCACTCCCGGATAGAATAATTTTGTGAAGATGGATATTCGATCGAATATCTGTTGTAGTTTGTGCAGGTCAGGTGCGGATCATTCAGAATGGCATGTATAGAAAGTGAAGCATCGGCATAGAATGATGATTATTTCTATTTGAGAGGTGATCTATTTTATGCTGAACAGCGAGCACTTCAGTAAAATACAAAAGGCGTTAGACGCAACTGCTTTCCGGCTTGAGGAAGCCGGAGCGGAGTTCGGTCCTTCCGCCATGACACACGCACAGGAAGAACTTGAAAATGCGGTAAAACATACACATTCAACAGACCATCCGTTCCTATGTACACATATCATTAACCGGAAATGATAATGACAAAAACTTGGCGAGGCCAAGTTTTTTTGTTGTATTGAAAAGGGTTAAATGATATTATAGATGGTCTGAATGCCGAATAGTTAGGGGTTGGAGTTGGGTGACAACATCACGTTTGCCTTTTGCTTTAACAAAAGAAAAGAATTTTTACGAAGAATTGAACAATTGGATTGGTGACGTGTTTTACGATATCCTTCCCGAGAAAGGCTTTGACCTTCGGGATGAGCAGGTATTTATGGCGTTTCAGCTTGAACGGGCATTTAAAGAGAAAAAAGTCATGTTCGCTGAGGCAGGAGTCGGTACGGGGAAAACGCTGGTGTATCTGCTGTTTGCCATCAGCTATGCCAGATATACGGGTAAACCGGCCATTATCGCATGCGCCGATGAAACGTTAATTGAACAGCTTGTCAAAAAAGAAGGCGACATTTCCAAGCTGACAGAACATTTGGATCTGCAGATTGATACACGGCTGTCCAAATCCCATGAGCAGTATTTGTGTCTGAAAAAGCTTGAGAAAACGATGCAGCGTTCTGATGATGAAAAGTGGCTGGATCTTTATGAGTCGCTGCCTTCATTCGTACACGAATCACAAGCGATGCAGCGCTTTTATCCGTACGGCGACCGCAAACAGTACGCTGATTTGACGAATGAAGAGTGGGCAGGCGTCAGCTATGATTCCTTCCAAGATTGTTTAACATGTGATATGAGACATAGATGCGGTTTAACACTTTCAAGAGATCATTACAGAAAATCAACGGATCTGATTGTTTGCTCCCATGATTTCTACATGGAGCATGTATGGACGGAAGAATCACGCAAAAGGGAAGGACAGCTGCCGCTTTTGCCGGATCACAGCGCCGTCGTGTTTGATGAAGGACATCTGCTGGAATTCGCCGCGCAAAAAGCGTTAACGTATCGTGTGAAGCAGTCGACGCTTGAGCTGTTTTTAGAGCGTCTGCTTCAAAATGACATCAGAGAGGAATTCGCCGAACTGATTGAAGATGCCCTTGCCGCAAACGATGAGTTTTTCTATGTGCTGTCAGAGGAATCGAAGGAAATCGCCGGCTCTCACCGATTGGACATCCAAAACGACCAGCGCGTTAAGCGTGCGGCTGACGAACTGTGCCGTCTGCTCGATAAAATCGGCGAGGCGCTCGTATTTGAATCGGAAATGTATACGATCGATAAGTACGAGCTGTCAGTTGTAGAAGAATACGTCGAACAAATGGCATATTCGCTGTCGCTGTATCAAAAGGATGCCATCAGCTGGCTTGAAACGCGGGATACAGACTCAACGTTTGTCGTTATGCCGAGAACTGTAGCCGAAGTTTTGGGAGAAAAGGTCTTTTCTAAAAAGATTCCTTATATCTTCTCATCGGCCACTCTTTCTGAGGGCGGTTCATTTGATTATATCGCTGACAGTCTCGGAATCCGTGATCCTTTATCATTTACCGTTGAATCTCCGTACGATTACGAGGAGCAAATGTCTGTTGCGCTTCACGGTGACATGACGTCTGAGCAGAAAACTGCCGAAACGATTGAAACCATTAAGAAGAATGAAGGACGCACCCTCGTTCTTTTCCCTTCCTTTGAAGACATGAAGGAATTTAAAGAACAGGCTGCCGCGTGGGAGCTGCCGTATCCGATATACTACGAAGGTGACGAAGAGATCTCCAGTCTGGTCGAAAAATTCCAGCGGGATGAAGAATCCGTGCTTTGTTCCGTCCACTTATGGGAAGGTCTTGACATTCCCGGTGACTCGCTCCGGAATGTGACCATTTGGGCGTTGCCGTATCCGCCTCATGATCCCGTGTTTACCGCAAAGCGGAACGGAGCGAAAAAAGATCCGTTTGAGGAAGTTGATCTGCCGTACATGCTTTTGAGAGTCCGGCAGGGAATCGGCCGCCTCATCCGTTCTAATCAGGACAGCGGAACCATATCCATTTATGCGGGCGGAGAAAGTGAACGGGTCCTGGCCGAAGTCAAAAAGGTCTTGCCTGTTACACCGAAAATCGTATAAAAACAAAAGCTGCAGGATTCTTATCCTGCGGCTTTTTTAAATCCGGGAAGTTGACTTTATCACGGCATTCCATTAGCCTGTAATTGATAGTGAAAAGGGAGGGGAACGGATATGGATTTACATACATATGAAAAAGAGTTTTTTGATCTGTTAAAAAGAGTATCCCACTATGTCGAAGCCATTGCACTTATGCATTGGGACTTAAGAACGGGAGCCCCAAAAAAAGGCTCTGATGACCGGGCGGAAAGCATCGGACAGCTGTCGGCTGACGTTTTTCAAATCCAGACATCCGACCGGATGAAAGAGCTGATCGACATCCTTCTCGCGCATGCAGAGGAGCTCTCTGAAGATACAGTGAAAGCGGCGGAACTTGCGAAAAAAGATTATGATCATAATAAAAAAATTCCTGAAGATGAGTATAAAGAATATGTCATTTTAACATCGAAAGCTGAAACGGCTTGGGAGGATGCAAAGGCTGCCTCTGATTTTTCTATGTTTGCTCCGTACCTTGAGAAGCTGATTGATTTTAATAAGCGGTTTATTTCGTATTGGGGCTATGAAGATCATCCATACAACGCATTGCTCGATATTTTCGAACCGGGTGTTACGGTAAAGGTGCTGGATCAGCTGTTTTCTGAATTGAAGGAAGCGATTATTCCGCTTATCAAAAAAGTGACGGAATCCGGCAATAAACCGGACACTTCCTTTATAACGAAAACGTTTTCGAAAGAACAACAAAGAGCCCTCTCCTTGTATTTCTTAAAAGAGTTCGGGTATGATTTTGACGGCGGCCGCCTGGACGAGACGGTGCATCCGTTTGCGACGACAATCAACCGGGGCGATGTGCGGGTGACGACCAGATATGACGAAAACGATTTCCGCACGGCGATTTTCGGAACGATTCATGAATGCGGGCATGCGATCTACGAGCAGAATATTGACGAAGCGTTGAGCGGAACGAACTTATCTGACGGTGCATCCATGGGAATTCATGAATCCCAATCGTTATTTTATGAAAACTTTATCGCCAGAAATCAACATTTCTGGACCGCCTATTATGAAAAAATGGTTGAGGCTTCGCCTGATCAATTTCAAGATGTGAAAAGAGAGGACTTTGTACGCGCCGTAAATGAGGCGAAACCGACATTTATCCGAATTGAAGCCGATGAGCTGACATATCCGCTTCATATTATTATCCGTTATGAAATTGAAAAAGCGATTTTCAGCAATGAAGTGACAGTGGAAGAACTGCCTGCATTGTGGAATCAAAAATATCATGATTATTTAGGCATTACGCCGCCATCTGACGCCAAAGGCATTTTGCAGGACGTACATTGGGCGGGCGGCGATTTCGGCTATTTCCCTTCCTATGCGCTCGGATATATGTATGCGGCACAGCTGAAGCATACCATGCTTGACGATCTGCCTGAATTTGACCAATTAATAGAACGGGGCGATTTTGAGCCGATCAAACAATGGCTGACAGAAAAGGTTCATCAGCACGGAAGACGCAAAATGCCGCTTGACATCATAAAAGATGCAACGGGAGAAGAGCTGAACGTTCAATATCTCATTGAGTATCTCGTCGGCAAATATTCAAATTTATATTTATAAACGAAACGCCCGGTATACACCGGGTGTTTTTCTAAAAATTCTAAAAACACGAATAATCGAAAACCAATTCTTTGTAAAAGTTCGGAAATATTCAAATTTCACTATGCAAAAGAAGTGTATCTTGTTATAATTTGATTAATATCATACGAACACTCATATAATCGCGTGGATATGGCACGCAAGTTTCTACCGGTCACCGTAAATGTCCGACTATGAGTGAGCAATGGAACGGCTTTATTCGGCCGTTGCGTGTAGATCATTCGGCATTGCTTGCTCTTTTTATTGAGAGCGGGCAATGCTTTTTTATTTTTTTATAAGCGGGGGTAATCATTGTGGAAGCATTAAAACGAAAAATAGCAGAAGACGGAATTGTTCTTTCTGATCAAGTGCTGAAAGTGGATTCTTTTTTAAACCATCAAATTGATCCGGTTCTCATGCAGCAGATCGGCCGGGAATTTGCGCGCCGTTTTGAAAAAGACGAGATAACCAAAATCGTCACAATTGAATCTTCGGGCATTGCCCCTGCGGTGATGGCGGGCCTTGAACTCGGCGTTCCCGTCATCTTTGCGAGAAAAAGGAAGTCTCTCACATTAACGGATGATCTGCTGACGGCATCCGTCTATTCTTTCACGAAAAAAACAGAAAGTCAGATTGCTGTCTCCGGAAATCATCTGTCGAAAGATGACCGCGTGTTAATCATTGACGACTTTTTAGCGAACGGACAGGCGGCAGAAGGACTTTTATCCATTGTAAAACAAGCAGGCGCAGCGGTTTGCGGGATCGGAATCGTCATTGAAAAGTCATTTCAGCCGGGAAGAGATGAGCTGGTGAAAAAAGGATGCCGGGTCGAATCACTGGCGAGAATTCAATCGCTTGAAGACGGAAAAGTGACATTTGTACAGGAGGTCCGTTCATGAAAAACGGCTATGCCAAAACACTTTCCCTCGGTATCCAGCACGTGCTTGCCATGTATGCCGGCGCCGTCGTCGTTCCCTTAATTGTAGGAGCGGCATTGGGACTGAACGCAGAACAGCTGACATATCTCGTATCAATTGACATTTTTATGTGCGGGGCGGCTACGCTGCTTCAAGTATGGAGGAATAAATGTTTCGGCATCGGCTTGCCCGTTGTGCTCGGCTGTACGTTCACCGCGGTAGCGCCGATTATTTCCATCGGTAAGGAGTACGGGATTTCAGCCATTTACGGGAGCATTTTGGCATCGGGTCTGCTTGTCATTCTGCTGTCGTTTTTCTTCGGCAAGCTCGTATCCTTTTTCCCGCCTGTGGTAACCGGATCTGTCGTGACGATTATCGGGATGACCTTAATGCCGGTCGCGATGAATCATATTGCCGGCGGGGAAGGCAGCAAGGATTTCGGTGATCCGGCTAACCTTGCCCTCGGATTTACGGTGCTCGTCATCATCGTGCTGCTTTATCGGTTTACAAAAGGATTTTTGAAATCCATTTCGATTTTAATCGGCATTGTCATCGGGACGGCCATCGCATATTTTATGGGAAAAGTGCAATTTGACAATGTGGCGAATGCTGACGCAATTCAAATGATTAAACCGTTTTACTTCGGGACGCCGACATTTCATGCGGCACCGATTATTACGATGTCCATCGTTGCCATTGTCAGCCTTGTTGAGTCAACCGGCGTCTATTTCGCTCTCGGTGACCTGACAAACCGGCGCCTGTCTGAACGTGATTTAGCAAAAGGCTACCGCGCGGAAGGCCTGGCGGTATTCATCAGCGGCATTTTTAATGCTTTTCCGTACACGGCTTATTCCCAAAACGTCGGCCTCGTGCAGCTGACAGGAATTAAGAAAAACGCGGTTATCGGTGTCACGGGCGCACTTTTAATGCTCTTCGGCCTTTTTCCGAAAATCGCAGCCTTCACGACCATCATCCCGTCTTCCGTACTGGGAGGCGCGATGGTGGCCATGTTCGGCATGGTCATCTCCTACGGCATTAAAATGCTCAGTCAAATTGACTTTAAAAAGCAGGAAAACCTTCTGATTGTCGCGTGTTCGGTCGGATTGGGACTCGGTGTAACCGTCGTTCCCGATATGTTTAAGCACCTGCCGTCTTACTTAAATCTGCTGACCACAAACGGAATCGTCGCCGGAAGCTTTACCTCCGTCCTTTTGAATATTATTTATAATATGATTCCTAAAACGAAAAAAACCCTTGATGTGACAAGGGTTCAAGAGGGTTAGTTATCCGTTTTTCTTAAAAAAATAACATTTTAATAACATTTCTTTATGAAATCCCGAGATCGAGGATGCTTCCGAAAGTTTGCTGAACTTTTTGCGAGGCATCCTCTTTCATTTTATTTGTAACATGGGTATAGATTTTCATTGTTGTTTTCACATCATCGTGGCCGACTCTTTTCATCACAGTCGCAATATCGACACCTGCTTCAGCTAACATACTGATATGTGAGTGTCTGAATATGTGAGGAGTCGCATGTTTTTTTATGGATGTTTTTTTTAGAATTCTTTCCATCCGATATATGATGCTTTTTGGCAGGTAAGGGTACCCGTTTGCTCTTGCGAAAATAAAGTTTTCATTATGGTACTCAGATAATTTTGTTTGTGATTGCAAATGCATCTTTTTCACTTTCGTTTTATATGCTTTCAGCATGGCTATAATTTGATCGTCTATAGCAATTGTTCGAATTGATCCAGGTGTTTTGGGTGGAGTTAATTCATACTCTCTCATGTTATTACTTTCTGAATAAATGGTTTTAGTTATCCGGAGTTCTTTTGTTTCGAAATTGATGTCAGACCATTTGAGGGCACATAACTCCCCGGATCGCATACCTGAAAAAGCAAGTAAATAAAATCGTTCCAGATCCATGTGTAGACCGTGATTTTTAACTGCTAAAAGAAATTCCTCGATCTCCGATTTTTCGAGGTATTTTTCAGCTATGTTGTTATTTTCAATTTCTTCAACGGTTATTCTTTTTTTAGGCACTATAGCATCTGCAATAGGATTGCTTTTAAGAAACTTTACTTTAACAGCATACTTAAATATCATGCCTGCTGTCGTATGTACTCCATTCATAGTGCTTCGTGAATACCCTTGTTCTGCTAGTTTGTTAAGTATTTTTTGATACTGTCTCAAGGTTATTTTATTGATGATGGATTTGGCAATGTAGGCATTTAATATTTTTATCTCTTCTCGTCTGATTCGGACAGTGTTCTTTTTCTTCCCTGTTAACATATACTCTTCCAGCCATTCGGCTGCGACTTGATCAAAAGTTATCTTTTTCACTCTTGATTCATCGATGCCATCTTCATTTAAAGCTGCTATTGCATCACGGACTCTTTGCTCGGCTTCTTTTTTTGTTTTGCCCCGCCGCGGAATTTGCTTTCGTTTACCGGTGACTGGGTCACGAGGGCCTTCTCCAACTGCTAACCATTTTTTACCCTTGATTAATTCTTTGGTATACATTCTTTCACCTCTTAGATTAAGTATAGGAGTTGTTTTAAATACAAATGAAATTAATGAGTAGGGGGAGGAGAGTTAATGTATTCTGGAAAAGAACTTATGTTCTGGTGTTTTGTTTAAAGAAAAGCCCTAAAAGGGCTAATCAAAATTTAAAAAACAGGACTTTTCTCAACGACTCGATTTTTACTGATGAGATTCCGTTCAAGTCCGGATCAGTTTCAGATGAGAATAAGATTGAAAACCCTTGAACCATAAGGGATTAGGAACATGGTGAAATTATCCTTTCGGATCGGGTTCATTTGTATTCCGGTTCAAGTTCCGATCTTATTAGTAAACAGAAATAACTTAATAAACAATAAAGAATAATTACTTTTCCTCTTTTTTGTTTTTGAAATTCTCTGCAATCATTTTTTCAATTCCATCAAGTCGCCTTAGAGCATCTGCAAGATATTTATCTTTTTCATCCTCCGTCATCAGTTCCTGTCCTTCGACATTATCAAAACGAACATCATTCTGCTTACGGAGTTCTTTAGCTTTATCTTGGTAGTACTCTTGACCTCTTAACAAGTAATCTGTAGAGACTTCAAAGAAATCAGCTATTTTAACTAATGTTTCATAGTCTGGCTGTCTATGGCCTCTTTCATAATTAGCATATGTGCCCCTGTGAACGCCAACCTTTTCAGCCATTTGTTCTTGTGTTAACTTCTTGTCTTTACGGAGTTGAATTAACCGGTCTTTAAACATAATTTCACCTCATTCATTAAACATTATAACGTGTCGAAATGAAACAAATAAAGTTTTGTGTCAAAACGACGAAAAAGTTATTGACATTGTTTCTGATGGACGATATCATAAAAACAAATGATTCGTTTCGACGCAAATAGGGGGTGAATCTATTGAGGAAATGGTTGATAGACATCCGTGGAGACAAAAGCCAACAGGAAACAGCTGAGGAAATTGGTATCTCTAGAGGTGCTTACGCGAACATTGAATTAGGAAAGAGAAATCCTTCAGTAAAACTAGCAAAGAGAATTGCTAACAACTTTGATGTCGATTGGACGCTTTTTTTTGAAGAAAATGTCGTCGTTTCGAAACAAAAATCAAACACAGCATAGGAGGTACCAAATATGTTTACCATGCAATACGACGATAACTTCATTGATCAAATTGCAGCAAAAATTGCTGATAGGGCAACAGATATGTTGGTTGAGCGGCTAGGGGCGTTGAATGAGCTTCCTCACATCTTAACCAGAGAAGAAGCGATGAAAGTACTCAGATGCGGCCAAACAAAAATGTCTGAACTCATGTCTCGACCTGATTTCCCGGTAAATGATGAGTTCGGCAAGAAAATTCCAACCCAGCTGCTTTTTAAATGGATTGAAAGAAATACTCGTTGGGTGGAAGAAAATACTCAGTATTTCCGTAAGGGGGCAACCGCATGAATCAAATTGTTTTTATTGAAGGCGATCAAGTTGTAACCGATAGCCTGACTGTTGCTGAGGTATTCGGAAAGCGTCATGATCATGTTTTACGTGATATTAAAAACCTAGATTCTAGTAAAGAATTTAATCTCCACAATTTTGGGGAGGTTGAATATAAGGACAATAGAAATCGCACTTATAAAAAATATCTCATCAAGCGTGACGGTCTTACGTTCTTAGTTTTTGGTTACACAGGTGCAAAGGCAGCGCTGTTTAAAGAAAAATATATTTCGGAGTTTAACCGAATGGAAAATGAGCTTCAGAAACTAAAGCAGCCGTCTTATATGATTGATGATCCAGTCAGCCGAGCAAAGCGATGGATCACCGAACAGGAAGAACGGCAACAGCTTGAACAAACATTGAGGATTCAGGAGCCTTTGGTCAGTTTTGCTGAATCGTGTATGGCGTCTGAAAAGTCCCTGCTTGTCAGAGAGGTTGCAAAACTTGCATCCAAACAAGGCATTTTTATTGGTGAGAGGCAGTTGTTTCAGAAATTACGAGATTGGAAGATGATCTTCTCCAACAAAAATGAGCCTTATCAAGAATATGTGAACCGCGGTTACTTTGAAGTAGCACAGGGAGTTCGAGAAGTAAGCGGAAAGTCAAAAACGTGGCTCACAATGAAGATTACACCAAAGGGACAAGCCTACATCATTAACAAATTGAAAAAGCAACAGGCAAGTTAGCATTTTCATTACTTAAATTTTACCAGTGAAAAACTGAATATATCAGGAGGCAAACATATGGAGAACAACCCATACAATTTGCGAAATTTACCGCAGATTATGCGTGGTGTCCGAAAATCGGCGGGCCTTGCACAGTATCAAATCGGTAATTTAATTGGGGGAAAGGATCAACGATATGTTTCTGATGTGGAAAATGGCTTTAGCAAACTCACTCCTGAACTATGCATTAAGTGGTTTGAAGTATGTGAAGCCTATGAACATATTGATCTCGTGCATTATCTTTTCCGTCTGCACCCAACAGCGACTGCACCCATTGATCCTGCATTAAATGAAAGTGCAAGTGCCGCGGTAATCAATATGGTCCATCAGTTGGAAGAGGCCTTGGAAGCAACAAAACATCTAGCCCGTTGGCTGGCAAGTGACAGGCCGGGTAGGAGGGCAGGGGAACTGCCAATGGGTGATATTAAACAGATTTTCGATCTTATCCCGGCAAACAAGACACTCATTTATTCACTAGCCCGCGGACACGGTTTAAAGATACAAGAACTAGCTGATAGGTGGACAAGAAAAGCACTAGTTGATCAAGTAGCAATGGCAAAACATGAGGAGAGGCAGGCAATTACGATATGAACAACAATCAATTTCTTAAATCAGATTTAGAAGCTGCTAAACGGAAAGTGGATTCAGCAGAAGAATTGGCGATTATGCTAAGTGAGGCCCTGCGTGATGGTGATTACGAGGAAGCCATTAGCTTAGCCGGAAGCATAAAAGTTTTGACGGAGGATATTAACCGGTTAGCAAACAAAGGCCGTTTGTACGATGTAGCTATGAAAATGCAGCAGCGAGGTATTAATTTAACTGTAATAAGCAGGTGCTCGCAATGAACATTGAAAATCCAATGGTTTTGAACAACTGGCACGATAAAACGTCAGAACCTGAAATGAAAAAGGATTTTTTTGGGGACATCATAATGCCAACAGATGATTATGTAATCGACAGCGGCGAGGTAATTTTGAGGGATAATCTTGAACGGTACTTAAAGGAACAGCTTGGTTTTGAATTTCAAACAGCGCAATAAAAAAGTCCACTCGGCAAAGTGGACTTCGTAAGGCGTTTTGAAATATTGATTGGAACCTAATTATATCAAAACGCCTCATAGAAAACAATGGAGGTTTTATAAATGGCAAAATCAATTACAGTGTCATTCAGCGACCGGGCGGACGACCAGGAACGTTTAAGTCAGGTTGGCGGTTCAATTACATTTGACAAGTATGGCCGTCCTGTATTCAGTTTTCCGTCAATGGACGCATACCGAGAATGGCAGAGACGCGGCACAGAAACTTATTTGAGAAAGGTGGCAGCAAAATGAATGGATTGTCTCAGGTAGATTACTCAGATTATATGCCGGCACCTCAACAGGCAACCAGCGTGACTACCGAAGCTATGGTCAGTCGTCAAGCTCAAGAGGTACAGGCTGCTATGGTCATTGCTAAGAAATTCCCGCGGGATGTATACGCGGCGTTCGATCGGATTAAGAAAGCATGTGAACGGAGGCTGTTGGCCGAGAACGCGGTGTATGAATATCCACGAGGCGGCTCAAAAGTATCTGGTCCTTCTATACGTCTTGCTGAAGCGTTGGCGCAGAACTGGGGGAATATTGATTACGGGATTATGGAATTGGAACAGAAGGCAGGAGAATCGTCTGTCATGGCTTATGCCTGGGACCTCGAAACGAATACCCGTCAAACCAAGATTTTCACGGTTAAGCATGAACGGAAAGCGCGCGGTGCTATTACAAAGCTTGATGATCCAAGGGATATTTATGAAATGGTTGCCAATCAAGGCGCGCGGCGGTTGCGTGCCTGCATACTTGGAGTAATTCCAGGCGATATCGTAGATGCTGCGGTTGATATGTGTCAGCAAACATTAATCAGCGGCCATAAAGAACCTTTGGAGGATCGTCTCAGAAACGCTTTATCTCTTTTCAAAAAAGAGTTTGGCGTTACAAAAGAAATGATCCAGGAATACATCGGCAATTCGATCGATGCTTTCACTGAACAAGATTTCTTGAAAATCGGACGCATTTACACGTCCCTTCGTGATGGGATGGCAAAGAAAGAGGATTACTTCAATATCAAGGCCACAGGCGCGACTAAGTCAAAGGCTGAAGAAGAATTTAAAAAGCAAAAAGAGCAAGTTGGGAAGGCAGATGAAAAAAAGAAAAAGGCTGGTGATCCTGCTGATGAGGATGATTCCGGCGCTAAACAAGGAGAATTACTATTCTAACGAGATTGATAGACATTACATGTCAAATTCTCAATATAAGAGTTTTCTGCAATGCGAGGCGGCAACAATGGCCAAGATTAACGGTGAATGGGTGCCGCCGGGTTCAGAAGCTCTCCTCTTCGGTCAATATGTTCATGCCTGGCTTGAAGGGAAGCAGGTATTTGATGAATTCAAGAGAAACACGCCATCACTTTTTACACAAAAAGGCCAGCTGTACAAGCAATATCAGTTAGCTGATCTGATGATTGAGGCGATTCAACATGACGAACTCTGTATGTTCGTTCTGCAAGGAGCAAAGGAAGTTATCGTAACAGCTGAACTTTTCGGCGTTCCGTGGAAAGGCAAGCTGGACGTATACAACCCGGCCGGCAGCCGTTTTGCAGATCTGAAAACAACCCGTTCACTTCGAGAAAAGGTGTGGAATCCGGAAATAGGCTATTGCTCGTTTGTCGAAGCATACGGATACATCGGACAAATGGCGCTCTACGCAGAAATGGAAAAGCGTATGACTGGGCGTAACGAGTGGCTTGAGCCTCTTATCGTGGGGGTGTCTAAAGAGGATCCGCCGGATAAGGCAGTCATTAATATAGATAAGGGCCGAATGGAAGTAGAGCTTGAAGAAATTGAGCAGCGTATGGGTCGTATCCTGCAAGTGAAACACGGCGGCGAAAAGCCGGAGCGGTGTGAGAGATGCAAATATTGCCGTGCAACAAATCAGTTAAACAGTATCATTCATTTCTCGGAGCTGATCAGCTGATGGAAAAGGATTTAATTAAGGTTCCGATTCCGTATTGTTATTACTGGCTGGTTAAGACAGTAAGGCGTGATATGAGGAAGGGCTTATATACACGGTATGTAACGGACTATCTGAAGACAAATGAACCATCTTTAGAATTAACAGATATTGATTTTAAGGCTCTAACAGCAGTGTGTAAAAGGAAGTAGGTGAGCGATATGGATACGCAAGGATTAGGATATGTCATTTTACCCCGCCTGCCATTTAAAGATTCACGGGATGAGACAATATACGATCATTTATTCAAACGGGCAGAGTATAGAGCGGATCAGGATTTAGAACTCGGTCAGACAATCATTAAGCTTGTGGAATTAGCAAAGCGCTTTAATTGGTCATCCGATCAGATCAAATACTCGTTAGACAGAATGGTCAAGCAGGAGTATTTAAAACTGGACAGGCTGCCGCAAAAACGCGGCTTTATTGTTACAGTTCTGAATTACGCGGATTACATACAGCTTGGCAATTACAACAAGAGGAAGAACCTTGTCCAAGTGTCGGAAGAAAGAAAGGAAGTTGATGAAAAAGTGAAAAATGTCTTTGAATTATTCGAGAACAAAGTCGCCCGTACTATCGGACCAATTGAAGCTCAGCGAATTGGCTATATGGTTGAAGATTACGGCGAGGAGAAGGTCATGGAGGCTATGAAACAGGCTTTCAGGAACAAGGGCAGCAAGGTTGGTTTAAATTACATTGAAGCAGTTCTATCAAATCCGTTTACGCAGAAGAGAAAGGAGAAAAAACAGCATGATAGCTCACAAAACACAAAGTACGGACATGGCAATGGCGGGCATTCTCAAAAAACTACGGGACAGGTCAGCCCAATTTTCAGCGGAACAGGCCGTCTCAGAAGAAAAGGCTGAATATGATTGTCCTGACTGCAAGGACAAAGGAATCATTGTTTATCGGGTTCACCAAGATACTGAACGGCAGCTGAGAAAAGAACAAAAAACAATGGAGAGTCTCAACGCTGATCAAATGGTGAGGGAAGAGGATTACCTAGCAGGAAAAGTGTGCTTACCGGATAAGGCCCGGGAGTGGAAAACCACGTACTCTAAGCAATGTAAGTGTGTGAAACGGAAAAAGATCGCCCGGCTTATGGAAGCCAGTGGCATTACGGAGGAATTTGAAATGCTTTTATTCGGTAATTTCATTACAGATGGCAAGCCTGCCATGATTAAAGACGCATATGAGTGCGCTATGGAATACTTTAAGGATTTTCAAAAAGTTAAAGGAGAACGTTCGAACAGCATCGCCCTCCTTGGGCAGCCTGGCAGCGGAAAAACGCACCTATTAACGGCAATCATGAACAACCTTATTAAGAAAAAGTCTGTTTACTGCATGTATTTCCCTTACGTCGAAGGGATGGGGAATTTAAGAGACAACTTTGACCAACTAGAGTCCAAGCTTGATGCAATGAGAAAAGCGGACGTTCTATTCATCGACGATTTATTTAAACCAGTAAAGGGAGAACCGCGGGCCACAGATTGGCAGGTTGAGCAGATCCAATCGGTCGTTAATTACCGCTATCTGAACCACAAACCCCTGCTTATTTCATCAGAATTAGATACAGCAGCATTATTAGATATAGACGAAGCGCTCGGATCACGGATCCATCAGATGTGCCGTAATTATACGGTAATCATCAAGGGAGACCGAATGCAATTAAATCATAGGTTAGGAGAATGGGAATGAGCTTAAAAACGAACGTTCAAGGATCCGGAGGGATTTACATGTTCGGCCCGGCTGAACAGACAGGCGGACAGGATCTCACACCGGCGATTAGGATCCTGGAGGAGAAAATAAGGCAATTGGAGCTGGTGAGAAGTGCTTAAAGCAGTTGCGGCGCTGCCAGTCATATTACTGACTGCACCTTACAAGGAAAAGCAGATCGAGCATTGGGAACAGATTGACGGGAGGTAAAAGGCTGTTGAGTTCTATTCAGTTTATTGTTTATGGAGAGCCGATCGCACAAGGACGGCCGCGGGGATCCATTCAAAACGGAAAGGTTAGAATGTACGATCCTGTAAAGTCAAAAAATTTTAAGCAGTATGTGGCACTGGTTGCATCTCAGCATCGGCCGAAGCAGGTTATTGCTGGTCCTGTCGCAATGGAAGTCAGAGTATTCAGACCGATGCCGAAAGCTGTATCCGGATCGAAGAGAAAAAAGGAGAACGCTGAAAAAGGACTTTTACGCCCTGTAACAAAGCCGGACGTCGATAACTATGTAAAAGGTGTCAAAGACGCTTTAAATCATCTGATATACAAGGATGATAGTCAGGTAGTCGATTTGAAGGTCAGTAAGTTTTACAGTGAAGAGCCGCGGGTGGAAGTCATTATAACTGAGATTGTGTCATGACAGGTAGCTTTTGTATGGATCATAAATCAAATAGTCAGGAGGTCAACAACATGCAAGAAAACAACAACAATCCTTACGTACCAGGACCGGTAAAGGAATGGAAAATGACGCCGGAAGAACTGGCAGCATATGTCGAAAAACATCCGATCATTTACCGAGAGGAACTAAAGCCGTCTCCAGCATTCACAATGAGCGGCTGGGAAAATCCGTACTAAGGATATAAAAAAACACCGAAGCTTATGCCTCAGTGCTTATGATTCGAATTGGTACTTCTATCATAGCACAGGAGGAGTCTAGGTGTACAACCCTAAAGAAATTAAAAATCACGAAGGAAGTATTCAGCAAAGTATGGAGCCTGGGAAAATTCGTATCATCGTTTTAGATGGCACTGAAGGAACAGCGCATGTATTGGATGTCCCAGAGCACGGAAAGACCATCATCCAAACATCAAAAGGCAGCTTTGCACGAGTCGATCACGAAATAGGGTTCAAGGTGAAATGAAACGAATGTAATTATTCAGCAAAGGGGTTTTTGAATTGATGCCATTACAAGTCAAATTACAACGTGTCGTCAAAGCAACGAAAGATGAAGCGATGACCGTCGAACAGGCAGCAGAGTATTTGAAAGTTCCCAAACAATATATACCGGTCCTTGTCGCGCGTTCAGATGATTTAAAGATGATTGGTGATGAAACAATTATTGCAAAACGGGATAAAATGAATGGTTGGTTGATATTGACGGCAGTGGTGGTTACATTTTTTGTGATCTCTATCTTGCCGGGATTAATGGGGTGACATCATACTTAATCAACAAATGAAATATTCCTACTACCGGATCTGATACTGCGGCAAGGGTATTAGGGAATATTAGGAGTTTCACGGACAGTGTATGACTGAAAAAGAAGCCCCTTTTTAGAGGCTTCAATATTTACTTTCTCACAGTAATTTCAAGAGCACCTAATAAAGCACCATTTGATTTATACATCCACACTTCAGCTGTATTACTGCCTGAGTCTTTTATGCCTTTTATTTCACGACCATTAACTTCAACATACTGAGATCCACGCACAACAACAGCATAAGAGGCTGTATCATCAATTGGATAGGTTTTACCAACATCTAGAGTTATACTTCTTTTTAGGGCTTTAAACGGAGCTTCTTCAGTTGCTGAATTAATATGGTTTTGTATTAATGTAGGTTGTTTTGTTTGCCCGGCTTCTTGAGCAGAAGCTATTCCACCAATAGAAAAAGATAATGCAGAAACGGAGAGTAATGAAACGATTGATTTTTTGAGATTCATTATTAAACACTCCTTTGAGTTTTTTAAGTACAAATGTATTATTACGTATAACCCCAAAATATTCAAGGGAATTTTTGTTAATATTTTGTGAATTTGGTTAAATGTGTCCAAGTGCCTTTTGTTGAAAGCGAGTGTAGTATAGGCGTTGAGCAGGAGATTATAAATTGATAGAATTAAGTGGAAATAATAAGTGAGAAGGAGAATTAAATGGATTTAGATCAAGCTTTGAATGAATTATTTAAGTTATTAAAAATCCCTGTGTTAGCTTGTATATTCTTTATTTTAAAGAATATTAAACCTGTTTCTTTTTTTTCAGCCAATGTTGTTGAACAGAGATTGTTTTCAAAAGAACAATTATTTGGTTTTAAGGTAATTAAACATATTTTGAATACGTTATTTTGGATGATTGTTTTATATCCGGCTACATTTTACCTCAGGGGTATTATACCTGGACCTAATGATTTATTTTCCTATGTAATTGTAATTTTTGGTGGAATTATATGGGGCGTAATAGTAATAATAAATGAAGGAGCTTTTTCAAAAATCAAGTCTAGTAGATTATGTAAAGGTATCTTTGTTACAGTTTTTATGGTTTGTTTAATACTTTTTTATACACAACTTTATAACTTTTTTATAGATTCATTACTATCGGAAGAGTTTAACCTTAAAATTTTAGGGATAAGTATGCTTGTTTTGTTTTTATTTACACTTCCAATTCCTTTTATATTAATTCCTATTTCAAAATTTATTAAATGGTCAAACGAACAAAGTGTTTATATAGAAGATGAAAAAAAACAAAAATGGTATATTTTATACTCAATAAATAAAGAGACTGTTTTGTTAGGAAATAAAAATGAACAAAGATTATGCAGTAAAACTATGATCAAGAGGAAAGAAGAGCTGTATAACACACCTATCGAGATGGTTAAAACTGATAATTAAGTCCAAGACGGAAAGCCTGCGGACACTGAACTCACAGTATTAGCACTGTTTGTTTGGTGTCCGTTTTTTATTTGAACGGAGGGACGAACATAAAACAGGGAAAGAAAAAGTCCAATAAAAGCGCGCATGAGCGTTCTGAACGGTTTTGGCGGCAAGTGATGGGCAAGACAAGCAAACACTGACGTGGCAAAGGCAGCGCTTTTAAGCGTAAAGAGAGGGATAAACATGCAGGATCTAATCATTGAATATAAAAGAGCGTTAAAAGAAGCAAGAAAGATGTACCGGTCATTCTCGGAAACACCGGGAGTTGAAATGACAGCTGAACAAAAGAACGATAAGAAGATAATTGGCAGTATGATCAGTGACATTGAATTCACTCTCGAATGGCTGCAGAACGGAAGACAGCCCGGCGCCCGCCGAGGTGCTGACAGAAGGGACGCATATCAAAGGACGATTCTTGCTGATCCGCGCTTAATTGATGCGCTCCCGGAAGAATACGCAATCGTTCAAGAAGCTGAGGGAGAGGTAAGTGATTGGGATAAGGAAAGAATCGCTGATGCCCTATCCGTGCTCACAGAAAGAGAAAAAGACATTTTCATGATGCATGCTGTGCAAAACATGTCATTCGAAGAGATAGCGCAGTTATTGGGGATTAAAAAAGGAACTGTGCAGAAGAACATCGAACGTTCACGTTTGAAAATGAAAAATAGAGCAGATCACAGCCTATTCTGTTTAGCATGAATAGGCTCTTTTTTATTGGAGAAATAATGAAAAAAGCCCACTAAATTACTTGACGTAAGTAAAGTTATGGGGTATAATTAAAGTATAGAAAGGAGGGAAAGAAAGTGGCTGAAATCGCATTGGTACTGGGGATTATCCTCACAACTCTCACAGTTGTTGAAAAAGTCCTCATCATTAGGGAAAAGCTTAAAACAAAAAAGCCCAAAATCAAAAAACGCCGTCGACCAAGAAAGCGCAGATGATTTTGAGCCGAGGGAGAAGGTAGCGCTTCTCCCTTGCTCCAAGTATAACAAATCCAGCGACTAAAGAAAAATACTTGAAAGCCAGCCACTTTCAAAAAAATGAAAAGTGTACAGTCTACTACCGATATTGTTGTTCTTCTCGCCCTAGCGTATATGCTGTTTTTCCGTCAGGATGTGGCAGCGGGACCATTAAAAACGGCTCTCGACATTAGTCTGATCATTTTATTTGTTGTTTCGATCATTGAGAAAGCATTTTCCCTTTACTTGAAATATCGTGAGAAAAAAGGATGATTCAAAAATGTACAAGCCGAAAGAGCGTGACGCAATCAAGAAATTCTTGAATGAAGAGATACTCAATACAAGTGAAGCGCTTGAGATTTTGGGATTCACCCGTCAGTATCTGAACCAGTTAGTAAAGACCGGGGAATTAGAGCCGATGAAAGAAATGCCCCGGGACAGGCTTTTTCTGAAAGAGGATATTTTGGATTTTCAAAAGAATAGACGGAAATGAGCATCCGAAAAATAGGGTGCTTTTTTATGCAATGAACAATATTTATTGGAATAAAATCAATATTTTTCATATAATTATATTGACGGTGGTAAACATAAGTGTTATAATTAAAGTATCGAAAGGAGGTGTTAACGAGCATGGAAATCGTTGAATTCATCCTTAGGGATACAGCTTGGTTAGTCGGAATTCTCGTTGGGATTACGACACTGATCAAGAACATCAAAGACCTAAAGGGTGATAAAAACAAAAAACGACGTTCTCCCGCCAAGAAGAAACGTCGCTCATAACTAACGAGGGGAATCACTTCCCCTTCTTATACTATAACATTAAACAAAACCATTGAAAAATTCCATGCTCGGGGATAATGAAAAAAATATTAGACTCAACAACACTGTTATTTTTCGTCTTGTTCTGCTTACAATTCGCTCGAATGGATTATAACAACCTAAATGTACTGGACATAATATCGATAGTGCTAGCAGTTATCTGGCTCACGCTGACGATTATAAATGTAGTTATGAAATGGAGGAATTCAAAGGATGGATAAGTTTGTATTTAATGATGTCGAAGAATTGAGAGAGTTCCTTGATAATGAAGTCATAACCACCTCCGAAGCGATTGAAATTATCGGGTGCAGCCGGCAGAACCTCAAGCAACTGGTGGATTATAAAACATTGGTTCCGATTAAAACTACGAACAGAGATCGCCTATTCTTGAGAAAAGATATTGAAGGCTATAAAAAGAAACGTTGATTGCACCCGCAGCTAAAGGGTGCTTTTTTGTCTTACGACTGCCACCTATTTATGAAAGACACTTTCGTTCGACAAATTTTGCATAGCATTTATTACCATCCTTTAAAACCGATATAATGGTTGTAAGGAGATGTGATAATATGCCTACAAGAAAAGTGAATTTTGATTTTTACACTTTTAATTGCCCAACAGACCAAAATGCTCTGGTAAATGCACTAGAAAATGAAATTAAATTAAGGCAAGAGGGGAAGGTAAACAATATAGAACTGTTCGGCTTTGTTTGCCGTATATGGGAGATTGAAAAAACTAGCGAAGGATTCTATGTTTGTAACGTTGAAAAAATAAATGTTCTAGATGAAGCAAACATTGGTGATTTACAAGCCGAGAGAATGACTGTTGCTACAAAGCCGGATCAAGGACCACTTTTTGATACTGCTTTTTTATATAACCCTATGAATGAAGTTGTTGTTCTTCAAAGAAATTCAAGACTTGGATTAGGGTATAAAGCGTTTGTTTCTTATTTGAGTAAACTTACAAAAAAAGACGATTGTGATTTAGAAATTATTATTGATCCCAAGGTTATCGTTAAGCTTGATAAGATGGATATGGTTAAAAAAATTGAATATTCAGTTTCGAATCCAACAAACTTAGATTTTGCGAAAGAACAAAACCGAGGAATGAATGGTGATTTAGAGCTTGCTAAAAAATTATTAGGAAGTTCACTGAACGTTGTTATTGGATCTCAAAGAGGAAGTCACCTCTCATTAGATGAAGCCAAAAAAAAGGTTAAATCACTTTTAGGTTTTTCAGATAATATGTCTAACATAATAGTTCGAGGTCAGATTGATGATGATATGGAATCAATAAATTTAATCAAACATAAAGTAACCTATGAAGAAAAATTCAAATTAAAAAAGGAAGAAAAATTAACGGTTGTAAAAGTTGTGGAAGCTTTGCCAAAAGCATATAAGTTTCATGAAGTAAACCTGAATAGAATGTATATTAATAAAAGTTAAAATAGGAGGTAGGAAAATGTTTGAAAGAACCTACCCATTAATATTAAGTATTGTTTCAGTTGGAACTTCTATATGGTTCAATTTTTCGCTATTAGATTTAAAGAATTATAAAGATATAATGTCATCTTCGATAAGCTTAGGTTCAATTGCGGTAGGTTTTTTAGCAGCTGCTATAACATTAATGCCTTCACTTTCAAACAATGAACTGGTCAAAAATTTGAAAAGGTTAGGTGCGTACCAAAAATTATTAAGATATATTATTATTGCTATTATAGGTCTTTTCGCAATTTCTTTCTTGTCTATAAGTGGATTGTTTATTAATAGTGATACGTATACACTTGTTAAATTTGTGTTCGGTAACCTTTGGATTTTTGTATTCGTGTTTGCTATTTTATCAATTGTCCGAGTGATTCATTTATTTTTGAAATTTCTTGTGTTAACACAAAATGATTCACACTAGAGCTTTAATTTTTGGCGTCTTCTTACCAGAAGGCGCTTTTTATATTCCCTGTAAACTGATTCCGGTAAATCTCAAGGAGACAATTGGCGGCTAACGGCTTGAGTACGGTGTCGGTTTAGAGGGAATGTAAGGAGGTTGCATGATGGGATTCATAGCACAGTATGGAGAGAGCATAGAAAAAGAGATACAGACATGTAAGGGCATAGATAGGGCGGGACAGAATGAAGGGGTATTGAGGGAATCAATGTATATGAACTTCAATTCTTTTTGGCATTCACACCGAAACAAAGGAATAAGGATATAAGTTCATGCCGCCCAAGCCCCTAAAGGAATGTGCCGCCCGTGGTTGCCATGCTCTTACCCGGGAAAGGTACTGTGATGCACACAAGACACGACAACAAGAAGAAACAAAACATTACAACAAACATTCAAGAAACAAAACAATAACAAGTTTTTATAAATCAACTGAATGGAAACGAACAAGACAACTTGCTTTGATACGAGACAATTATCTCTGTCAGCATTGTTTGAAAGCGCATTGCTTCACTCCGGCTGACATGGTGCATCATATAGTGGAAGTAAAGCAAGATTGGTCGAAACGATTGGACATAAAGAACCTTGAAAGCTTGTGTAATGCCTGTCATAACAAGGCTCACGGCAGTAAGGGCAAGTGACCCTCCCCCCCTAACAAATCTCTGGAAGGGAAACGAACGGAGAACGGCGATCCCCCTTCTGTAAACAAACACCGCTTTTCAAAGTTCCACAAACAGCAGAAAGCCCCCTCGGCAAATTAACCGAGAGGGCTTGGTACGACTGGTTTTGTGATTGATTCCATCGTATCACGATTGCCGAAAAAAACAAGCAAAAAACGTACTTTTTTGAAACGAAATGAGGTGAGAACATGCCGAGACCTGCTAAATCTGCAACACTTCAATTAATACAGGGGAATCCAAACAAAAAGAATACGGATGAGCTGGCAGCCCGTGCTGAGCATGAAAAAAAGATAAAAATGCGCTCCGATAATATTAAAGCGCCGTCTTGGTTAAATAAAGTGGCGAAAAAAGAATTTAAAAGGGTTTCTGCTTTATTATCTGAGGTGGAGATTATCACTGAAGCAGATATCAGCATGTTGGCCGCCTATTGTAATGCATACTCTCAGTATGTTTCCATTTCAGAAATCATTGAAAAAGATGGGATCATGGTGCATACCGAGGGACATGATGAGGATGGAAATCCTATTCAGTTGATTGGTGAAGAGCATCCGTTATTGAAGCGGCAAAAGAATTACTATGATCAAATGAAATCAGCTGCGAATGATTTCGGCCTTACGCCATCTGCCCGGGCAAAACTCGCTATTACCCGCACACAGGAGGAACGAGAAAAGACGGCTGCAGAAAAGGAGTTTGGTAATGTATGAAGACAATAAAACAATTTCTTATTGATTACTCACGCGACGTTATATCGGGTGAGATTGTCGCATGTGAAAAACACGTATGGGCTTGTCAGCGCTTTTTAAATGATATCAGCCGGGAAGGTACCAGAGAGTTTCCGTACGTCTTTGATGATGAGAAAGCGCGTCGATTTCTTTATTGGATGACACAATTCAAGCATACGAAAGGGCCGTTGCAAGGTGAAAATATTGTGCCGGAGCCTATTCAAATATTTATTTTCGGCAATGTGTACGGTTGGGTGCATAAGGATAACGGCTATCGACGATTTAAAAAAGTGTATTGGCAGGTTGGCCGTAAAAACACAAAAACACAAAGCCTGGCATGTGTTGGATCCTATGAGGCAATGGCTAACGACGAATACATGTCCGAGGTTTACATAGGTGCAACAAAAACGGAACAGGCGAAAATCTGCTGGAACGAAATTAAAGCACAGATTATGCAAAGTGACCTTTTGAATAAGCCGGAGAAGAAATACCGAATTGCTTACGGTAAGATTGAACATCCCAAAACACAGTCAAAAATAGAGGCGCTTTCGAAAGATGCAGGTAAAACGGGGGACGGGTTCAACCCGCAATGCGGCATCATCGATGAGTACCACGCCCATAAAACTTCAGAGATTTACGATGTACTCGCTTCTGGTATGGCTGCTCGTGCTCAACCGTTAATGATGATTATTACGACAGCAGGGTTTGAGCTAAATAATCCCGCCTATCGTGTGGAATACGATTACGTTTCACGTATACTGGATCCCAATAAAGTTGAGCAAAATGAAAAGTATTTTGTGATGATTAATGAATTAGATAAAGACGATGACATTAAAGATGAGCGTAATTGGATAAAAGCAAACCCTATTGTGGCAGCTAACGAACACGGGCTGAATTATTTGCGTGGAGAATTGGAAGTAGCGCTTGCTGTGCCAGAGAAAATGAGAAATTTCATGACAAAGAATATGAACATTTGGGTTAATATGCGCGAGAATGGTTATATGGATATGCAAGCTTGGGCTGATTGCGGTTCGGATGAATTTCCTGAGCTGAAGAACCGGGAATGTTATGTCGGCATTGACTTGTCAAAAACGATTGATCTAACCGCCGCATCTTTCATCTTTCCGTTAGATGACGGCAGTTTTGCTGTCGATAGTCACGGCTTTATGCCAGAGGATACATTCCATGAGCGGATGAACACGGACAAGGTCCCTTACGATGTATGGGAGAAAAAGAACTGGTTAACAACAACAGATGGAGCTGTCGTCGATTACGATTATATCAGAGCGTATATTAAGAAAATGGAGAAGGAACATGGCTGGCGCATCAAGGAAATTGGATATGATCCATATAACGCTACTCAGTTCGCTCAGCAAATGGAGGCAGACGGATATGTAATGGTTGAAATCCGCCAAGGGGTGGCAACACTCTCAGAGCCGACAAAAGACTTCAGAGCAAAGGTCAAGTCCAAAAAAATCATACACCCGAAAAATGATCTTCTAACTTGGGCAATGGGGAACGCTGTAACAAAAGTGGATGCTCAAGAGAACATCATGTTGGACAAATCAAAATCAACCCAACGGATTGATCCGGCCGCCGCGCTTGTGAATGCGTATGTACGGGCTTCTCAAATCAATAATGAGGTTGATTTAAACGCATATATCAAGTCAGCTTCATTTTCTTTCTAAAGGTGGTGTAGAAGTGAAGAAAATACTGACAGCCATGATGCTTTTTTTAAATGATTTTCTTTTTATCATAGGTGCTGCTTTTATATTGGCAGCTGCATATCGTTTGCACACCGACATCGGTCTTGTTTTGACAGGTGTCTTTTTTATATTTTATGCACTGCTGCTCAGTAAGAAAAGGAGGTGATTAATTGTTTTTGGAAGGGCTGTTTTCTAAGAGATCAAATGATGCAGAGCCTTGGGGTCTCACAAATCCTCCTGATTGGATTATAGATATGTTCGGCGGCTCAAAAACAGCTAGCGGTGAACGCGTCAGTGAATCAACAGCACTCATCCACCCTGATGTTTTTTCATGTGTAAATGTATTGTCTGATGACATTGCAAAGCTTGCCGTCCATACATTCAAAAAGAAGCAAGGAAACATTATAAGCAGTATGGATCATCCTGTTGCCCAATTGCTTTATCTGAAGCCGAATCAATACATGACGGCTTTTACTTGGAAAAAGCTTATGATGACTCATGCTTGCACGTGGGGGAATGCCTATTCTTATATAAAAACAGATCGGAATGGCTTTATTACAGCTCTATTGCCATTAAACCCCGCCAATACGCAAGCCTATGTAAACCCAAACACAGGTATGCTGTGGTATGAAACTGTCATTAATTCCAAAAGTGTTGAATTGTATGCAGATGAGATCCTGCATTTCAAGAGTATGACAGAAGACGGGATCAACGGCAAGAGTCCTATCGGAGTTATAAGGGAGCATATTGGCGCGCAGTCGGCTGCCACAAAATTTAATGCGAAATTATATAAAAATGATGCGACACCGCGGGGAATCTTAAAAGTTCCGACTTTAATAGACGAAGATGCAAAACAGCGGGCAAGAGATGAATGGGAAAAGGTAAATGCCGGTCGGAACATTGCAATTATAGATGCCGGTCTTTCTTATGAATCAATATCTATGCCGTTGCAAGAAGCTCAGTTTGTGGAGTCTATGAAATTTAATAAGGCACAAATCGCATCTATTTTTAAAGTTCCATTGCATAAAATCAATGAGCTGGACCGGGCAACATTCAATAATATTGAACACCAATCGATTGAATACGTAAAAAACACGCTGCAGCCGTGGCTGGTTTCTTTTGAACAGGAAATTATTACGAAACTCTTTACTGATGAAGAGATTAAAGACGGGTTCTATATCAAATTCAATGTAAACAGCGAGCTGCGCGGTGATGCGAAATCTAGGGCGGAGTATTATGAAATTATGGAACGGATCAGTGCATTAAATATAAATGAAATTCGTGCTTTTGAAGAGAAAAACGCAATTGAACACGGTGATAGGCACCTTGTATCGCTTAACTATACATTCCTTGATTCATTGGAGGAGTATCAAATGAACAAATCAGGTTCCGTTAAGGGAGGTGAGGACATACATGAGCAAGGAAGTTCGCCACCTAACAACGAAGATTGAGTTGCGTTCTGCTGGTGAAGGGGAAGAAAAAAGAGATTTTATTGAGGGTTACGCCTTAAAATTTGAAAAATGGTCTGAGCGTTTAGGTGGATGGTTTAAAGAAATCATCAGCCGGGATGCATTAGCTTCCACGGACCTTTCAAACGTAGTAGCGCTTTTTAATCACCGCCAGGATTATCCGTTAGCGAGAAACACCGTTTCTGGCGATGCTGGGCGGCTTGAATTAGAGACAGATGCTATTGGTCTAAAATTCCGTTTTACCCCCACAGATACGACGTATGCTAAAGATTTAATGGAGAATATCAGAAGCGGAGTCATTAATCAGTGTTCCTTCGCCTTTTCACTAAATTATAACAAGAATGAGCCGGATGAATGGCGTCATAATGATGAAGAAGATGTATATGAACGTCGAATCAATAACATCGAGCGTATTTTTGACATATCACTTGTTACAACGCCTGCTTATAACGATACGGAGGCTGTGATCGGTGAACGCAGTTTAGAAAAAGTTGAACAGATTAAAGAAATGCGCGATGCGCCAATAGAAAAACTAAAAATGGAATTGGAACTTTTAGACCTAACGTTATAGGTCTATTTTTTATGTTCAAATCTAAGGAGGATACCCGAATGCCAGTAGCAATGACAAAAAAGGAACGTGAATTAAGACAAAAATTCACACAAAAGAAACAAGAGGCTTCAAATCTTTTGGAGGATGGAAAGCCTGAAGAAGCTCGCAGCATGCTTGAAGAAGCAAAAGAGCTGCAGGGTCAAATTGAATTAATGACAGAGGGCCGCAGTTTAGAACTTCCGGAGATTGGCGAGGAACGAAACTTTGCTGCAGAAATCAAAAGTGAACCAAAGAAAGAGGCGGAAGATCGCAATATCTTAACAGCGACGAAAGAATACCGGGAAGCGTGGTTGAAGGTGCTAACCGGCCGCAGCCATGATCTTGAAACAGAAGAGCGAAACATGATGGAACGCGTTTTGAAAGAAAACCGTGCATTATCTGCAGGCAGCGATAAAGACGGCGGCTATACAGTGCCGGATGATATTTCAAAAGAAATTTTGAAATCTATCCAGGAACTAAACTCTGTTCGTAATCTGATCCGTGTTGTTCCGAAAACTGCGCCATCCGGAAATTATACGGTTCGTAAAGGCGTTGCCGGAAAACTTTATAACACAGCGGAGAAAGAACAGATTAAAGAACTGAAGAATATGGAATTTGATCAAATTTGGTATAACGTCAAGAAATTTGCCGGAATCATGCCTGTTTCCAGTGAGTTGTTAAATGATTCATTTGTGAATTTTGTTCAAGAGATCGTGGACTGGCTGTCTGAATCAGCCGTTGTAACAGAGAATGATGAAATTTTTTATGGAGACGGTGGTGAGAAAAACGTTGAAGGTATCATTAGCAGCGGCAAATTCAAGTCTATTAAAGCGCCGTCACTCATTACGATTAAGTTTTTAAGAAAAGTGAAAAACCAAATTAAGCGCGGTTATCGACGTAACGCTGTTTGGGTGATGAATACTGAAGCGTTTGAAACCCTAGCAAATATCGAAGACAAAAACGGCCGCGGCATTTTAGCGGAGGATCCAAGAAATGAGGATAATTTCTTGCTATTTGGGCGTCCGGTTGAAATCTATGATGAAGTCCTTACGGATGATAAAACACAGAAAACACACATTCTTTTCGGCGACTTTAAACGCGGCTACTTCATGTTTGATCGTCAAAAATTTGAAATCAAATCTACAGATGTTGGCGGAGATGCCTTTCTTACGGATCAGACATATTTCCGCGGTATTGAGCGGTTCGACGGAAAAGTAGTGGATCCAGAAGCTGCAATCATTGTAACTGATCTTGTTGTTGGTGAGGATGCAAAAGTGGAAACACCTGAACAATCTGCTGATCTTGGAAACTAATACTGAAAGGATTGATTAAAAGATGGCAAAACTAAACAACATTCTAAACGAAAGTAACGGTGTGCTAACGTCAGCAAGAGACAACGGGGAAGGAGCGCCTATTACGGATATTTCTGTTGCTGACAATAGCGAAGAAAACCCACTCTTCGTAAAGGGGCTTAAAGGGGATCCGGGTGAACCAGGACCGCAGGGGGAACCTGGTCCTGCTGGTCCGAAAGGTGAAACAGGCGAGCAAGGTCCTAAAGGCGAAAAAGGTGATCCAGCAGTTATTGATGAGGGCAGCATTGTACATGAAATGCTTGCTGACAAATCAGTTCGCAGCAATAACATTGGAACAGGCAGCGTCATGATGGATCATCTGAACAGTGAAGTGAAGGCTGTACTTGATGGTATGCAAAAACAAATTGATGAACTGAAATCAACTACTCCTGCAGAATGAAAGGCAGGTGATGCCAGATGACAGAAGCTGAAAAAATAGAATTAGAAAAAGCGAAAAAATTCCTCCGGGTTGATGGTGACCTGGAGGACGATTTAATTCTCGCGTTCATTGCCTCCGCAAAAGAATACATCACTTCGGCAACGGGCCTTGCTTTTCCCAATCAATCAGCCCGGGCCGCCATGTGCGTAAATGCTTTTGTGGCACATTGGTATGAGAACAGGGAAATAGCTGGTACAACATCTAATTTAGACGGTGTGCTGACCTCGTTAATCAATCAGCTGAAATATACATTGCCGGGGAGGGCGTCAGATGCTGAATGATATGCGTTACCGCATTCAATTTCAAAAAAAGAAGCCCGGCGGCCGTCTGCCTGTTGAGGGAAATGATAGGTGGGAAACAGTTATTGAATGCTGGGCAAAGGCGGAGGGCTTAAAGGGCCGGGAATATTATGCTGCAGCGGCCATACAAAAAGAAAAAACAGTTCAATTTACAATCCGGCACCGGGAAGATATCAATGAACATATGCGAATCGTCTTTCAGGGCGATTCATATGAAATTGAGGCTATCTTGCCGAACTATTCGCGCCGCCATTTTATTACGATCAAGGCAAATGTGGTGAGTTAAATGAATTTCGAACTGGAATTGAAAGGTTTTAGAGAATTGGAGTCCACTTTCGCAGAACTGGCCCGTAAGGATGAAAAAATCCATAAAGCAGCTGTGAAAGCAGGAGGAACAATTTTAGCGGCAGAGATCAACGATGAAGCGCCGCGCTCTGCCATCGGCGGCAGCCACCATCACATTGATGAGGATATTATCGTTGGCAGCCGAATCAGAAGGGATGAAGACGGAGAGATATACGCAGTTGTAGGCCCTACAAAAGATACAAAATTCCGTGTTCACTTGCCGGAATTCGGTACGCTCCATCAAGCTGCCAATCCATTTATTCACCGGAGTATGGTAAAGGCGAATGACAAGATACTTGATGCAATGGAAAAAGTCATAAAGGCAGGCTTTAAACTGTGAATCTAGTAGAAAGATCATCACAACTAAAAAATAAAGTATTTGAAGCGCTGGAAAAAGATCCAGCGCTTTTAATGCTGACTGGCCCTGAAAACATCTATGAACTGGCTGTGCCAGAAGGTTTGGAAAGCCAACCACCTTACATTGTGGTTCAAGAATTAGAATACAGAACGACTGAATGGGCAGACGGGCATCCAATTAAAGATAGCACTTTGTATCAAATTGATGTGTATCACAACCAGTCGTGTGATCCAATTATGGCGGCTATCTTGGATGTTATGGGAAAACTGGATTTTCAAACGACAGTTCTTATCAATGAATTTCTACAATCAGAGCGCCTCATTCGGAAAGGTTATCGGTTTGAGGCAAACATTTTACTATAATCGGAGGTTTTATGATGCCTGAATACAGCTCAATGGTGGGATTAGAAGGCGTTCAATACGCACCATTAAAAAAAGAAAACGGCTTGTGGGTTGCCAGCAAGATTGTCGACTATCCACATGCAATAAATGCAAAGATGGCAACTGATTCATCTACAGAAAAGCAATATGCTGATAACAAGGTAGTTGACCTTGCTGTTTCAACTGGTTCAACGAAATTAGACTTAGAGATGAGAGATGTTCCGCCAGAACACCTTGTCAATTTGTTTGGGATAGAGGAAACCACAGACGGACTTTATTTATTTAAAAAGAATGTTACTCCGCCTTGGATTGCTATGACTTTCTTTGGTGTGAAAGCTAATGGAAAAAGACGATATGTCGGCTTAGTCCAAGGTCGGTTTACGCTGCCTGATGACGACTGGAATACAAAAAAAGAAAAAGTGGACTTTCAAACTTCTAAGTTGTCAGCTGAATTTCTTGAAAGAGACCAAGATGATGTATATAAAGTGATCGCGGATGAAGATGCTCCTAATTTCGATTTAGATAAGTTTTATGAAAAAGTGTATGGCAGTGCCTATACATCATCCACTTCCGATCAAAAAACAAGTACAGATCTAGGTGCTTAACTTAGGGATTAGGGAAGCTTAAGAGCTTCCTTCCCTTTGTATTCGTATAAAAAGGAGGAGTCAACATGGCTCAAAAACATATCTCTATTAAACTATGGTTCGAAGATGAAAAGAAATTCAAAACATTTATTGCACCCCGGACAAATACAAAAACACTTCTTGAAGCATTACGATTAAATGCAGAAGCGGAAAAAACAGCGGATAATTTGGAGAAAAGCATCAAAATCCTCGAAAAACAGCTGCAATTTATTGTTGGGATATTCCGCAATCAATTTACTTATGATCAATTATTTGAGGGGCTGGAATCTTTTGAAGTTGCGAAAGAAGTGAGCCGCATTCTCTCGGAAGTTGCCGGCTATAAAGAAATTGAGGCTGCTGATCAGGATTTTTTGCCGGAACAGACGGAGAAGAATACACCTACGAGCGCGGAATCGAGCAAATAAATGAAATTTACGCTACTCTCCTGCAACAAGGGTGGAGTATGAACGCAATTGACGAGATGGACATATATCACTATTTAGAGATATTGACCGAAACCAATAAACCAGAAGAAGTGAAATTTGAAGATGTCTTCTTTTAGACGGGCTTATAGCCTGTCTTTTTTGTTGAATCTTTGCCAGGAAAGCGGGGTGGATACATATGGCTCAACCAATAGGAAATATGGTCGTTAAGGTCGGTCTTGATGATACAGGATTTAACCGGGGTATTGAAGGCTTAAAAAGGCAGATGCGCCTGGCAAATTCAGAAATGAAGGCAGCCGGAAGCATTTATAAAAATGCTGGCAACCAATCAAAGCTCTTGCAATCACAGATGGAGGGCTTAAGCAATAAGTATAAGATTCAAGGCAGATTAGTTCAGGAACACCGTCAACGGTATGAAGAACTGGTCAGACAAAAAGGAAAAGACAACCGTGAGACACAGATTCAAGCGCGGCGTTTGAATGATGCTATTGCGGTTCATGAGAATCTCGGCAAAGAACTGAATAAAGTCAGCAAAGAGTTTCAGACCATGTCAGACAGCAGCAGTCGGGCTGCAGGCATTTTTTCTGTTTTTAAAAAGGATTCAAAGGATGTATCAGAAGAGCTAAACGCTGTTTATAAATCTGCAACAGCCACAGGAAAGGCATTAGCGGGAATTGGTGCCGCCGGAGCGCTTGGGATCGGTGCAACCGTTAAGGCCGCAGCGAGCTTCGAGAAAGATATGAGCCGTGTCGCCGCCTTGGCGAACGCAACGAACGATCAATTGGCATCATTAACAGAAACAGCCCGTCATCTTGGCGCCGTCACACAGTATACGGATGGGCAAGTAGCCGAAGGCATGCAGTATTTAGCGATGGCCGGATATAAGACGAATCAAATTATCGGCGCTATGCCCGGCTTGCTTGCGACGGCAGCCGCCGGACAAACTGACCTCGGCGTAACGGCTGATATCGTTTCTGACATCTTAACCGAATTTCATATTAAGGCAGAGGACACAAACCGTGTTGCCGATGCAATGACGTATACGTTCACGAACTCCAATGCCACTTTGCAGGAGATTGGTCAAACGATGAAATATGCAGCTCCGGCTGCTAAAACAGCAGGTCTCAGTATGGAAGAGTTGGCTGCGGCAACCGGTATTCTGGCAAACAGCGGAATAAAGGCAGACATGGCAGGTACAGCACTTCGATCGACGCTTACTCGTTTAGCGGCTCCGCCTAAACCTGCGGCTTCGGCTATTGAAGAATTAGGTTTAAAAGTGACAGACTCTACCGGAAAGATGCGCCCGCTGGCCGACATCATGGGGCAGATCACAGAAAAAACAAAAAATTATACTGAAACAGAACAGATCCGGATCGCTAAACAGCTGGCCGGACAACATGCTATATCTGGATTTATCACGCTCATGCATGCAGGTAAAGATAAGCTGGAAGAATTCACAAAGGAAATAGAAAACAGCGGCGGTATTGCTGAAAAAGTGGCTGACACGCAGATGGACAACCTGGCCGGATCTGTAGAATATCTGAAATCTGCAACAAACAACGCCGTCATCACCATGGGAAACCAGTTTATACCGATCATCAGAGCTGCTACTGACGGCCTGACTTCATTAGTGACATGGTTCGACGCCTTACCGAACTCCGTCGCAAGCACAATTGCTATTACGGCCGGAGCTGTAACAGTATTTTCTCTTTTTGGCGGGGCTGCCTTGCTGTTAATCGGGGCATTACCGAGGATCGCAGCAGGATGGAACATGCTCCGCACGGCGGGGGGATATTTAACCGGTAACGTCAATCGGGCATCGGCAAGTCTCGGCGTTTATACGGCTGAAGCCGTTGCGGCAGGCGCTGCATCCCGAACAGCGGCAGCTGGCATTGCGACAACTTCCACTGCAGCAACGGTAGCAGCCACCCGAATGGAAAGGCTCAACCAAACAAACGCCGTGGCAGCAACACGAGTGGGCCGACTGGAGCAATCGACAAATAGAAGCTCGAAAGCGATGCGCGGGCTTGGCGGCGCATCCCGGGTGGCCGGTACTGGTCTAACTCTTTTCGGCGGTCCAATCGGGACAATTGCCGGACTCGTTCTTACCTTTGCTCCTGAGCTGTTAAAGTTCGGTGCCGGAATTATCAAAACCGGATTAAATGCTGTAAAAGGGGCAGGCGGATTTATGAAGCTTGCAAAAAGCGGTTTCGGCCTGTTTAACATACTTAAAAAAGGTACTGCCGTTGTCGGTCTTTTACGTGGTGGGCTTGGATTGTTAGGCGGACCAGTCGGCGCGCTCATTACGGGTGTGACTCTATTAGCTGATGCCGGGTTTAAGTATTACGACAATTTAAAGAAACGAGTACTCCCGGCGACAATTGAATTTGGAGACGGTGTATCAAAATCCACAGCAAAAGCTGTAAACGCCTATGAAGACATGAACATAGAGGCTACTGCTAAGCTGAACACCCTGAAAGCGACCAATGCTACCATCACGAACGATATTGCAGATGACATGTCAAAGCGCTTTAAAGACATGGGAGATTCTTTGAAAAACGGATACAAAACCAGCGCTAACAATGCAACTAAAGTGCTGAAAGAATTTTATGCTTCTAATAACGAAATGTCTGACAAAGAAGAAAATAAAATCATTGGCAAAATCGATGCCTATAACAAGAAAAAACAAAAGAAGATCCAAAAGTATGTTGACAGAGTGGATGAAATTTATAGAACTGCTGCCCGTGAAAATCGGGAAACTACAGACAAAGAAAATAAAGAAATAGCTAAAATTCAAGGCGAAATGCTTGCTGAAATGGAGACTGCACTTTCACGAAGCAAGGCTGAACAGACAAAGATATCTAAAAAGTTAAAAGAAGAGACGTCTAATCTTTCTGCTAAACAAGCGGCTGCTGTTATAAAAGACAGTAACAAGGCAAAAGAGAAAACAATTAAAGCAGCTGAGAAACAACGTGATGCTGTTATTGATGCCGCTGATGAGCAGCGTTATGTAAAAGGATCAATTTCTCAAAAAGAGCACGATAAAACCGTTAAAAACGCAAGGAGTCAGGCCAAAAAGACAATTAATGAAGCAGAAGAAACTCACAAAGGTGTCGTAAAGGAAGCGAAGAAGCAAGCTGAAGGGCATATTGATCAGGTTGATTGGGAAACAGGAGAAGTGCTCGGGAAATGGGATCTATTCAAAGTTGATTTGGCAACCAAAGTAAATGCCATTACTGATGGGATAAATGCATTTTTAAAATTTGTTCATGCGCCTACAATTCCAGAATGGAAACCAGCAGGGTACGATAGTCGCCAGTCTTCCACAATGCAAATTGCACCAGGCTTAGCCTATGCCAAAGGAACAGACTTCCACCCAGGCGGCCGGGCATTAGTCGGCGAAGAAGGATGGGAGCTTGCTCACACGCCCGGTATCGGCACTTACATTGTCGGAATGGACGGCCCGCAAGTGTGGGATCTTCCGCGTGGCACGTCTGTTCTTCCGCACGCTCAGTCGAAAGAAGCAGCTGCCACAGGGCTTCCCGGTTATGCAAATGGGGTCGGAAACTTCTTTAAAAATGCGTTTGAGGGATCAAAAAATCTGGTGAAAGGCGCTGTCTCTGTCGGGAAGAATGTCATTGGCAAAACGAAGGATGTCGCTACTAACGCTATGGAAATGATTATGAAAGGGCCGAAAAAGATAATCAGCAGCATTTTCAAAGGCATGATCCCGTTTAAAACAGGAACCGGAATAGACGGGTTAGGGACTGGTATTCTCAAAACGCTAAAAAGCGGTGCCCTTCAATTCTTAAAAGGGGTCTTGCCGGATGTGGGATTTTTTACTGCAGATGCCTATAAAGGAGCAACCGGATCTGCCCAGGTCCAAAAATGGGTATCGGAAGCGGTCGGCATTGCTGGTGTCCCGTTTTCATGGGTTCCCGGCTTAATCACGATTGCCATGAAAGAGTCAGGAGGAAATCCGAATGCCATTAACCTTACAGATTCCAATGCAAGAGCAGGAAACCCGTCAAGGGGGTTAATGCAGACCATTCCGAGTACGTTTTCCTCTAACGCATTTCCGGGTCATAACAACATACTTAATCCGGTGGACAACATTCTGGCGGCCATTAATTACATCAAAGGGCGATATGGAGATATATCAAATCATCCCGGCTTGAAATCAATGGCGCGCGGCGGTCCGTATGTGGGGTATGCAAAGGGCGGTACTTCTCCGGGGCGCGGCGGCTCCAAGCTCGCCGTCCTCAACGAACGAGGGTACGATGAAACCACCATTACGAAAGATCCGGCATACCGCGAAAGGAATATCGGATTGTGGGCGCGGGTTGGGCGTGAGCTTGGCGTACTGCCTTCACTGCAAGAAGGGATGATCTCAAAGGCTTTGCTATTACTCCAAAAAGCATCCACAGCACAGCCTGAAAATGATAGAAGTGTCAATATCGATATGACTCGGGTCGTGGAGAATCAAGAAAGGCAAATCAGCATGATGGGGCAGCAGATCGACGCTCTCCAGCAGAACATTCAGCTACTGCAACAACTGGTCTTAAAAGATAACAACACCTATATTGACGGTGCCCGAGTAGACCAAACGAGCGCTGACCGATATAGAAGAAAACAATATAGAAATGGGGGTAAGCCTGCTTGGTAAAACTATTTTTGGATTTTGATAACGGATTGGGGGAGCAGAGCCTTGACGGCTTGCTCCCTCAATTTGAAGTATTGAGTTTTTTGGCGGAAGCGCCGGCTATCAATCGGGAAACAATTACGATCCCGCGGCGTCATGGTGTTATCTCAGCACAGCATCCACGTGATGTGACCTATTCATCAAGGAAGGTCACTGTAGAAATATATTTGAATTCGAAAATTCACAATAATTTTTACATGCTTAGGCATCAGCTCTATGCTTTATTGGTGAAGCCATTTGCCTATTATATTTCTACTGACTTATGGCCGAATCGCCGTTTCCTTGTTATGTGTGATGGGAATTTCAGCATTTCCAAAGAAAAGGAGAAAACACATGCTGTTTTTTCTGTCGAGTTTACCAATATTACCGGAATGGCAGAATCTAAGCATTCAACCAAAACAGCGCAGAATCAGTCAGGAGAGAACTGGAACATTGGTATGAACCTGCAATCAGATGACAACCTGGCCTATTATTTTAAGAATCAGAAACGTTTCTCTGTCTTTAATTCCGGAGATGTCCAAATCAATCCACTAGATCACGCGTATAACGTCCTATTGAACGCCGAAGGGAAGAATGTAACGCTAATCAATCATACCAATGGCGAGAAATTAACGATTGAAAAAGAGTTGAAGAAGTCACAGCAGGTATCATTTTTAAAGCAATACGCGCTGCTCAATAATAAACCGATAAAAACATCTGGACGTCTGCCGAATCTCGAAATTGGCTGGAATGAGTTTGAAATTCAAAATGCCGATGATTTTGGCATAGAATTTGACACACGGTTTTACTACTTGTAAGGCAGGCGGTATATATGGCGAATACAGATTTTATTAAAGAGATTGCCGGAGACGCCCAGCAAATATATAAAAAGCACCGTATTCTCGCATCACTGATCATTGCGCAAGGATGCTTAGAAAGCGCTTGGGGCACAAGTGAATTGGCGACAAAAGGACATAACCTTTTCGGTATGAAGGGCGAATACAACGGCCAATATGTCATCATGCAAACATGGGAAGTTATCAACGGAGAAAACGTACAAGTTCCGGCTAAATTCAGGAAGTACCCTTCATGGAAAGAATCTATACAAGACCTGGCGAACCTGTACTTAAATGGCCTTAGCTGGGACAAAAACCATTATAAAGCTGTCGTCGGGGAAACAGACTATCAGAAAGCAACTGCGGCTCTCGTCAAAGCCGGGTATGCTACCGACCCAAATTACGCAACAAAATTGAACAGCCTCATTTTCACCTATAAATTAACGAAATATGATACAACCGAGGGAGTACCAGACGAACCGAGTAATCCGAGTACACCAGATCCTGAGCCAGACATACCAAGTAAAGATTATGATGGTAAAGACATTACGCTGAATCAAAATTTGCCGAAAGACGTTTATTTCCCTCAACTGCATGTTTCCAGTCAAGACGGAAATCAAGTGGTCGAAGTCATTGGTGCCGATCCAGATCTGCTAGATGACACCACCGGAAAAAAAGATATTGAGTTTACGATCACTCGAACTGCTGATAATGGCATTGAATATGATTTGCTCATAAATGACAATATTCTTTACCTGGATGAAAAGAAATTTAACCATCAAAAATACTTTATCACGATGATCGAAGTCGATCAGGAAAAGACACTCAGCAAGAAAGTTTCTGCAAGCCATGTTTTCGTTGCTGTTTTGAATAACCATTATGTAGAAGAGACGATCAGCGGTACACTGACTGTACGAAAAATGCTTGATTTCACATTGAAGGGGACGAAATTCTCTTATATTTTCAAAGACGAGGAAAGTGAATTTGAAAGTGTAGAGCAGGAGAATTTTGGTGACAAGTTTGCGAATGAGCTGATAAGCGAAATTGTGGAAGACTACGGTTTAGAACTGGATGTAGATAATTACAAGATTTACATCTATAAAAAGATGGGAAAGCGTATCAATCACACTCTGGACTCTCGTTATAATATGCCCGGCATTAAAATTAAAACATCGACAGACGGCTGCTCTACCCGAGCACGGGGATACGGAGCAATAAAGGAAAACAGCGGCACCGACAGCAAAAAAACAGAGTACGTCTTTGAGCCGGTCCTTTACAAGCACCCTGACGAAAATAAGTTCCTGCTTGATGGCATGCCGCGGTGGGCTGAGCCACTGCGCGACGAGCGTTATAAAAAAGAGTCCAGCATGATGGAGGCGCTTAAAAAATACGTGAATCCTTACCCTAAAATGGAAATCGAGGTGGATTATGAATACATCTATGAGCCGAAGCTTCTTGACATACAAGATGATTTTTGGAAAGGAGACACTCTTCATGTGTTGGCTGATACAGTTTATGGCGTAACCTATGAAGACGATGTCCGGCTGCTTTCCATTCAATATAAGCCCTTAAATCCATATGCAAAGCCAACATTGAACTTTGCTAATTTCCGTAAAGATATTCAGGATATCCGGATGGAGCAAGAAAAGCGATTAAAAGATCAAAAGCGTTATGTACAAAAACTGAGAATGATGATTTAGAAGCGCTCTTTTTAAGAGTGTTTTTTATTTTGTCTTGAAAGGAGAGTGACACATTGGGATTCAAGTTAATCAAGGATTATGACACTACTAGAAACGCAAGGTATATTGCTGAACAAAGAGCAGATGCTGAGACCGTTGAAAACGGATTGAATAGTCTTGAAAACGAGATAAACAGCCATAAAAAGAGCAATAAAGCCCACTCGTCGGAGCAAATTGACCATGGCGGCTTTTCTTTACGCTCATATATCGATGGTCTATATAACCGGATACGCAACCTGATTTTAAATGCTGATGGAACAAATGTAAAAGAAGTTGTGGATGCGCGGGTTGATGCTGAAGGAAATATAACTCCATTGCTCAAGGAGCGGCTGGATAAAGAGTATAATAAGCTTCTCCAAAAGATTAAACGAACCGTCAATGTAGATGACTTCGGTGCTGATCCAACCGGAGAAACCGATAGTTCAGAAGCGTTTAAAAGGGCAATTGGTACTGGTAAGGTTCGCCTCATGCTATCAGCCGGCACATATGTTGTTAAAGGAGTCAAACTTCCGTCTTGGACATATATGATTGGTCAAGGTATGGGTGTCACTACACTTAAGCTCCATGAAGATACACCCGCCAGCGAGTGGGTTGTTACAAATGCTGATCATACGTTAGGCAACCGGAATATTGTTGTTGAAGGTATGTCTCTTGATTGGAATCCGGAACGACAAGGCGGTGTAGGAGCGACTGGCGGGATACATTCAAGCTGCTTGACATTTGCGCAAGTCAAGTTCGGTATCATCCGTGAAGTTGAGGGTATTAATCCGGGGTTGCATTGCTTCGATATAACTGCACCGACATATGATATAACTGCTAAAAATTATACCGCAACTGGCAGTAAGTATATTTGGATTGACCGCTGTGTTGGCTCTGGTTATGGTGACGATGGCATTACCACACACTACAGCGAATACGTTTTCATTACACATAATGTTATGACAAACCCTACCGGGAAGGCACATCGTAAAGGCGGGGCCAATTCAAACGGTATTGAAGTAGATGATGGTTCAAAGCATATATGGGTGATTGATAACTATACTGAAGGTAACGTCCGCGGGGTAGAAGTTAAGGCCCATGCAGAATGGCCGGCACCTTGTAACGTCCATATTCGAGGTCATGAATCCTTTCGGGACGTCCGATCATTTGATTTGCGACACATTGGGCATCATTTAGCGACGGATCCGTGGAGTGAGACTGCACGTGATGTGACGTTAGTAGACTGCACGTCAAGAGAACCAAGGTTCAATTCGCTTTATGAAGGACTAGCTCCAAAGGCGCTAGTTGTTTCGGCATATCAGAGAGTGAAAATCATTGGTTTTACAGCGATTGGGGATCCGACATACGACTATAAAGGAGATTCAGTTATTGCATTTCAATATAAAAGTCGAAAGATAAACGTTACCAATCTTCAAGTAACTGGATTTAAAACTGCTGAATATGACATTCGGATTGTTGGCGGCGATCAACGAACAGATGATGTCTTCATTTCCGATTTTGCAAGCCATGAATCAGCACCTAACGGGATCGGAATAGGAGGCGGCGTATACAATGTAAATTTGGTTAATGGTTTACTGCACGGCTCGAATGGTATAGCGGGCATTACGTCGCCGAATACTCAAACGAACATCCTTGCAGTAAGGGCTTATGGCTATAGAAACGCGGCAGTATTAGGTGACCAAAAGCACTCTGTCGTTCCTAATAACGTTAAAGGTGGTTTCCGCGCAGCAACATCTTCCGGGCATCCACTTACGAATTACAGTGCTATCATTGCAAATACCGGATCAACAATTGCAAAGGGTGAGCGAAATCTGATTGCTGGTAACGCAGGTGGAGCATCTACAGAAGGATCACGAAATGGTGTAATGTTTTCGTACGATTCGCATACGACCGGAGACGGAGCTTCTTCGGGTGTTATGTTTTCAAAGGCTACAAAGAATAGTAAATCTTATTCCCTTGCGATGGGGCACGGTGATGGCAGCGCATCAGAAGCGAATAAAAAGATTGAACTTAATGCTAAAAATGGGACTGTTCGAGCTACAGGCGCTATTGAAAGTGTGTCTAATTTAAAGGACTTAGCGGAGTATTTTGAATCTGCCGACGGCTCAAAGATTGAGGCATCTTATCTTGTTGCGTTAGAAGGCGATAAGATTCGTAAAGCTCATGTAGGGGACAAGATTCTTGGCGTTGTTTCAAAAACAGCCGGCGTTGTGCTCGGTGGAGCATCGTTTTATTGGAATGATCGTTATCTCCGCGATGAATTTGGCGGACTGGTTTATCGTGAGGTGAATGATGGAAATGAAATTCTTCAGATCCCTGTTGAAAATCCGAATTATAAGCCTAAAGCGGAATACAAACCAAGAGAGGAAAGGGACGAGTGGCATGTAATCGGTTTGATCGGTCAAGTCTTCGTTAGGATCGACGAAACAGTAACAGTCGGCGATAGTGTTTCTGCCATCAATGGCGTTGCAACAAAGGCGGAAAGCGCCGGATACGGAACTGTTATGAAAATCAAAATTCCGTTCGATGTGAAAAAAGGTTACGGGGTAGCGCAGATGCTAGTTACGCCGCAGCATTAAGGGAGGGATCAAAGATGTATAAAACGGGGAGCGTGTCATTCGATATTAATGCCGGATGGTCAAACGGCCGAACTACTAACATACAATTTATGACGCAAGATACGGGCAGCGCCAAGCTGTCCTTTTCTTTTGTGAAGGATGGCGTACCGTTGCCTTTGTCAGCATTGGATGCAAAAATCGTTCTGCTATATGCTGACGGATCATTTTATAAAAAGAGTCTTACGCTTATAGACAAAGTCAATGGTACAGCTGAATACATTTTGTCTGATGAGGAACTGAAGCATTACGGAACCGTTAAGGCCGAAATCAAACTATATTATACAAACGGACAATCCCTGGTAACTTCATTTTTCACCTTTTCTATCGCTAAAACGTTAGAAGATCAGAACATCGTTCCGACAGCTGACTACTACATTGACGACTTTGAAACGCTGAGAGACGGGGTAAACCAAACCGTTGAAGAAATCAGTCAAACCGTTGAGGAATTACGGGAGAAATTTGCCGATCTCGAAGCTGTTGAAACGAAAAAGGGCTCGGCAGAAAAGGCTGACGCTGTTCAGGTGAATCTTGATAAGCATTCAAAGGATAAAAGTAACCCACATGGAGTAACAAAAGCGCAGATAGGGCTATCTGCCGTAACAAATGACGTACAAGCAAGGAAAGAGGATTTTGACAAACACACCTCTGACACTTCAAATCCGCACAAGGTTACTGCGGCACAAGTTGGACTTGATAAAGTCGATAATATCAAACAGGCTGATTACTATGCTTTTCGACAACACGATAACAACGGAGAAAGACATACATCAAAAATTGAAAAGGATAAATGGAATGCAGGACAGCTCTTTAAATTAACGGAAGATAATGGGCTGGCGAAGTATCTAAGCGGTGCTGATTTCAATACGGTAACGGATACAGGCTTATACTATATGAGCAGTGTCACGACAGCATTAAATGCGCCCGTGAATAATAACGGGTATCTATTCGTCCACAACTACGGAACGTATGCATATCAGGAATATACGTCCTATAGCAGCAACGATTCAACGTCGTCAGGCCGCCGAAAGTTTATGCGTAATAAAATCTCAGGCTCGGATTCTTGGACGTCATGGCGTGAGTTTGAGTCAGTGGAAGGCGCGCAGTCAAAAGTCGATATTCATGCCGATAAAACGGACATTCACGTAACAAAAACTGAAAAAGACAAGTGGAATGGCGGCCAGATGACGAAGTTGACAAAGGATGACGGAAAACGAACACAATTAGTAAATGAGACAGACGTTCTAGCGTTAAGTTCAGGTTATTATTATGCGAATGGCACATCAGTTAAAAACAATCCTGTTGTAAATGATAGTTCTTGGTTCAACTATGATGTTATCGAAGGCGATTCCGGGAGAAAGTCCATCATAGCTTGGCGTAGCCATGATAACACTTTGTGGCATACCACGGTTCATACTGACGGCGTTTTTAAAGGGTGGAAACGGATTATTACAAATAATGATTTTGAAAATCCTGTGTGGCAAAATATTACGCTGAAAAACGGTGCTACCGTGGGGACACGCACGCCAATATATGCAAAATCGGGTTCTTTGTTGTTATTAAGAGGTCACGTAAGGGTAGATGCTGAAATTATTTTTGGGTCAATACCAGTTGAGTACACGCCGATAGGAGGGGCTGTCGTTTCGGTTGCTCTAAGCGGAACCGGGGGAACGGCAAATTTGATTGTATACGATGATGGTGACTTAAAGATTAAATATCCAACGCCACTTGATTCAAATAGATTAGATGGTTTTTATATAGATGTATCTGTGCCGCTACAAACAGGAGGAACTGCAACATGATTCAAGCATACAAGTATGGAGAAGATTTTATTTTTATCGGACCTTCTATTATTAGCGAAGTAGATGAGCAAGGAAATTATATTATTCCTGAAAATTGCACGCTAATTCAACCACCGTCATTTTTTAAGGCGAAATTCGATCCTAGCAAACAGGTATGGATAGAATCGGCTACACGAGAAGAAAAGAATTCTATATTAGAGCACGCAAAAAATGTTCAAGGACCAACGGCTGTTGATATTTTAAAACAGCAGAATGCTGTCATTATGGAGCAGTTGGCAGAAGCTCAAAGCGCAGCCGAGGAACAGTCAAAAATATTGGCTGACTTGCTTCTTATGTTGGCAGAGGGAGGAAAAGCATAATGGATTGGTTTACAAATATCAAGACCATTTATGGCTGGGGCCGGAATTATTATACAAACGCGAATGTCGCCCGTTTTGTTGAATTGAACAGAATTACTGAAGAGCAATATAAACAAATCACTGGTTTAACCTATCCCGCTACAGAACAGCCAATCAGTGTGGATGTGGGCGGGACAGGGAGCTAATAAACACCCTAGAGGTGTTTTTATTTTGCCTCGAAGGAGGTGATTAACAATGGAGGGAATACAAGTGATGTTGAATTTTGAAAGCTTACAGATCGCAAGAACATATCTATTCGGGGAGGTGAAATACCTTGATTTACTTTTGATCCTCAGCATCTTGGATGTTATCACTGGCATTATAAAAGCATGGAAAATGAAGCAGCTCCGGAGCCGCAGTGCATGGTTTGGATATGTGCGGAAGATGCTCAGTTTTATGGTGGTCATCGTCGCCAACATTATTGATACGATAACAAATTTGAACGGTGTTCTGACCTTTGGAACCGTTCTTTTTTATATCGCAAACGAAGGGCTGTCCATTACGGAGAATTTGGCGCAGATCGGCGTTAAAATCCCGGCCGTCATCACTGACCGGCTTCACGTAATTGAAAGCGATAACGATCAGACAAAAGAAAAAGACGATCAGGCAGCTGGTTAATCCGGCTGCTTTTTTGAATTCAAAAACAGAATAGGAGAGATTTTTATGTCAGCATACAGAAACCAATATATTGATATTAACAAATGGACGCGGCCGGGAATCAAAAACAACGGCGTGAAGAAACTGGTGGTGCATTACACGGCAAACCCCGGTGCGCCTGCTGCCAACCATTATAGATACTTTGGTCAAACGCTCCCCGTCCAGAACAGAAATCTGTCTGAGAAGAAACAGACATTTGCATCTGCACATATCTTTGTCGATCGTACAGAGGCTATTTGTATCATTCCGTTGAATGAGGTGGCTTATCATGCTAATGATGTCCAACAGATTGTTAACGGGCAGCCTTACCGGGGTGTCGCGGCGCTGAAACCGAATGCAAATTTCTTATCTATCGGCGTGGAGCTTTGCATTGAAAAGAACGGCACTTTCCATCCTGATACCATTGCCCGCGCAGAACAAGTTTGTGCTGAGCTATGCAAGAAGTTTAAACTTGATCCGATCAATGACATCGTGCGGCACTATGACATTACACACAAAATCTGTCCTGCCCCATGGGTAAGCAACTCTAAAGGGTTTGCCGATTTTAAGACCCGTGTTAAAAAGAGAATGGCCGGCGAGGTTGTAACGGTGCCTGCGGTATCAAATCCAGATGTTACCCATACAGATACAGGAAGATTCATCAAAAACACGGTGGTTTCAAGTGACGGCCTTGTTTTACGTACACAACGGAGCGCCTCTTCTTCCATGGTGCTTAACCTGCCGAATGGCACGATTGTAAAATATCAGCTTGGATCAACTGTCAACGGATGGGGATATGTTGAATACACCAATTCTAAAGGCCAGACATTCCATGGATATGTGAATGTCTCCTATATCAAAAGCGATAACGAGCTGAAAAGCGGCGGCAAAAAGAAGGTAAAAGCCTCAAAGCCTAAAACCACTCAAAAATCAAAATTCAGCCTGCCTGCGGGTATTTTTAAAGTCACAAACCCGTTAACCCGCGGGGAATCTGTAAAACAGATCCAGACTGCGTTAGCGGCTCTTCATTATTATCCGGATAAAAACGCAAAAAATTTTGGTATTGATGGTGCGTATGGACCGAAGACGGCGAATGCAGTGAAACGTTTCCAGTCAATGTATGGGCTTCGTCAAGACGGCATTTACGGACCAGATACAAAGGCGAAACTTGAAGCATTATTGAAGTAGCAGAAAGAATTTTTGGGAGGTTATATGTAGTGATTATTATGAACATCCAACTGTTTAGAGGCCAATATAAACATAAAACGAGGGGATAACGAGATTAGCAAAGGATCTAAATTAGATTAAGATATAAAAAAGAGGCATAAGTTAGAATTTTTATGCCTCTTTTTATATTGATTAGTGTATTAGCTTTTTCTTTTTCATACCCACTTACCGTCGATTGTAACTGTATTGTACATTGATTTCCCGATTTCTAAATCAGTGTCACACCAGCCATTCGTTACTTTATGGTATTTGGTGCTTCCAGCATGAATATATCCTTTAATACTTAATCGGTATGGATAAGATGATCCAGAAGATGAATAACCATCAGTGATAATCTTACCGCCTGGTTTTACTGTAGTAATAACGTTTGTGCCAGAAAAAATACGAGATTGGCGATGAAGGACTTTAAATGCAATTCCTCCATGGGCAGATGTTCCGTATTTCGCTTTATAAGCGTTTGTCAAAAATGAACTAGTGGCAGCACTTGGTTTGACGTATCCTTGTCGCCATCCTGAAGGTGAATAAAAACCGATTGAAACTGCACCATTTGCTTCTGTAAACGTCCCATAAAAAACAAATAATTCATTAGAATTAACTGTTCCGACTTTAGATCCCCATGTAGTTAATCCGTAATTTGAGTAGACCGGAACGCTTGACCCTTTTTTGTTAATACAAATAGTCATAAAAAAGCTCCTCTCCTTATTTAGTTTCTTGAGTGCTACTATTCTATCCCGCAATTTAAAAATGTAAATTTAAAATTAAAATTCCGTGTATTGATTATGTATCTTATAGCTTAGAGAATTTGGAATAGACTAAGGAAAACGATGAAAAGAAAGAGAAAAATAAAAGATCATTAAATAATTAATGATCTTTGGATTGCAAATAGTTAGCTTAATCGTTGGTATGGAGATATTTTTCGGAAATTACATTTTGAAGGTGTTTTCGAAGTTTAATAATTCTTTGGTTAGCGGCTTGACGAGAAATTTGATGTTTTGCTGCATATTTTGAAACAGAAAAAGTCTCTCTGTCAAGTATTACTTGAAGTGCGTCTCTATCTTGTGGAGGTGTATTCTCTAGAAGAATTCTAACAAGTTCATTTGATTCAAGATTGCTCAGTGAATAATCAATTGTTGGCAATATGTCAATCAGTTTAAGGTCTTTCTTATTTACTAGGGTATCTATAGATAAAATCCCTTTATTTTTATTTTTTAAAGTGTATCTAGAATATGTTACATTACGTACTCCCTTTTTCAATTTGTAATGTAGATATGTTGAGAAACACGTTCCATAATTGAAATCATAACCTTCATATGCTCTCCAAAGTTCAATTTCTAACTCTTGAGAAAAATCTTCCTCATCAATAAAGTTAAAAACAAATTTATTATTAGTTTTTTTTATTGTTTTTTTTATCATCGGCAGAAAATGTTTTCTCGTTTCTTCAAACGTTAATTTTAAGGCTCGTCCATCAGACAGTAAAATTGTTTTCAAACCATCAATCCTCCACAATACAGTAACTAATCTCAACAAATGTAGAACGTATGTTCCTATTTCATTCTAACATAACTCTAAATATAGTGAAAGTTAAGAACTTTCGAAGGTCTTGTTTGATTACATAAAAAACAACTCAGTACCTTGCTGATGGCCTTTCATTACAAAGCCAGAACATGCAGTAAGAATTTTAGATGATGAATGGCTTAATTTCTGACGGTATTTATAGGTCGTAAACCAGACTTAAGTTTGGATCGATTAAAGACCCCTTCTTAATATAAGGAGGGTTTTTCTGTAATTGTTCTCTTTTTATATGACTATTTCATTAAAATTTCATTTATAGTAATATAATCTAGTAAGAAAATATGAAAAGGGGATAAAATATGTCTCTCGTTAGTCCGGTTTTTTTGTTTAATTCCTTAAATACAAAAAGAGGCGGTATGACCAAAGCAACAATACATAGAGCGAATACACTCATTTCAGAGTATAAAGAAACTCAATTTCTAACCATTCTTTTTCAAAAGAATCATAAAAGTATCATTCAAAATCTTTATAATGCCAATGAACTCGATGAAAGAGTGAGGGTTTATAATTTATTCAATGATCTAGATCCTTCTAAGAACAGTAAAGAAGATCATCGTATAAAAGGGGATCCGAATAAAGAAGAAGAAGGCTTCATCGTTTTTAAAGCAAACAATGCTTTTCGTTACTTCAAAGATGGTCTGTATGTAAAGTACAAAAAGTTCGATAACAATGGACGGCTTGCATATATTGATTACATGAATGAAGCTAGACACAGGCTTCGCAGAGAAGAATATAACGAGGATGGTTATTTAGTACGTGAACGCCAAATGGATTTGTTCAGCAACAAACCAAAGTTAGATCGTTATTTCGGAAAGGATGGGAAATGTTATCTCACAACATGGTTAAAGCCTAAAGATGAAGAGATATTCCGCTGCAATCTTTTCTATCCCAAGCCTTTAGAATTTAAGAACCTAGAAGACCTGGCGGCATATTGGATAGCTAATCGAACAAAAGAGATTGAATCACCAATCATCATGTCTGACAACCCTAAAAATTTTAGTTTATTATTGGATAAAAGATTATCTGATGTGAGAAAAGTTGTTGTGTTGCACACTAATCATTACGATTTAAATGAGAAGGGTGAATTTGAATTAAGTCAACAATATAATGCTTTATTCAAGAACCCTGATAAATTTGATCAGATTGTGTTTTTGACTGAGGAACAAAAAAATGACTTTTCAAACGAGTTTGGAGAGCGATTGAATTATCGCGTTATTCCACATGGAATAAGTAAACCTGACACTGAGAAGGATAATTCTAAGGTTAATCCGCACCTAGCGGTAACTTTGTCCCGCTATCATAAAGAGAAGGGTCTAGAGGAGGCTATAAAGGCATTCAAAAAAGTAGTTGATGTTATTCCAGATGCGAAATACGAAATTTATGGCGCGGGTGAGCATGAAACATACTTTCAAGAACTAATTGAAAAATTAAACTTAACGAAAAATATTGAATTAAAAGGATTTACAGACAACAAAATTGAGGTTTATCAAAAAGCAGCTTGTTCTATACTCACTTCAAAATCTGAAGGATTTGGACTAACCATTCTTGAAAGCTTAGCCGCAGGTACACCAGTAACATCATATGATATTAAATACGGCCCTAAAGATATGATACAGAACGAGAAAAATGGTTATCTTGTTAAAACCCAAAATGAATTGGCAGACAGGGTAATAAAAATCATGTCTGAAGAAAAGACAAGAAAACGTTTGTCTAAGAGCACAAAGTCTATATTTAAAGGGTTTGGCCAGAAAGTTTATCAGAAAGCATGGTTTGCCTTGTTAAACGAATAAAAAGAAGCCTCTTTCATTTTGAAAGGGGCTTCTTAATAATTAAACTTTATTTTTATGTATGTTGATCATTATAACTGAATACATTTACGATTCCTCACCAAGTTAAATTAATATCAAAATCCTTTACATTTGTAGTCACATCTTTATCCGGCCAAAAATCCCATTTTATTCTGACTGATTTGATTTCATTGGGATCCTTCAATTTTTTTATTGGATAAAGCACATATCCTTCTTTTTTTGCTCCAGACATAATTTCTCCCCCAATATCTTCACTGAGTGATAAACTGGCATCTATCTGTTCTTTAGTATTGGTAAGGAGGGTACCTTGGTTCGGGAAAGTTGAGATATCTTTTTTGCTTCCATTGTCAATGACAAAGTGAACAGCTATAGTTCCCTCAGCACCGGATTCCATTTCGTCTTTAACGATTCCAATACGATCGATTTTAAACGTTGTATCATTTTGCTTTTCTGACCAATTTAATTCATGAACAACAGTAGAATCATCATCTGACACAGATACTTCCTTGTCTTTAGAAGAAATTTCATTTTTTTCTTCATCTAAAGATGTAATGTTCGTATTATCACCTAATTCTGTTCCTGTGTCTCTATTTCTAGAACTTGTGTCTGAAAACTGTCCTCCCAAATAGAAAAAGAATATAGATGCCACAAAACAAAGTGGGGCTGTTAACTTACCAAGTTTTCTTGTTCGTTTGATGAAAAATAAAACCAAGCCTGCTATAAACCCAATAAACAAAAAAACCCCTATAAAACTTAGAAATATACCCATAATATCCCCCTAAATTTAGACGATGATTCCATTTTAATGGAATGAAGGATGTTTATCCATAGTTTTATTTACGAAGAAATGAATAAAAAATTTTAAATAATGGAGATTAATTCACGTAAACCTATTGACTGTTGTAAATAGGTTTGGTATAATAAAAGTATCGAAAGGAGGTGCTAAAGTGGACGAGATCAGAAACATAGTTCTTATCATCGCTGGAATCGTAACCATTGTCAAAAATATTTATGATATTTGGCAGAAGGAAAGCGAGAAGCGAGAGAAGAACAGAAAAAAGCGCTCCCGCCGGACAAGCAAGAAGCGCTAAAACATAGTAAGACAAGGGGAGTAATCCCCTTGCTCCTACATTATATCACGTCCACGATGATATGAAAAAATATTTAAAGCACTACAATACATTAGATATGACGACGTTGTTTATTATATTAGTGGGTATTGTTGCAATTGATTTTGAAACAGCTGGAACATTGGGGAAGATTGCAGTTGTCATCTTATATATGGCTGCGATCGTCACCATACTAAAAGGTTTTATTCTGATTTGGAGAGAGAACAGACATGACAGAAAATGAAAAGATACAGTTCATTCAAAAAGAAGTACTGACTGCAGCGGAAACCGGAGAATTGCTCGGTGTCACGAGGCAGCGTTTGAGTGCTCTTGTGAGCTCTGGGAAATTGAATCCGGTTAAGAAAGTAGGAACAGTGAGTTTATTTCTTCTGAGCCATGTTGAGGCACAAAAAAAAGAACTGGAAGCTGGTCGGAAGAAGTACCGGCCGTATGATGATTAATGATTTATATTTCGAAAAAAATAACACAAAAATAACAAAAATCACATCCAAGGATGAAAATGCGTGAATTTGTTTCTGCTTAGAAAGTGCTCAAAAGCTTGAATTTAAAGGGAAATAACACGTTATGAAAGTGTGCGGTAAGTGAACAACTTATTTATAATATGATTCCTAAAACGAAAAAAACCCTTGATGTGACAAGGGTTCAAGAGGGTTAGTTATCCGTTTTCTTTAAAATAACATCTTATTTTATCCAGATCGAGGATGCTTCCGAAAGTTTGCTGAACTTTTTGCGAGGCATCCTCTTTCATTTATTATTTTCATTGTTTGAAAAGAAACAAATTGAGTGATGAGGCATCCGCCTTTTTTGCCGAAAAACCGTCCCGAACTATATGTACGTGAACGAGTATCTTGTGCACGGATCCTTACAAATGAGAGTGAAAAGAAGGGAAAGCCCCTTCTTTTAATTAATCCATCCTTCAAAAGTTGCGCGATAGAACCCTTCGATTATCTCTACTTTCTTAAGGTAATATGTAACACCATTCTTAACAGTTGTACTTGGGATATCCCATCTATGAAGGTAATCCATTGTAAAAGAATCTTTGGTCGCTTGTGTCGAAATTTTTGTTTGAGTTGAGTCGCTATTTGTATTGCCAGGGCTAGATGCAAAAGCAGGGGCAGCGGAAACGAGTAAAGCGAGAGACAAGGCAGAACCAGTTAAAACTTTTTTTAATTTCATTTTGAACACTCCTTTGTTTTTTAATACACTTGTATTATTACATACAATACAAAAATAACCAAGGGTTTTTTTGTTAATATTTTGTGAGCGTGAATGTAGTTAGGGGAGTGGATGGCGATAGGAGCGATGCTTTCATTCACTGTTGCGGCTTATTTCAGAATATTGATAAGTATATAGAGAAAAAGAGTTGAATATTGCTGGCTTCTGGTGAGCTGCAGCCTTTGAGTCAGTGTTTGCTTTAGCTATTCCAGCGCTTTTCCAACGGGGAAGGTGCGATATGAAATTTAACACTGAAACAATTGTACAAAAGTAAAATCTTTATTTAAAATGTTATAAATGCGAATTTTCAATATAGGAGGTTATCTGATGGCAGAAAAGAAAAAAGCTTTAATCATTGTGGATGTACAAAAAGCCTTTGATGATAAAAAGTGGGGAGACCGAAATAACGTAAAGGCGGAAGAAAATATCAGCAAAATACTGAAATTATGGAGAGAAAAAGGATGGACAGTCATATACATACAACATATTTCTGATAAACCTGGTTCTTTATTTTATCCAAAAAATGAGGGGGTTGCTATAAAGGAAATCGTTAAACCTATGGATAAAGAAGTCATTATAACCAAGAAAGTAAACAGCAGCTTTATTGGGACTAATCTAGAAGAGCTTTTAAAAGCAAATGATATAACAACTGTCGTAATCACTGGCTTGACTACGCCGCACTGTGTTTCAACAACCACAAGGATGAGCGGTAATTTAGGATTTGATACATACCTGATTTCAGATGCAACAGCAGCCTTCGGAATGAGAGACCAAAATGAAACATATTATGATGCAGAGACTATTCACAATATATCTCTGGCCACGTTGCATAATGAATTTGCCACAATATTAACGACTGATCAATTAATCAATGATTTTATAAAAACAAACTGATTAACATTATGCTAAGGCCGGCGGTGGGGATAGGCGGCTGAAAAGCATATTCAGGCGCATACAAGGACCTCGTCGGAAAATTACGGGGGGTGCCGACTCTTTTTCATGTCGCAATATCAATTTAAAAAAGGCATCTGCTTCAGATGCTTTTTTTGTTTCTTGTAAACCGGTTTCGGTAAAAAATGATTCGGCTTCGGTTTTGAATAACAAAAGGCTTTACTAATCAGCGAATTATTCAAGATTTTTTGGCTTGTGCTGAGTCTGGTGTTTTTTGATTTCCTCGAATAGATTGGCTTGATCATCTTTTTGAGGCTGAGGCTCTTTGTTATGACATTTTGGATCGATCACATTTTTAATATCTTTGATGGTTAAAGGCTTACAGTCATCTTTTAATTCGTAGCCTAATTGTCCATTAGCTTCTAAAGTGGCATATTTAATTGTGTTTATATTTGAAATGCCAAGAAGTCTTAAACGCATTTCGAGTTGATCTGCTGTCAGTCTCAGCTTCTTTAAGTTTTCTATATTGAGTTGGCCGTCTTCTATAACGAATTTAGATTTTCCGGTTAAAAAAATTCAATCCAGTTTACTTTTACTTGAAACCATTCCATCAAAATCAAAGCGCTAAAAAGGCTAGACGCAGCGATTAATGTTTTCAATAAACTGGTTTCTAAAATGGGATGAACGATAATCGTACCGATTGAAATCATCACCATTGTCTGTGCGATGGTCATTTGTGCAATGGATTTTCTCCCTGAAATTCTCAGTAAAATCATTCCGAATGCAATTATAATTAATTCTTCCCAAGCAAATCTCATGTTATCACCTTGGATTGTGTTTTATCAAAAATAAAAGAGCAAGTAAGAGGTTTTATGGGGTACTTGCTCACGAAGAATTATTGCCCTTACATTTAATTTTATTCATTTTAGGTGTTTTTCTAACTGGAGAAACTATTCTGCGAGGGTGAATTCATTTCGGAATCTCCAATACAAGAGGCGGCGGTGAATATTGGTGGCTGAAAAGCACACCAAGGAGTGTAAGGAGTGCAAGGAGTGCGTAAGGCATGAAATAGAAGAACCTTGCCAAGAAATACGAGTTGTCAATTAACATAATTAAGTCATAGGAAAAGCGGCATGGTTGGGAACAAAAAAGGATGCATACTGAGACATCCTGCTAAAATGCATTGAGAACAACGGTCTGCTGCTGAGACAGAGCTTGACATACGGTTGCTTAGGATCGCCGCACAACGCTCTTCGCTGATCGTGGTTTTTAGGAGGTTAGTAGGGAAAACAACTATGAAAAAAGGGATGAGAGAAAAATCTCTTATCCCTTAGATAATCTTAAAACCAACCTTGGTATTCACCAGTCCATGTACCATCACTGTTCTGCTTGGCATCTTTTAAATAGTATTTAACTCCAGCAAATACTGTTACATTAAGAAGTTCTCCACGTGTATTAGCATTGATGTATATAGTTTTTAACACTGCCTGAGGAGCTGCAGTTTTATGACTCCCGCCATCTGCAGCCGGGCTTGCTGCAAAAGCAGGAGCAGCAGAAACAAGTAAAGCAAGTGATAGAGCTGAACCGGTTAAAACTTTTTTAAATTTCATTTAAAACACTCCCTTTTTTTATTTGATACAACTGTATTATATAACTGTATGTAAAATTTGTCCATATAAACTTATGTTAACTTTTTGTGAATATAAGAAAGTATTTTCCCCCATGAGTTTTATTAACTTGTACCATCTTATTTTAAGCCTCCAGAGTAAGGCATCATCATATGACGTCAAAACTGTTGTATGATACTAGGGAAATCATTTTTAGTCGAAATGAGGAGTTGCATGACATTTACGGAACGGGCGGTAGCCATTATCAAACAGATTCCTGAAGGAAAAGTGATGACGTATGGTCAAATTGCCGGTCTTGCGGGAAGTCCGCGGGGAGCGAGGCAGGTTGTGAGGATTCTTCACTCCATGAGTAAAAAGCATCGTCTTCCTTGGCACAGGGTCATCAATGCAAAGGGCGAAATCGGATTGAGAGACGAAGAGATGTTTTCTGTACAGAAGCTGTCTCTTGAAGCTGAGGGGGTAGCGGTCACGTCAGACGGACGGATCGATCTCAATTTATACGTATATGATCCGAATATGTGAAAAAACCTGCCGTATATCGGCAGGTTTTTCAGTTATATGCTGCGAGCCGGCCAGAAAGGTTTTGCCGGATATAAGGCCATTCCTCCCGAAGGATGGAGTAGTAGGCGGTATCTCTGAGACCGCCGTCGACAGCCGGAATGTGTGCGCGGGGGATCCCTTCAAATTGGGCTCCGATCCGCAAAATCGCAGTCCGTGAGCGCTGGTTGCGAACGTCGGTTTTCAGCGTCACCCTGACAGCTTGCCACACGTCAAACGCATGAGTCAGCATCAGAAGTTTACATTCCGTATTGACACCGGTCCGCTGCACGGCAGAGGCATACCATGTGCTGCCGATCTCACACACTTCCGGAGCTGCGTCCGCCGGCCGCGTAAACACTTCCGCAACCATAAACCGCGTGCTTCCGACGATTCGGTCTGTTTCAAGACTCCGTACTGCAAAAGGCAATGCAAGTCCTTTTTCATAATCGGAAAGCGCACGCTCAATATAACGCTTTGTTTCTTCGATTCCGTCAGGGACATGGGTGTAAGCATAAGTCGTCCTATTTTCTGAAGCTGCTTCGCAAAGTGCCTGAGAGTGATCAATCGTCAGCAGCTCTAACTGAACGAGTGACCCTTTAAGAATGACAGGTGTCAGCATCCCAATCACAACCTTTTTTATGAATGGATCAAGTATAGCCGAACGGTTTCTTATTCAAAAGGGCCAATTTCCTATTAAAATGGCATGTCAGTGAAATCCTCGATTCAAACTTATGCATACATTCAGGAAAAAAGCGGAAACCTTTATGTAAAGAGGTGATGGGCATGGCATATGTGTTATCTGTCGGAACGAGCATTCCGAAGTATCATGTCTCGCAAGAAACGGCGGCGGATTTTGCGAGAGGGATGTTTGCCGATTCATTTAAGGATATTGATCGGCTGTTAAAAGCCTTTCAAAACGGCGAAATTGAATCAAGGCAGTTTGTCCGGCCGATTGAATGGTATAAAACGGCACGGGGTTTTTCAGAAAAAAACCGGCTGTATACGGAAGAAACCGTCAAGCACAGTGCGGATGCGGCACTTGATTGTTTAACAAACCCGGATTGTTTAACAAATCCCTTTCCATATGAAAAAGTGGATGCGATCTTTTTTATTTCCAGCACCGGGCTTTCGACACCCAGCATTGAAGCGAAAGTGATGAATCAGCTTCCGTTTTCTGCGAAAACAAAACGGATACCGATCTGGGGCTTAGGATGCGCGGGCGGAGCGGCCGGCCTGTCCAGGGCGTACGAATACTGCCGCGCGTATCCTGAAGCATACGTGCTTGTCATCGCGGCTGAACTCTGCAGCTTAACGTTTCAGCCGAACGACAAGTCAAAAAGCAACTTAATCGGAACTTCCCTGTTTGCGGACGGGATTGCCGCAGTACTAATGGGAGGAGAAAAGGCGAACCGAAACGACGTCAAACAGCCGCTTCTTCCGCGGATATTCGCCACTCAATCGGTGATGATGCCGGATGCGGAAGATGTGATGGGCTGGGAATTCACCGACAGCGGTTTTCAAGTCATTTTTTCAAGAGACATTCCCACCCTGGTTTCACAGTGGCTGAAGGACAATGTTGATGAATTTTTATTTGAATATGGTGTCAGTACTCACGACATTAAAACCTTTCTTGCCCATCCAGGCGGGAAAAAGGTCATTGACGCCTATTTAACGAGTCTTTCAATGGGCACCGGGCAGCTTGCGGCATCTCGGAAGGTGCTGCAAAAACACGGGAACATGTCTTCCGCAACTATTTTTCATGTGATAAAAGAACAGTTGCTCAACGGACGGCAGAAAGAAAACGAAAAAGGGCTGATCGGCGCTCTCGGGCCGGGATTTTCGTCTGAGCTTTTGCTGTTCAGCTGGGAAAAGGGGGCTTCTTAATGTTTTGGCTGTTTATCATGCTGGTTGCGGCCCAGCGGATTGCGGAGATGATCGTGGCCCGGCGCAATGAGCAAAAGGTGAAAAAGCAAGGCGCAGTCGAATACGGAGAAGGACATTATCCCTTTCTCGTCCTGATGCACGTGCTCTTTTTCGTCTCTCTTACAGCTGAGGTGGCGGCGTTTCAAAAAACGCTTTCTCCAAGGTGGGCCGCCATTATATGTATTATTTTATTTGTACAGGGGATCAGGTATTGGGCTCTATTATCATTAGGGCGGTATTGGAATACGAAAATCCTTGTCGTGCCGGATGCGGAGCTTGTCAGAAAGGGGCCGTACAGGTGGATGAAGCACCCGAACTACGCGGTCGTCATCTTAGAATTTATTTTTCTGCCGCTGTTATACGGAGCGTATTGGACACTGTTTCTCTTTTCGATTCTCAATGCCTGCATGCTCACTGTGAGGATTCGCGCCGAAGAGAAAGCGCTAGAAGAAAACACCGCAAAATAGAGATTGAAAATCATTCTCACTCATGATAAGATGTAAATATGAAAATGATTCTCATTCAAGGTGGTGCCGAAAATGACAATGTTATTTTTATTTGCAGCCGTTTGTACATACAGTGTTTTAATTGGTTTCGTATTGAAAAAAGTTTCGAATAAATCGATGTCTTCTTAAACATCTGCGGTTTTTCCTGCCGCGGGTGTTTTTTCTTTATCAGCTGCCGATATCGGCGGCTTTTTTGCGTTTCCTGAAGAAAAGTGAGCCATTCTTGTGTAAAATGGGGGAGAGGTTTTTTTCAGAGCTTTCTAAAAATGAAAAACGTCATTTGATGCGACAGACACAAAGGGGTAAAGACACATGACAGAAGAAGAACGCCATAACAGGGAGATTTTCAGCAGAACGGGTGCCTTATACGCACAATTTTTGGATCATCAGGATGAAAAACGGGCCGATCAGCTCGCGGCCATTATGAAAAAAGCGGCTGATGAAGAGGTTTATATCGCGTTTACCGGGCATTATTCGGCCGGAAAGTCCTCTTTATTAAACACATTGCTCGGTGAAGACATACTGCCGACAAGCCCGATTCCCACAAGCGCCAACCTCGTCGTCATCCGGCACGGTGCAGATAAAGTCGTGCTTCATACGACGGACGGGGCTTATGCAGAGATCAAAGGAAGTTACGATAAAGAACAAGTGCAGCAATTCTGTAAAGACGGTGAGCAAATTGAGACGGTGGAAGTCTATGCCGGCTTTAAGGAGTCAGAGCCTTATGCGGCCTACATTGACACACCGGGAATTGATTCGACGGACGAAGCGCATTTTTTATCTGCCGCTTCGGTTCTCCATCAGGCTGACGCTTTATTTTACGTCGTTCATTATAATCACGTTCATTCAGAAGAAAATATGCTGTTTCTCAGCTCCATCAAAGACCGTATTCCGAATTTGTTTCTGATCGTCAACCAAATTGATAGGCATGATGAAACCGAAACGAAGTTTGAAGAGTACCGCAGGCAGGTGGAAGATATGCTTGAAGGCGCAGGAATACCGAAAGAATCGCTTTTCTTTACGTCTGTCACTGAGCCTGACCATCCTTTAAACGGCATGGAACAGCTGAAAAAACATCTGCAGAAGCTGAAACAGCAGGCAAAAACAAATTTATGGTCCTTAACGGAGAGAAAAGTTGCACACTTAGTCAAAGAGCATACAGAGATGCTCGTAAAAGATGATAAAAACGGCAGCGGAGAGCAGTTTGACAAACAAGAAGCACTTGTCCGTTCTGTTGAAGATGAGCTTAAAAAAGCCGTTCAACAGGCTGAAATAGCAGAGAAAGACATCAGAAAAGACGTGCAGAACATATTGCAAAACGCTAATCTGACACCCTTTGAGATGAGGGAGCTTGCATCTGCTTATATTGAATCACAGCAGCCATCATTTAAAACCGGATTATTCTTTTCAAAAGCGAAAACGGCTTCGGAAAAAGAAAGAAGGCATGCTGAATTTTTTGCCGATATTAAAAAAAGAACGGAAGGGGAAGCGGATTGGCATATTATCGACACATTTACGAAAGCGGCCAAGCGGCATGAAGCGGATTCGGACGAACTGATCAAGAAAATCCAGGCGTACCGCACACCGCTTTCTGATGATATCACCGCTCAGGCCCTTAAGCAGGGAGCGGCCTTTTCATCTGAATATGTATTAACTTATACGAAAGACCTCGCTGAAATGATCAGAAGGGAAGCCAAAAGACAGACAGCGGAACTCATTGAGGAGCTGACCGCTTATGTTCAGACAAAAAACGGACCGCTCATTGAGAACTTGAAAAACCGGCTCGAAAAAGAAAAGAAAATAAGGGATGAGCTCGCGCAATCGGCAAAAGAAGAACGCAATGCCTTGGAAAAAGCAGCCCGCGTCCGCGCTTTGTGGGAAGAAGAATTGACCTGTGATACGGGAAGCGGCGACTGGTATACGCGAAAAAAACGCCTTGCGAAAGCGCCCGTCCAAAAAGAGAAACCAAAAGAGGCTGTACAGCATGAAGTAAGCAAGCCCGAAAAAAATGCGATGAAGGAACTTCCTATAAAAGAGCAGACTGATCGGTTCTATGAGCTTGCCGGGATTCTTGAATCCTCAAGCATTTTAGGAAAACAGGCAGAAGCCTTTCGAAGCAGGATTGAGCGGCTTGAAAACCGCCAGTTTACCTTGGCGTTATTCGGCGGATTCAGTTCCGGTAAATCATCATTTGCAAATGCGCTTGTCGGTGAATACGTGCTTCCGTCATCACCGACGCCCACAACGGCTACGATCAACAAAATAACGAAACCGCAAGACGGCAAACCGCATAAATCTGCGGAGATCGTTTTTAAAACGGAGGAGGAGCTGGACGCTGAAATGCTTCAGCTGACTGAGCTGAAAGACGCTGATGTAAAGGGGCGTTCACTGAAAGAGAGATGGAATTATGCCATTAAAAAGGGAAAAATTCCGGATGAACTCATCCCGGTGATTCAGACGATGCTGCAGGCGTTTGATGCGTATGAAGAACAGATCCGTCAAAGGCTGACACTGACGGTGCCGGTTGAAGGTTTAAAACCGTACGCAGCCGAAGAAAAAACGGCCTGCTGCGTAAAAGAAGTCACCGTGTATTATGATTCGCCTCTCACGCAAAAAGGCATCACCATTGTTGATACGCCGGGAGCAAGCAGTATAAACAAGCGCCATACGGAACTTGCCTTTCAATATATAAAAGATGCTGACGCGTTCTTTTATATGACGTACTATCAGCATTCTTTTTCAAAAGGAGACAGGTCTTTTCTGAAGAAACTCGGCCTCGTCAAAGAATCATTCGGCATGGATAAAATGTTTTTTGTCATTAACGCCGCCGATCTGGCCAAAACCGAAAGCGAGCTGGAAACCGTCAAAGACTATGTCCGCTCAGAACTCTCAAAAGAGGGAATTAACCGGCCGAAATTATATCATGTTTCAAGTAAAGAAGAGCTTGCGGGTAAAAAAGAAGCTTTTTATAACAGGTTCTCTGATGTAAGAACCGGGCTTGAGCACTTTATTGAGGAAGATGTAATGAGGGCCAGCTGCGCCCAGCTGAAAACAGAGGCGGGCAAATTGTGCGATATGGTGGAACAGCTTCACGAATCTCTTCACCAGTCGGCAGAAGAAAAAGAGAAAAAGAAACAGCGTCTGGAGTCTTCCTATGAAAAAGCTCTCGCTGACATTTCAAAGCGCCGTACGTCTGAGGTCATCATTCGAAAAGTGATGAAAGATACGAAAGAACAGCTCTATCACATTAAACATCGCCTGACGTTTTATGCGAATGATATGCTGAAAACCGCCTTCCATCCGGGTCTTCAAAACGGTGATTGGAAACAAAATATATCAGCGGCGCTGAATGAAGCGCTCAAGGAATTCCGTTTTGAATATATTCAAGAGCTGAAAACGCTCGATATCCGGATGACCGGTTTTATTGAGCGTCATATGACTGAGGAATGGATGGAAAACTGTCAGAAGAAGCTTATGGAAGACGGAAATTTCTCCATTTATGTGAGCGGTGAAAACGAATTTGCCGTTCAGCTGAAAGAGGTCGCTCCGGTCATTGACGTCTCGGCATTCTCACATCACGTAAAGGAAGTTAAATCACCGAAGCAGTTTTTTGAACAGAACGGAAAAGCAGCGTTTGTAGAAGGGCTCAGGCTCAGCCTGCAAAAAGTGACAGAAAAGTGGCTTGAGCAGGAGAAAGAAAGCCTTTCAGAGCGATATGCTGAGCAGGTGCGCCGTCTGCAAGAAGACATGGCGGATAAAAGCCTGTCCCAGATCCGCGAGCAGCGGGACACTTATTTACAAGGTCTTGCGGAAAATACGAGTGCAAGGGAAATTGAACACCTTTACGAAGCCGAAAAAGCATGGAAAAAGAAAGATGAAATGCTGAAAATTTAAAAATCCGGTTGGCGGGCAGATAACAGTCATGGTAGACTAAAATGAAAAAAAGCGAGATGAAACCTTTTATGTCAGAAGTCCATAAAGCAATTTCAGCACATTCCGCAAAACAGCATCAGCACGTCAAAACATTTGTACAGCTTGATTATGAGCGTGAACAGGCCATTGAAGAAGCCATTGTAAAATGCAGACAGAATAAACCGTTCACGACAGATGCCATCAATGGCATCACCGCAAAAATGAACCAGCTGGCGAAAAAGGGCATCGTGCCGCAAAGACGATTCGTAAGTGAAGAGATGGTGAAAGAATTCGTCAGCAGACAGTAATGGATGAACCTGCCGCGTGTGTCATCAGCGCTTGCTGTACATACTATCCGTATCTTCTCTAAAGGGGGATATGACCATGGGCAGAACAAAACTGGGAAACAGAAATGCTCAGCAGAATAACAATGCCAAAAAGAAAAACGGCTTCGGACAGAAATTTGATTCTTATGCCGGCCGTGAAGCTGAAAAGCTGATGGCAAGCAATAAAAGACACGGTGAGTAACGTGACGGCAGCATCTTCCAAATGGGGGGATGCTGTTTTTTTACCGCCTTCTTTGGTAAAATAGGAACATTGAATAAAAAAGGAGTTTCGATATATGAATAACAAATTACTGCTCGTTGACGGCATGGCGCTTTTGTTCCGCTCGTTTTTCGCGACGGCCGTTCATCGCAATTTTATGATAAATGAAAACGGAATTCCCACAAACGGAGTCAACGGTTTTTTAAAGCATCTAATTACGGCGGTTGATACGTTTCAGCCCACACATGTCGTCTGCTGCTGGGATATGGGAAGCAAAACGTACCGCAATGATTTGTTTCAAGATTATAAGGCCAACAGAAGCGAACCGCCGCTAGAGCTGATTCCGCAATTTGATCTAGCGAAAGAAGCAGCGCGAGAGCTCGGTTTTTTAAACATCGGCATAAAAGGCTATGAGGCGGATGACTGTATCGGTACGCTTTCTGCCCTATTTTCCGGGGAAGCGGAAATTACGATTGTAACGGGTGATAAAGATCTGCTTCAATTGCTGAATCATCAAGTTCAAGTAGCGCTGCTGCAAAAGGGTATCGGCAATTATAAGGTATATACAGATGAGATATTCAGAGAAGAAACGGGAGTTCCGCCAAAAGCGCTGATTGACATTAAGGCGCTGATGGGAGACACGAGCGATAACTATCCCGGCGTTAAAGGGATCGGGGAAAAAACGGCGTACAAGCTGATCCGTGAATATCAAAACATAGACAGCTTATTAGAAAGCCTCGCTCTCTTGCCGAAGGGCCAGCAAACGAAAATTCAGCAAAGCTTGAAAGAATTGGAGCTGTCAAGGCAGCTTGCTGAAATACATTGCGAGGTGCCGTTAGTCTGTACGCTTGAAGAAGCGCTTTTTTCATTAAAGATGGAAGAGGCGGCATTAATGCTCAGACGTCATCAGATAAAAGGAATTGAAAGGATGCTCGAAAAGCTGAACGCCAGAGAGATCAGCTGATCCCTCTAGCGTTTTGTATTGCTTTTTTTTGCGTTGTTTTCAAGGGCTGATTTCGGGTCTTTATGCGCATTTCCTTCCATATTTCCCTGAGGATTCACGCCCCCGGTCAGCCGGCCTTTATTTTCTTTTCTCATAGCTATTCACCTCATTTGTAGGATGAACAGTGAGACGCAATTTCATTCCGGTTATTTATTCAGCCGAATCGCTTTTTTTGCGAGCTGATCGGCTGTTTGGTTTTGTCTGCCGGGAATCCACTTAATGAAAAACAATGGAAATTCGGCCTTTAAGCGGATGATTTCGTCAACAAACGGCTGGAAAGCCTTGTTTTTAACCGCTTCAAGATCTGCGGCCCGCTCCACGATATCCGAATCCGTCCGGAATGACACGGACTCAAATCCGCGGGCGGCACACAGCTTCATTCCTTCAATTAAAGCGAGAAATTCAGCTTCCTGATTTGATTGGTCGCCGATCGGAATTGAGAAAGATTCTGTTTTCCCGTCATGTTTAATAAAAATACCGATACCGGACGGGCCCGGGTTTCCGGCGCTTGCACCGTCTACATAAATTTCAGCGGGCATCATCCGTCACTCTCCATTCGGTGTCATTCGTTTTGCCGCATACGCATAAGGGACAGAAATGAGTGATACCGCAAATTTAATCAGGTAAGTTGAAATGAAGATGCTGAACCATACTCCCGCGGAATAAACGCCGATAAAGGCCACGGCAGTGAAGATAAATGTATCCAGCAGCTGGCTGAGCGCCGTGCTTCCGCTGTTTCTGAGCCAGAGAAGCCTGTCTGAAGGAAAGATTCTCCGAATGGCTGAATATACATAAACATCTATCGTTTGGCTGAAAATAAAAGCCAAGAGGCTTCCGAGCGCAACACGCGGCAGAAAACCGAAAATCGTCTCAAGGGCAGGCTGTGCGATATCTGATGCAGCCGGTTTATATAAAAGAGCCCCCTGCATGGCGCATGTCAAAGCGAGCAGAGTGGAAAACCCGAGCCAGACGGCTTTGCGCGCTTCCCTGGGACCGTATTTTTCATTCAGCACATCCGTTGCGAAGAAAACGGTGCCGTACATGATATTTCCCAGTGTCGCCGTAAGCCCGAACAGCTCGACTGTTTTGACAACCTGCAAGTTGGCGCACACCGTGGCGAAACCGATCCATACGAATAGGCCCGTTTTGCCAAATCCTTTATAAAACAGAAGAACAATGATAAAATGAATGACCGCAAATAAGATCCATAACACATCGTTAAACAAAACCTGCTGACTTCCTTTCAATTTGAGAATGGTTTGATTATAGCACACGCCCGTCAACTAATGAATGGTAAGGTGATTTCAATGAATCTTAAGCCGTATATCGAAATAGAAGCAAAAGGAACAGGCCCTGTCGCGTTTTTTTCCGAAGATTGGCTGACCGTTCCGAAAGCGCGCATGCTTGCAAGAGAAGTCAGCCGCTTTCCTTATATAAAAGACATTTATTTTGAGGATGAAAAAGGCGCGAGCTGGACGCTTAAAGAATTAGAAAAGCTTACTGAAGAGCTTGCGCACGAACCTGACGACATTACAGTGTATTTCGACGGCGGCTTTGACAAAACAAGCGGACGCGCCGGACTCGGAATTGTCGTGTATTATTCTCTCGGCGGCAAGCGGCACCGCATACGAAAAAACAAAAGCTTAACGCTTCAGACGAACAATGAGGCGGAATATGCCGCTTTGTACGAAGCGCTTAAGGAAGTGCAGGAACTTGGCGCAAGCAGAAATTCAATCACGATAAGAGGGGATTCCCTCGTCGTTTTACATCAGCTTGACGGCAGCTGGCCGTGTTATGATGAAACGCAAAACGAATGGCTGGATAAAATTGAAGCGCTGCTCGAATCCTTAAAGCTGACACCGACATATGAAGCCGTAAACCGAAAGGAAAATCAAGAAGCGGATGACCTTGCCAGAAAAATTCTCTCGGACCGGCAGATTGAAAGCCGTATAACATTAGAAGGTAACGGAGATGACTGATATTGGATAAAAAAAGCATTTATAAAGAATTGACAGAGCTTCAGGATGAATATTGCAAAGACTGTTTCGTAAAAAAGCATTTCCGCAAAGAGTTTGGAAAAACGCACGCTCATTCTTTCTGCATCAAGCAATGCACGGTGGGGGAGAAGCTGAAAGCCTACGGCAAGGTGCTGACAAATCAATAAAAAATAAAACCGCAGCTTCTGCGGTTTTATTTTTCGAATTCATCGAGCTGATGCTGGCAATCGTCGAGAAGCATTCGCTGCTTTTGCAGAAAATCCTGGTCGAGAGCTTGCAGTTCACTGGATTGTGACATTGTTCTGGCATCCTGAATCGCCTGGTAAGCAGATTCCACCAAAGTTGAATTTTGGCCCCGGGTAGCCGCTCCCGTTGTTTTCTGGGCCGTTTCCACCGCTAATTCAAGCTGGCGTTTATCCGTCAGTCCGTTTGGAAAAAATTCAGAGTCCATTAAAAAACACCTCCGCAAATAGTTTGGAGATTTTTTTTTAGAAATATGTACGGAAAATAGAAAAAAATATAGAAAATAAGCCGATATAACTATTGAACCTGATTAATTAGGGCTTATTTACTATTATTCAGGGTATCTTGGGAGAGAAGGGAAAAACCAGCCGTGAATGATAATGATTTAAAAACAATCCTTCAGCAGACATTTAAAGAAATATACGGTGATTTGGGAAGTTTAGCAAAAATGGCGAAAAAAGGAATGCCGTCAATGGAGAAACAAATTGAAGAAATCGAGCAGCGCTGCAAGCAGAATCTTGTCGCAATTGAGATTCAGACGGCAATCAAATAGGAGAGGCATACGCCTCTCCTCTATTTGTCATCTGATCAACATGTATTGAGTTTAGAGTTTTACAACATTAGAAGCTTGAGGTCCACGATTACCTTCGACAATTTCAAAAGAAACTTCTTGTCCTTCTTCTAATGATTTGTATCCTTCTCCTTCGATAGCAGTGAAGTGAACAAATACGTCGTCTCCGCCTTCAACTTCGATGAAGCCGAATCCTTTTTCGTTATTGAACCATTTTACTTTACCGTTTTGCATATTGCTTAATTCCTCCTAGTACTGTAGCACCTTCGTGCTAAAAAAAATTTTGTCATCATCCAACCGTACGTATGTAAACGTTGTTAAATGATGGTTCAACTATACACCATATGGGAGCGGACGTCAAGCAGCCGCTCCCTATTTTTTATCTTTATTTTTCCAGTCACAAAGCTTAACCGGAAAAAAACAAAAAGCACACGAATCGTTCGTGTGCTTTTCTTTTACGATAATGCCATATCTGCCTTCCCGGCCATCATTTCAGATTCTTTTATAATGTCCTGCAAAATGACTTCAGAAGAGTTGGGGAGGTGAAGGCTTTTAATATTGTCCTTCATCCGGTTCAGCTTCTCCTCATCCGCAAGAAGGGAGGTGACCGACTCTAAAATTTCTTCGTGGCGGTTGACCACGACAGCCGCACCGCGATCTTCAAAGAAAATGGCGTTTTCTTTTTCCTGTCCGGGAACCGGTTTGTACAAAATAACGGGTACTCCGATCGCCGTTGCTTCCGTCAGTGTGATGCCGCCCGGTTTCGTGATCATGCAGTCTGTAATACGGAACAGCTCGTCAATTCTTTCTACATAGCCCAGAACTTTCAGCCGGTCGGCATTGTCACCTTCCAAGCTGCTGAGGGATTCTTTCAGCGAGCTGTTTTTGCCGCATACCACCACAACCTGCACCTGATCGTCATGAACGAGATTTTCGCACAGTTCTTTTACGTTTTTCAGCACACCATGCGCTCCCGCCATAATAAGAAGAACTTTTTTGTCGGGAGAGAGATTGTATTTTTTATAAATCGGCTCTTTCGGCATCGATTCCTCGAATTGAGGCCTGATGGGAATGCCCGTGATCTTTACGTTGTTCGGGTGAGTGCCGATTTCAATCAGTTTTTCCTTCACGTAATCTGTGGCGACATAATATTTATCAACATTTTCATGAACCCAGATTTTGTGAAGGCAGAAATCGGTCATAACGTTGAACGTCGGGATCACTTTTCCGGTTCTCCGTCTGTATTCCGGTACGACAATCATCGGAAATGTATTGATAATAATGTCCGGCTTATGCTCTTCGACGAGCTGGCCTAAACGTTTATTTCCCATTTTAAAATAAATATTGAATTTGCGTTTATTATAGATTTTGTCAACTCCGTAATAAAACAAACGATAAAACTGTTTCCCGATTGAGAAGCTTTTTAAATAAAGGTATTGAGTAACCTCTGAAACAATCGGATTTGACTCTTGATACAAATTGGAAACCGTCACATCTAAGCCGAGACGCAGACACTGTTCGTAGAGCGTTTTGGCCACTTGAACATGCCCGTTTCCGTAATTTGCAGTCAAAATTAATACTTTTTTATTGGTATTCAAGTAAATTCACCTCAATGTAATCAACAACAAGCAAGCTTCATGCATCGTAAGGAGTTATTGTCTATAGATAAACATAACACAAGTGCATCATTTTATAATAAGCGCGGCAACATATTTAAACTAAATTTAATTGATATGTTCCATTATTTTAAAGTTTTGTTATACGCATACTGAATCAAGAGTATTTTATCATATTTTTGTCACCGTATCACTCAAAACAAAAATTAATCCCATTCATACGGGGTTTCCTGATATACGTAATAATTCAGCCAATTCATAAACAATAACGTTGCATGAGCTTTCCAGCGGTTAACAGGTTCTTTCCCGCCGGGCGCAAAATAGTGCTTAGGAGCTTCTACGTTTGAAAGATTTCTCTCTATGTCTCTCTCATACTCCTGAAGTAGCGTATCGGTATCATATTCCGGATGACCCGTTAAGAAAATCTGTTTTTCGTCTTTTGAAACGATTAAACAGACCCCCGCTTCCTCTGAAACGCTGAGCACATCCAGATCCGAAGCCGATTGCAGCTGCTCCGTATTAATATCTGTATGCCGTGAGTGGGGCACATAGTATAGCTCGTCAAATCCTCTTACCAATCTCTCATGTTTTTTAAGAACGGTATGCTCAAACACACCGAAGATTTTTTTCGGCAGCTCCACTTTCTCAATGCCGTAATGATAGTATAAACCGGCTTGAGCGCCCCAGCAGATATGGAGGGTTGAAGTGACATTCGTTTTGCTCCATTCCATGATTTCCTTCAATTCTTCCCAGTAAGAAACATCTTCAAACGGCAGGTGCTCAATCGGAGCCCCGGTAATAATCATTCCGTCAAACCGTTTGTGGCGGATGCTGGAAAAATCCGTATAAAATTCATCCAGATGCTGCCTTGCCGTATTTTTTGGAGTATGTGTGCTCGGAATTAAGAACGTAAAGTGAACTTGTAAAGGTGAATTCCCAAGCATCCTGAGGAGCTGGGTTTCCGTTTGGATTTTTTTCGGCATCAGATTTAAAATCACGATCTTCTGCGGCCGGATATCCTGATGAAAAGCCCGGCTTTCATCCATTACAAAGATGTGTTCACTTTCAAGCACCTGCTTAGCGGGCAGGTGATTTGGTATATTAATAGGCAACATGCCACCTCCGTTATTCCCCGTTAATTTTCTTCATTATAGAAATTTTTAAGCCATTTTTCAATCCATCCCGGCGTAATAAACCGCATTTAACGCATAATGACGGGGATAAAAGCGGCAAATAGGCATAAATTCGGAGCGGCTCTTTATTATGACGGGTAAAGAGCCGTTTGGTTCCTCGAAAAAAACGTTTTCCGTTAAGTGGAAGGAAAAAGCGGTTGCCGTTTGTTTTGCAGTGTAAAACAGGTAAAATAAATGAAGAATGTAAAAAGGAGGGCCGCAGATGACAATTTACGATATAAACGTACGGACCATAACAGGCGAAGACATGACGCTATCGGCTTACAGAGGCAAGGTGATGATCATTGTGAATACAGCAAGCAAATGCGGGTTCACATCCCAGCTCAAGCAGCTTCAGGAGCTCTATGATACATATCGGGAGGAAGGTCTTGAAATATTGGGATTTCCCTGCAACCAATTCATGAACCAAGAACCTGGAAACGAAGCGGAAATTCAAGAGTTCTGTGTGAAAAACTACGGAGTCACATTCCCGATGTTTGCGAAAGTTGATGTCAATGGAGCAGACGCTCATCCTCTCTTCACATATCTGACGGAACAGGCGAAGGGGATGCTCGGCACAAAAGCGGTCAAATGGAATTTCACTAAGTTTATCGTGGACCGAAACGGTGAAGTCACCGGGCGTTTTTCACCGAACGTCAACCCAAAAGAGCTTGAAGATACGGTGCAGAGGCTTTTGGCCCGATAAGAGGTGATACGATGAACGAAAAAGAGCAGCTGGAAAGCGTCAGGAATTGGGTCAGAGAAACTTATCAATGAACGAACGGGCCATGACTGGCTTCATATTTCCCGGGTCGCAACACTTTCTGTGTACATTGCAAAAGAAGAAGGCGCCGACTTATTTATCACTGAGACGGCCGCGCTGGTTCATGATCTGATTGACGCCAAGCTCGAAAAAAGCGAAAGGCTGACGGCAGGCGAAGTGACAGAACGGCTGGCTGCTTTCAACATTGCGGATGGCTCCATTCAGGAGATCGCGGATATTATCACGAGAATGTCATTCAGACACAGGGAACTGCTGATAAAGCGGCCGCTTTCATTGGAGGGGAAAGTTGTTCAGGATGCAGACATGCTTGATGCGATCGGCGCAGCGGGCATCGGCAGGGCTTTTATGTTTGCCGGGGCGAAGGGTCACCCGATGTACGGAACTCAAACAAGTGTGCTGGCCCATATAGAGGATAAATTAATCAAGCTTAAAGGCTTAATGAATACAAAAGCGGGGGCCGGTTTAGCAGAGGAGCGGCATCAATTTCTTTTGCAGTTCGCCGCCCGTATCCAAAAAGAGGCCGGCATTTGCAAAAGCTAAGCGGCGCAATAGAACGCTTGTGCCGACTATGTTAGAATAAGTGTCAGATTGCGCATAGGAGGACCAATATGAAGATTAAATCAATAGAACCGACGCCGAGTCCGAACACGATGAAAGTGATTTTGACTGAAGAGCTTCCGGCAGGGAAAAGCAACAATTACAAGCCCGGTCAGGCAGATGATGCTCCGGCTGTCGTACGTGATATTTTAAACATTGAAGGAGTAAAGGGCGTTTATCACGTTGCCGATTTCCTGGCTGTGGAGAGAAACGCCCGTTTTGACTGGAAGGAAATTCTGCCTCAGGTCCGTTCCGCCTTCGGAATGGAACATACGGAGCAGTCTGAGAGCCGTTCTGAACAGGAATCGTTCGGTGAAGTGAAGGTTTTCGTACAAATGTTCAGCGGAATCCCGATGCAGGTCAAATTGACGGACGGCGAACGTGAAGAGCGCTTCGGCCTTCCGGAACGTTTCCAAGAAGCCATCTTAAAGCTGCGTTCCGAAGCTTCAAATGTTGTATTTGAGCGGGCTTGGAAAGAACAAGGCGTGCGCTTCGGGGATTTTACCGAAATCGGACACGATGTCACAGAAGAGCTTCAGGCCGCCTACAGTGATGAGCGGCTCAAACGCCTGACAGAAGCAGCCGCACAGCAAAAGGGTGAGGCCAAACCTGCAGTGCAGCGGAAAGCTTATAAAGTGACTTTGGACATGCTCGATGATGAAGACTGGAAACAGCGCTATGCCCATCTTGAGCAAATGGATCCGGATGAAGACGATTTACCAGTATTGGAAAAGGCGCTGTATGATCCGAAGACTTCGATCAGAAGACAAGCCGTCGTTTATTTGGGAATGATCGAAAAGCCGTCTGTGCTTCCGCTGTTATACAAAGCGCTTGAAGACAAAACGGTGACGGTCAGAAGGACGGCGGGTGACTGTCTGTCGGATCTTGGCGATGCGAGCGCCATCCCGGCCATGACGAAATCGCTCAGTGACTCAAGCAAGCTCGTGCGCTGGCGCGCGGCCATGTTTTTATATGAGGTCGGCGATGAAAGCGCGCTGGAAGCATTAAAAGCGGCGGAAGACGATCCGGAATTCGAAGTCAGCCTGCAAGTCAAAATGGCGATTGAACGGATTGAGCACGGAGAAGAGGCGAAAGGTTCAGTCTGGAAACAGATGACTGAAAGCAGAAAAAAAGAACAGTTATAACAAAAAGGTGCGCCCATGCACCTTTTTTATTTGAATTCACTTTTTATAAAAATTATTTAGAATATTGTTGAAAAATGATTCAAAACTCTATATAGTAAGTACAATATTAATTGTTGGAGGGTTTTTATCGAAATACAGAAAGAATAGAAAAGCGAGACAGGGCAAAGACACTGTAAAATTTGCAGAACGCGCCCTAGAATAAACTGAAAATTTTAAAAATAGTGCACAGTCTAAAAACAGTAGGGGGATCACCATGGCAGAATTACGCAGCAACATGATCACACAGGGAATTGACAGAGCGCCGCACCGCAGCCTTCTTCGCGCTGCCGGCGTAAAAGAAGAGGACTTCGGTAAGCCGTTTATCGCGGTCTGTAATTCATACATCGATATCGTTCCCGGGCATGTTCACCTGCAGGAATTTGGAAAAATCGTAAAAGAAGCAATCAGGGAAGCGGGCGGTGTGCCTTTTGAATTTAACACGATCGGAGTAGATGACGGAATCGCAATGGGGCATATCGGCATGAGATATTCGCTGCCGAGCCGCGAAATCATTGCCGATTCAGTTGAAACGGTCGTCTCGGCGCACTGGTTTGACGGAATGGTCTGCATTCCGAACTGCGACAAAATTACGCCGGGAATGCTGATGGCGGCTATGCGGATTAATATTCCGACCATTTTTGTCAGCGGGGGGCCGATGGCAGCCGGCCGCACAAGCGACGGCCGCAAAATTTCGCTTTCTTCAGTATTTGAAGGCGTCGGCGCATATCAAGCCGGGAAAATCGGTGAAAGCGACCTGCAGGAGCTGGAACAGTTCGGCTGCCCGACGTGCGGATCTTGTTCGGGCATGTTTACGGCAAACTCCATGAACTGTCTGTCTGAAGCGCTCGGTCTGGCGCTTCCGGGCAACGGAACAATTCTAGCAACTTCACCGGAGAGAAGAGAGTTTGTGAGAAAATCAGCGGCCCAATTGATGGAGACCATCAAAAAAGACATTAAGCCGCGCGATATCGTCACCGAAAAAGCGATTGACAACGCGTTTGCGTTAGACATGGCTCTCGGCGGCTCAACCAACACAGTGCTTCATACGCTTGCGCTTGCCAATGAAGCTGGGGTTGAGTACTCTTTAGAACGCATTAACGAAGTGGCTGAACGAGTGCCTCACTTATCGAAATTGGCGCCGGCCTCGGACGTCTTCATTGAAGATCTGCACGAAGCGGGCGGTGTGTCGGCTGCCCTTAATGAATTGGCGAAAAAAGAAGGGGCGCTTCATCTTGACGCGCTGACTGTAACAGGCCACACACTCGGAGAAACAATTGCGGGTCATGAAGTAAAGGATTATGACGTGATTCATCCGCTTGACAATCCGTTTACCGAAAAAGGCGGTTTGGCCGTCCTGTTTGGGAATCTGGCTCCGGACGGCGCCATTATCAAAACAGGCGGGGTGCAGGACGGGATTACAAGACATGAAGGCCCCGCTGTCGTCTTTGATTCCCAGGATGCCGCGCTTGAAGGCATTATAAACCGCAAAGTAAAAGAAGGAGATGTTGTCATTATCCGTTATGAAGGGCCAAAGGGCGGCCCGGGCATGCCGGAGATGCTCGCTCCGACGTCTCAGATTGTCGGAATGGGGCTTGGCCCGAAAGTGGCGCTTATTACAGACGGCCGTTTTTCAGGAGCGTCCCGGGGCCTTTCAATCGGGCACGTATCGCCTGAAGCGGCTGAAGGCGGCCCGCTCGCATTCGTAGAAAACGGCGACCATGTCATCGTTGACATAGAAAAACGGATTTTGGACGTACAAGTGCCTGAAGAAGAATGGGAAAAACGCAAGGCCGAATGGAAAGGCTTCGAGCCGAAAGTAAAAACAGGATATCTGGCCCGGTATTCCAAACTCGTAACAAGCGCCAATACGGGCGGAATCATGAAAATATAAAACAGAGGCCTGAACAATTGAATTCCGGCCCCCTCTATAGTATCCTTGACTTCATATAAGGATTTTAGAGGGGGCTTTTTTATGTCAATGGCTTATGAAGAATATATGCGCCAGCTGGTCGTGCCGATGCGCCGTGAGCTGACGGGTGCGGGTTTTCAGGAATTAACGACTGCTGAAGAAGTAGAAAGCTTTATGGAACAGGCAGAGGGCACGACATTGGTCGTTGTCAACTCCGTGTGCGGCTGTGCAGCCGGTCTTGCCCGTCCGGCTGCGACTCAGGCTGTTTTACAGCATGAAAAAGCGCCTGATCATACGGTTACCGTATTTGCCGGTCAAGATAAAGACGCAACTGCAAAAATGCGTGAATACTTTACAGGGCAGGAACCTTCCTCGCCATCAATGGCGCTGTTAAAAGGTAAAGAGGTCGTTCATTTTATTCCCCGTCACGAAATCGAAGGGCATGACATGGAGGAAATTATGAAAAATCTGACGGATGCCTTCGATGCGCACTGCTGAAATGCCCGAATTCCGGGCATTTTCTTTTTGGAGAAAAAGATGATCACAACGAGTTACCGACCAAGCGAATATACGATACACACAGCGCAGTCACTCAGTGTCAGGCTGGGTGACACTTACTGCAGCCGCAATAAACAGCCCATTGAAAAAATGCTGGAACGAGCGGCTAGCGATCTTTTAGTCATCGGAAAGGAACGGTTCGAACTTTACACGAAGCAAGGGGAGAAGTTCTTTTTTCACCCGAATACAGCGATGTTCCGCGCAAAGCGGTTTTTGAGAGGGGAAGCCGAGCCGTTGTTAAAAGCAGCCGGATTACGCGAAGGGGATTCCTTTTTAGATTGTACGCTCGGGCTGGCATCCGATGCGATTTTGGCAAGCCTGGCAGTCGGAAAAAGCGGACAAGTCATCGGCCTGGAGAAAAACAAGCTTGTCTCATTGCTTGTTGAAACAGGACTTCAAACGTGGGAAACCGGAATGGAGCAGCTCCAAACCGCCATGAAACGCATTCAGGTCAAACATGCCGACTGCGCCGATTATTTGCGGGAGCTTCCTGATTCATCGGTAGATGTCATTTATTTTGACCCGATGTTTCACGAACCTGTTGAAACGTCAGACGGCATTGCACCACTCCGCGCGCTGGCAGAAGAGGGTTTTAACGAAGAGTGCATCACGCAAGCCGTCCGGGCGGCGAAAAAATGCGTAGTGCTTAAAGACCATTGGAAAAGCCCGCGGTTTGAACGATACGGCTTCAAGGTGCTGAAAAGAAAGACGGCGCTTTTCCACTTTGGTGTCATCCATGTGAGCTCATGATATCTTGGGCTTCTTTTTCGTTAATCAGTGATTTCCATAACGACAAAATAAAGCAGCGTGAGAAGTGATACAGTCGCAAATAAAGCGTTAATCATCTCATCCCCTCCTTTTTCTCCTTCTTATTGTAAGCGGTTTATCCGCTCGGTCACAGTTACCAATTTCCCATATTGCATGATAATACGCTGCCGGACATGACGCCGCGCTTTCATCTATGCTAAAATAAAGGAAAAGAGGACAATAAAACAGAGGGGAACAATCTGTCATGAAATTGTGGATGAAAAAGACCCTTGTGGTTCTGTTTACCATTGTAACGTTCGGACTCGTGTCTCCTCCGGCTGCTTTGATGACAGACAAGCCTTCAGGACAGTCGAGCAGTCTTGAGCAGAATGATTACACCGCTTTTTATGATGAACACGCCCTGCCGGGAGAAGAGAAGGCAGGGCGGGAGCCTGAATTACTGTTTCAATCGTATCAGCAGCAGCTTCTCGGTGATGCTGAAAATCAATCATTTTTAAAATTCGGCAGCAAAATCTCTCCGGTCATTGAAGATGATTACAGAAGTGAAATTCTGCCGAAAATCGAAGATGTGATCACAGGACATTTAGCCAAGTTTCAAGATGATGAAGCGTATCAGGATGTGGTTATTTCCAGCAAACCGTCGGCCGGAAAAACTGAAAAAATTTTTCATGTGTATAACAGGCTGACGGGTGAAGATCTTTTAAGGTTCCACGTCCGCCGGGATCATCCTCCGCAAGACGGCTACTGGTTTAATTTTCATTACCATACCGCTGAAGACGGATTTCAATCACATCATGAGCTCGGCAGCATTTACTGGGACCGCAATACGCCGCCTGACTGGATGAGCGTGTAATAGCGAGAAGAAATAAAAAAATCATTTCTGAGAAATTTTGCAGAAATGATTTTTTATTGTGTTACACTACTAAAAGACTACTTTAAAAGGATGAAAAAAATGAAACAATATAAAGATTTGTGCCGTCATGTGTTAGAAAACGGAGAAAAAAAAGGAGACCGTACGGGAACGGGTACGATCAGCACGTTCGGCTACCAAATGCGGTTTAACCTTCAGGAAGGTTTCCCGATGCTTACGACGAAAAAGCTCCATTTTAAATCCATCGCGCATGAGCTGCTTTGGTTTTTAAAAGGAGATACGAATGTCCGCTACCTTCAGGATAACGGAGTCCGCATCTGGAACGAATGGGCGGATGAAAACGGAGAGCTCGGACCGGTTTACGGTTCTCAATGGCGTTCATGGCGCGGAGCGGACGGCGAGACCATCGATCAAATCTCCCGGCTGATTCATGACATCAAGACAAACCCGAATTCCAGACGTTTAATCGTCAGCGCCTGGAATGTCGGCGAAATTGATCATATGGCGCTTCCGCCTTGCCACTGCCTGTTTCAGTTTTATGTCGCGGACGGAAAACTGTCGTGTCAGCTTTATCAGCGCTCAGCGGATGTCTTTCTCGGCGTGCCGTTTAATATTGCGTCTTATGCGCTTTTAACAATGATGATCGCGCATGTGACGGGGCTTGAACCGGGTGAGTTTGTTCATACATTCGGAGACGTCCACATTTACCAAAACCATGTGGAGCAGGTGAATTTGCAGCTGACAAGGGATGTCCGTCCGCTGCCGAAACTGCGGTTTGCGCGAAATGTTGATTCTATTTTTGATTTTACGTTTGAAGACTTTATCATTGAGGATTATGACCCGCATCCGCACATAAAAGGAGCTGTCAGCGTATGATTTCGTTTATTTTTGCGATGGATGAAAACCGGCTGATCGGAAAAGATAACGATCTGCCTTGGCACCTTCCCGATGATCTCGCATATTTCAAAAAAGTGACGACGGGCCACACCATTGTAATGGGGCGGAAAACGTTTGAATCAATCGGACGCCCGCTTCCGAATCGGCGTAACATCGTTGTAACCTCACGGGACGAATCTTTATTCCCGGGCTGTATTACCGCCGACTCGGCTGAGGAAGTGCTCAAGCTGATCCCGGCAGATGAAGAATGCTTTGTGATCGGCGGCGCCCAGCTGTACAGTGCGCTCTTTCCTTATGCGGACAGACTCTACATGACAAAAATTCACCATGTCTTTGAAGGAGACCGTTTTTTTCCGGAATTTAATGAAGCTGAATGGGAATTGACATCCCGCAAACAGGGAGTAAAAGATGAAAAAAACCCTTACGATTATGAGTACCTTGTATACGAGAAAAAGAATTGAGTTTAAGCAGGGGGACAAGAATTGATTCGTTACGGCTGCCTTGTGATGTACGTTGTATTTATGTTCATGAAAAATATTCAGGAATATATCAATCAAAAAGAGCTTGACCCGCGGCTTTCTTTTCAAAAACAGATGAGGCTGGTGTATGAGCGGCCGAAAGCCTTTATGAGAGGCTGCATTGACGTGTCGGGATCGGCAATCGGCATTCATCATGATCAGCCGATACCGGACGGCCCCGTATTGTATGTGCATCCCAGATTGCGCCCGGCTGATCTTCTGCTGCTTGCGGGACATCTTGAAGAGCCGGCTGGTTTTATCGCTGGCGAGAAAGCTTTCCGGATGCCGTTTCTCGGAAATTGGCTGCGTCTGATGGGTGTCATTTGTGGCGGAGACAGCCGGGATGCAGTGCTTCATGAGGCGGAAGTCCGTCTGCAAAAAGGGCAAAGTCTGATTCTGTCCGAAGACGGCAAAATCAATCCGGAGGAACTGGCCCTTCGTTTCGACCTCCCGATTGTGCCTGTCAGCACTTCGGGAACAGACCGGCTGCTGCGGGGCAGATTACTGAAACGGCTGAAACCGGCTGACATTGAATTACATATAAAGCCCGCTTATTATCCGGCCGGTCAGAAACGGCTCCGTGCATAAAAAAAGCACAGTCTCTATAGAGAGGCTGTGCTTTTTATTTCAGATAAAGGGGACTTTGACGCAATAAAATAAAATACAGAAAAACATCGAGGCGCTGCCGCCTAAAACAAAACTGTGCCAAATGGCGTGATGATACGGAACCTTTCTCCAAATATAAAATATTGTGCCGGCGGAATACAATAAGCCGCCGAAAAGAAGAAGGCCGAAACCGGGACCTGACAGCGAAGCGTACAGCGGTTTAATGGCGACGATGATCAGCCAGCCCATCATTAAATAGACAAGCGTTGAAAAAATGATAAACCGCTTCACGAAAAAGATTTTAAACACGATGCCTCCGATGGCAAGCGACCAAACAATAATTAAAAGGGTCAGACCGAGCGCCCCTTTAAGGGGTCCTAATAAAAATGGCGTATATGTTCCGGCTATTAATACGTATATCGCGGAATGATCCACAATCTCAAGAATGTCTTTCGTTTTTTTATGCTGAATGCTGTGCAAAAGAGTCGAGCTGAGATACAGCAGCAGCATTGAAGCGCCGAAGATTGAAAAGCTGACGATGTCTGTCGGCGAGCCGTATTTCACCGCGAAGATAATGAGAAAAATAAGCGCCGGAATCGACAGCAATACACCGATTCCGTGTGTGACGGCATTTGCGATTTCTTCTTTTATTGTGAACAATATAATGTCCTCCTTTTTAAAGGATTTGTTTTTGCAGTGACTGCAAAAAGCTCAACCCTTCTAATGTAATTTTTGTTCCAGCGCGTCCTCGGCCTTTTGTCACATAGTTCATCTTTTCTAAGTAATCAAGCCTGTTTCTGACCTGCTGGGGCGATAATGTCATTGTGCTGTTTTCGCTTAATTCGGATATGCTCCGTCTGCTGGCGGGTTCGCCTTTTGTATTTAAGTCTTTAATTGATTCCAAAATAAACAAAAACTCTTCTTTCTCCATCAATGTCAGCCGTTTTTCTTTTTTCTTAGCTGTTTTCGCTTTCTGGCTGTTTTTGATATACAGCGGGACATCATCGGGATAAATCGTGTTGCCGGATGCTGCCGCGGCCATATAGTACGCCGCATTTTGAAGTTCTCTGATGTTGCCGTTAAAGGTGTGCCGCTCAAACAGCGGATAAACGGACGGATCGATATGAACATGCTGCCCCGAGGCTGTCAGCATATGCTGCAGAAGAAGCGGTATATCGCTTTTTCGTTCAGATAAAGCAGGGAGCGGAAGGCATAACACGTGAAGCCTGTAAAATAAATCTTGGCTGAACGTATTTTCTGCGCCGGTATCACCAAGATCCGCCGTGCTGCTTGCAATGATGCGGGCGGAAAGCCCGGCATCCAGCTCGGAAAGAAGGCGGGCCTGTACCGAGAGCGGCATGTCTCCGATTTCATATAAGAATAATGTTCCGCGGCGGGCCCTGTTTAATGCGCCTTCAGCGCCGAACAGTTCATATTCGAGCCGCTCTTCGCTTTGGCTACAGTGAACGGTAATAAATAGTTCGCTGTTTCTGCGGGATTTATGGTGGATCGCTCTGGCCATTTGTTTTTTTCCGGTTCCGACTTCACCCGTTATGAAGACTGGCAAATCAGATAAAGCAAATTGCGAGGCCAATCGTTTCGCTTCTGAAAAGGTGTGATGTTCGCCGGCTAGCTGATAAAAAGGATCAGTTTGTTCAATTACACTCATGAATTGGCTCCTTTTGGTTCTAATTGGTTTAAGTATAACACGTTTGTGCGATCGAAAATATCTTTTTCTCTTGTATCGGTTCATTTAATTTTATTTACAAAATTAAAATAATTGTCTTATTATTTGAATATTCATGTTATAATGGCATATTAAATAGGGATTTAAATAAGAAAGGACTCTGTAAATGAAACCGTTGCTTAAAGAAGACTCTCTCATCCAGGTAAAAGACATTTTAAAAGCGCACCAAAATGTAAAGGACGTTGTGATACATACGCCTTTGCAGAGGAATGACAGACTTTCTGAGAGGTATGGCTGCAACATCTATTTGAAAAGGGAAGACCTGCAGGTGGTCAGATCATTTAAGCTCAGAGGGGCTTATAATAAAATGAGGCAGCTCTCAAAAGAGCAGACTGAAAACGGAATTGTATGCGCAAGTGCGGGAAACCATGCGCAGGGGGTTGCGTTTTCATGCAAACACCTCGGCATTCACGGCAAGATTTTTATGCCGTCAACCACACCGAGACAGAAAGTATCCCAAGTGGAACTGTTCGGAAAAGAATTTGTAGAAATCATATTGACGGGTGACACTTTCGATGATGCGTATAAGAGTTCTGCGGAATGCTGTGAAAAAGAAAACCGCACGTTTATTCATCCGTTTGACGATCCCGATGTCATGGCCGGACAGGGAACGGCTGCCATCGAAATTTTAAATGACATTGACGTTGAACCGCATTTTCTTTTTGCAAGCGTAGGGGGAGGAGGACTCCTGTCCGGGCTCGGCACGTACATGAAAAACATATCGCCGGATACAAAAATCATAGCGGTAGAGCCGAAGGGCGCAGCCTCCTATTTTGAATCGAAAAAAGCCGGACAAGTGGTTGAACTTGAGAAAATTGATAAATTTGTCGATGGGGCGGCCGTAAAAAAAATCGGCGCCGAAACCTTTCAAACGCTCGAAACCGTCGTCGATGACGTTGTGCTTGTCCCGGAAGGAAAAGTGTGCAGCACGATTCTCGAATTATATAATCAATGCGCCATCGTAGCGGAGCCGGCGGGGGCATTGTCCGTGTCAGCCCTTGATCTGTACAAGGAAGAGATTAAAGGGAAAAACGTCATCTGCGTGGTCAGCGGAGGGAATAACGACATCGGCAGAATGCAGGAGATGAAGGAACGCTCCATGATTTATGAGGGGCTGCAGCATTATTTTATCGTTAATTTCCCGCAAAGGGCGGGAGCGCTTCGCGAATACCTAGATGAAGTGCTTGGGCCTGATGATGACATCACCCGGTTTGAATACACGAAAAAAAATAACAAAAGCAGCGGCCCCGCATTGGTCGGCATTGAGCTCAAGCATCGGGAAGATTACGGCGCGCTCATTGCCCGGATGAATCAAAAAGGATTTCATTACGTAGAGGTGAATAAAGATCAGGATCTGTTCCACCTGTTAATCTGACTTTTTTTAGAACGGCCGCGCAAAATGACAGACACGCTTTCTCAGATTGTATATAATAAAAAGAAAACAATCGAAAAAGAAGGATTGATATCTTGTTACTCAAAAGCCTAGAGTTCAAACGACAGGACGGGATTCAGGTAAAAGTGACAGAAATACCGGTTGTCACGGAAGGTGAACATTATTTTTTTCAAATTCATCAGCACCTTGAGCTTTATTTGAGAGAGGTTTTTGCTTCACAAAGTGTGAGAACAGTGTATTCATTCCGACAATATTTCAAGCGCCGTATGAAGTGGAAAGATTACGAGGCCGTTTTCAACCAAGAGATTTTAAAACATAACGCATAACGGTGCATATTCCTTAGCGCCTTCCTTTTGATAAGGGAGGGTGCGGGAATTTTTTTATGATGAATGCTGTAAGCGTTTTATCCATGGGGGGGAATGGAAATGAAAAAAATGAAAATCTTCGCTGCCGTCTTTTGTTTGCTGCTCTTGTGCGCCTGCGGGGGGAAAACGATAAAAGACCCGCTGAACTATCAGATTGAACCGTTTTCATACCAGAACCAAGACGGGAAAACAGTGTCACTGAAAAGCTTGAAGGGGCATGTCTGGATTGCCGACTTTATGTTTACAAATTGTAATACGGTCTGTCCGCCGATGACGGCCCACATGACCGAACTGCAAAAAAAACTGAAGGCTGAGAATCTGGACGTGCGGATTGTGTCGTTCAGTGTAGATCCTGAAAAGGATACGCCGAAACAGCTGAAAGCCTTTGCTTCCAAATATCCGCTTTCGCTTCGCAACTGGGATTTTCTGACCGGTTACAGCCAAAAGGACATTGAAGATTTTGCGCTGAACAGCTTTAAAGCAATCGTCAAAAAGCCGGAGGGAGAGGACCAGGTCATACATAAAACCTCTTTTTATTTAGTCGGACCTGACGGGACGGTGCTTAAAGATTATGACGGCGTGCAGAAGGTTCCGTATGATGACATCCTCTCAGATGTCAGAGCGGCTGAGGAGCTCAAGTAAACTGGCAGATTAGACATTTTCAAATCTGAAAAAACATGTTACACTTTCCACTAGTAGACGGGGAAGGAGCAACCAGATTGAAGCTGCGAATGTTCTCATTGATCGCCGGACTGGCTTTGCTTTTATCAGCTTGTTCTGTCCAGCGCACCGGTTCTGACACTGAAGAACCGAAAACGAAAGATCATATTGTCATAGCTGCGGTCGGTGATTCATTGACTGAAGGAGTAGGAGATCCTGACGGTTCAGGATACGTCGGCAGGGCAGCGGAGTCTCTTAAGAAAAAGGGACATGTGAAAACGGTTGATATTAAAAATTATGCGGTGCAGGGTGACAAAACGTCTGACCTGCTGGAAAAGCTTGATAATAAAAAAGTTCAGAAATCATTAAAGAGCGCCGACTATATCTTTTTTACCATCGGCGGCAATGACTTAATGAAGGTGCTCCGCCAGAATATGATGCAGCTGACGGTTCAGCCGTTCCAAAAGGAAGAGAAACCTTTTGAAAAACGATTCAAGGCGATCGTTTCAAAAATCCGCAAATATAATGAAAACGCAGAGCTGGTGTATGTCAGCATGTATAATCCATTCACGTTTACGCTGCCTGAATTAAAAGAAATTAATGGGGTTGTAACGGATTGGAACAAGATCGCCGCAAAAGAGCTGGAAAAAGATCCTCACGCCGCCGCGGTGAATGTTGAAGACTTGTTCAGTCAAAAAAGCGGCAGCAGACGGATTTCAAAGGATGATGATTTTCATCCGAACGCAAAAGGGTATGCACTTATCGCCGATCGATTGTACGGCATCATTGAAAAACAAGGGTTACCAGCAGAATAGGGTGAAATGATGAAAAAGTGGAAATCGCTGTTTTTTGTTCTTCTCGCACTCAATGTGATTGCCGCCGCGGTAATTGTGACATTATTGGTTATGCCGGGAGAGCAGGCGAAAATACAAGATCAGACAAAAAGTGAGTACGGCTTTCATATCACGAGCTCGAAAGAATCTCTTGCCAGGTTTGTGAATGCGTACTTAAAAGAGAAGGCATCGAATCAGCTTGACTACAAAGTGGACATCAATAACGATGTGCACGTGGCAGGTAAAATCAAAGCATTCTCAACCTCCATTAACGCGGTCGTCACATTTGAACCGTCCGTACAGGAGAACGGAGATGTGATGTTGAAAGTGACGAAGTTTTCATTAGGCGAATTAAGCCTGCCGATCAGCTTTGTGCTGAATTATATGGACAGCTTTTATGAACTCCCGTCATTTGTGCACGTTCATTCCGGGGATAAAAGCATCGAGATCCGTCTGTCGGAAATGCCTTTAGACAACGGCATGTATGTAAAAGCGGATAAAATCAATCTCGACACGGATGAAATTGAATTTTCCTATTATCATCCGAAACAATAAGTTTTCATAAAAAAAACACAGATCCTTTCAGGGATTTGTGTTTTTTCGTGTCAGCGTTTTTTGTCCAGCTTGCTGAACAGTTTGATTAACGTTGCGAGCTCTTCATCAGAGTAGCAGTCAAACCGTTTAAAAAAGTATTCTGTTTTTTTCTGGTTGAAATGATCGACAATTTTCTCCCCGGCTTCCGTAATATGGATTCTGATAATTCGCCTGTCCTCTTTGGAACGGATGCGGGTGATCCATTCCTTTTCTACTAAAGCGTCGGTCACTGCGGTAATATGGCTTGCGGAGACCTCAAGAATGGGGGCGAATTCCGTTACTTTTTTAGGCCCTTGTTCACTGAGAATCCGCAAAATGGTGAATTCGTTCCTGGACAGCTCTTTATCTAGAATTTCATTAACTTCATTTCTGATTTGTTTAAACACTTTTCGAAGCAAAGCTTCCATATCATACATCATTTGTGTCCTTACTTTCAAATCATGAACCTCCAATATGTAGTCAGCGTGGCATTCGTTCAGCTTCCCCTGAAAGCAGAATTATTTTTATTCTGTTTATACATGCTATAATATAATAATACCACGTATGAACAAAGGAGGGCACCCGTATGTCAGAAAAAAAAGAAATCGCCACATTTGCAGGCGGCTGTTTTTGGTGCATGGTGAAGCCGTTTGTCGAACAGCCCGGGATTGAAAAGGTGGTGTCCGGCTATACAGGAGGTCATACTGAGAATCCGACTTACGAAGAAGTGTGCAGTGAAACGACCGGACACAGAGAAGCCGTTCAAATCACATTTCAACCTGACATTTATCCGTATGAAAAGCTTGTCGAGCTGTTTTGGCAGCAGATCGACCCGACTGATGCAGGCGGCCAGTTTGCAGACCGCGGAAGTTCATATCGGGCGGCGATATATTACCATAATGATGAACAAAAACAAATCGCTGAAGCCTCAAAAAAACAGCTTGAAGAAAGCGGCATATTTAAAAAGCCGATCGTGACAGACATCTTGAAGGCTGAGCCTTTTTATGAAGCGGAAGGCTATCATCAGCACTTTTATAAGAAAAATCCTGATCACTACGGGCGCTACCGTGTAGGTTCCGGACGTCAAGGCTTTCTGGATGAGCATTGGAGGGACAGATAAGATGGCTTTTAATAAAGAAGAAAAAATCAAATCATTAAACCGCATGCAATATGAAGTCACACAAAATAACGGAACGGAGCCGCCGTTTCAAAATGAATTCTGGGATCACAAAGAAGAGGGGCTGTATGTTGATATCGTATCGGGAAAGCCCTTGTTTACTTCTCTGGATAAATTCGATTCTCATTGCGGCTGGCCCAGTTTTACAAAACCGATTGAGGAAGAAGAGGTTGACGAAAAACTGGACACAAGCCACGGGATGATCCGGACGGAAGTGAGAAGCAAAACAGCTGATTCCCACTTAGGCCACGTATTTAATGACGGTCCGGGGCCAAGCGGTCTCCGTTATTGCATTAACTCTGCGGCACTCCGGTTTATTCCGAAAGACAAGCTGAAGGAAGAGGGCTATGAAGCCTGTCTGCATTTATTTGAAAAATAGAGCTCAGCAATGAGGCCTGCCTATCAGACAGGCCTTTTTTCTATGTTTTTTTTTCTTCATGTAATCGTTCAATAATCTTTACGATTGTGTCTTTTGTGATGAGCGGCGCCTGATCGGATTGATATCTGGGGAGATTGACCTTCCGAAATTCCGGATGTTTGGCGGGTTCCGGCAATATTGCGTAAAGATTGCCCCATTCATATAAAGATTCCGTCTCATGAGGAGAGGTCAGTTCTTCATGAAGCTTCTCACCGGGACGTTTTCCCACTTCAACAGCGGCGGGGCGCGGCAGTCCGTGCCGGAACGCATATTCTTCAAATCCGTGAAGCAGTTCTTCAAGCCTCAGGGACTCCATTTTAAAAATAAATGTTTCTCCGCCCTTTGTGATCGCCGCAGATTGCAGGGTGAGCGTTGCGGCATCATCAATCGACATAAAAAACCTCGTCATGTTTTTATCCGTAATGGTGAGCGGGCCGCCTGCCATCAACTGCTCAAATAAAATAGGAATAACAGAACCGCGTGAACCGAGCACATTGCCGAAGCGGACCGAACAAAACACCGTACCGCGGTTTTGAACATGATGATTTGCCTGATGAAACAGCTTTTCGGACAACAGCTTCGTAGCTCCCATTGTGTTTACCGGGGAAACGGCTTTATCGGTTTTTTAAGATATTTACTGTATTTTGAGGGACTATCAGTGACGGTGAGGTCGATAACGAAAAATTAAACCTTAGGATAGGGGTAATTTCAAACTGAGCCGGAATTGGCCCTTTTCTTTTTTGTGTCATCGTAACGATAACTTCTTTGAAGACCATTCTTAATAGCGCGTTCTTTTTCTCTGTGCTTGATTCAATGTGATATTGATCAATTATCCTATTTATGTTGTTTCTGACTGTATTACTGTCTATTTCTGATTGCGCTTCTTGAGTTCCATTGAGCTCATGCTTGGCAATCTGGAGTTCTTTAAATTCTTCATCTAAAACAGCTTTTCTTTTCAAAAAAAGTTCATCAGTGTAAATGCCGCTCTCATATTTCTCGAAGATAAAATTCTCTTTGTTTTTTAACTCTTGTTCTTTTTGTGAAAGATGTTCAGACATTTGCTTTTTTGTTTTCACATTACTATTTACGTCTTCGTATTTAGAAATCATTGAAGTGATATGTTTTGTTAAAGTCTTATTATCTAAGTTGCTTAAAGAAGAGAGGTAATCCAGAATGGCATTTTCAACATCGTTATATCTTACATAAGTGCATTTATTCTTTTTGCAAGTGAGTGATTTAACGTGATACACACTTTCCGTGCCGTTTTTGTTTTCTCGCGTTCGTCTAGTTTCGTATTTAGATAATGGTTCACCGCACTTAGAACAAGTGCATACGCCTGCCAATTCACTTAATTCCAATGCATTTTTATTAGGCAGCAGGGGGACTTTGTTTGCAATTTTATCTTGTGATTGTTGAAATTGTTCTTGATCTATTATAGGAGCATGTGCATCCGATACTACAATTTGTTCCTTTTCAGGTCTAATTGTTCGTTTACCGTCTTTTGTTTTTTCTCTAACCTTATATTTAACAGTTCCGATATACGCTTCGTTTTGCAGAATTGCTTTAATTGTGTATTGATTCCAGCGCTTTTTTCCTGATGGAGTCGGTATTTGTAATTTTGTTAAGTGAGAAGCAATCGCTGTATAACTATAATCTTTTCCATTCAACCCATTTAAAAAGATGTTAAAGATGAATTGAACGACTTTTGCTTTTTCTTCGACTGGGACTAGTTTGGATGTTTTTTTGTTTAACCGGTATCCATAAGGCGCTAGTCCGGAAATCCATTTCCCTTGTGCCGCATATGTGTATTTAGCGCCTGTCATACGCTCTCTGGTCATTTCAAATTCTTCTCTGGCCATAAACAATTCAAAACGAATCTGACGCATGTCTGCAGGGTTTCGAGGGTCATAAACTTTATATGGTGTAATGATAATCAATCGCTTGCTTTGAAGAAGGTTAACAATTTGTCCCGCATCACTGTAGCTCCCGCGGCTGAGTCTTGTTATTTCTTTAACAGCAATTGCCTGGTACTTGCCTTCCTCGAGGTCTTTAAGACATTCTTTAAAAACAGGGCGGCCCTCAATGCTTTCTCCTGACCCGATTTCCATTTTTAATTCATAGGGGATTTCAATCGACTTCAGTATTTTATTCATGAGTTCTTTTTGTTCTGTTAGCGTATCTTCGCCTGTTCTTTTTTCTCGCTCCATATCCTGACGAGAGCGTCTAAGATAACCCAAAATATTTGTAATGTTGTAAGAATGAACGATGTTTTTTAATTCCAAAAAATCAGCACCTCCTCTTTATTGTATTTACTGTAAAAACAGTAGTATTCGTACAATATTCTATCTAACATTGAACACGAAAATAACCTAATAAATATTGTAGGGGCTGTATTCTTTAAGTGTTGGGCTAAAGAGCTCGCTCATACGCTCTATGTTTTTTGTTAGCCTGAGAAAATACCCAAATAAAAAAAGAAGCCTCAGAGGACTTCAAAATAATTAATTCTTCTCACATGCAAAGTTGTCATTATCCCGATCCATTTTAGATGTATAAGCAGGGTGAGTGCTTGGTACACCATGCGGATATTTCTTTCTCAGCTCTGTGCAGTTTGCAAAGTGTTCTGTTCCTCCAGCAGAAGGGGAGGCTTGAGCAGAGTTAGAAGAGCTGCTTGATGCTGAACCGCTTGAGTTCGATTTATGTGTCTCGGATTGGTGTGTTGTAACTGACTTTTGAGCCGGCTTAGATACACTTACTGATTTCTTCGGTTTCGTTACGCAGCCATTAAATCCTTTATCAGTCGCATATCCATTCTTACTCCAAATCTTCAAGTCTTTATCTTTCGCAGCTTGCTCATCTTTCTTATACGTGTCTAAATACTTCGTGTTTGGCTCATATACATAAGCTACTCGTGCTAATCCTTCTTTAAGCAGTGTTTCTTGTACTGATTTGCCATCTGCATAAACGTAAGCCAGCATTCTGCCATACTTGTCTGTACGATCTCCTTTATCAAACTCCAGTTGAAGTTTTCCCTTGTTAACCAGCTGTTTGTTTCTTGCTGAAGCATCCTCACCATATGGTTGTACGCAAGAGTTTGGGTTCTTAGTTTTAGGCGTGTCAACAAGTAAATAACGAACAGTTTTGACTTCGCCTTTATAGTTAACTTTAATCGTATCCCCATCAACTGTTCTGTTAAGTGTTACATCGACCAGCTTTTTCTTTTTGTCAGACGCCTTTTTATCCGACGAATCCTTCTTTGAAGCATTTTCGGCTTTTTCATTTTTGTCATTAGTACTTTTGTCATTTGATTGAGTGTCTGCCTTTGTCTCTTTTGCATCCTTTTCTTCTTGCTCTGTTGTTTTAGCTTGATCTGAATCTGTTTTATCTGTAGAAGCAGAATCAGATCCACACGCAGCCAAAGAAAAGCTTAGAGATAATGGCCAATACCTAACAGCCATTTCTTCAATGTAATTCCCCCAATTTGTTTGTTCTGTCTCTATATCGGACAAACCTTCCTAATTATAAGTATAAAACCAAAGATTGTAAATTTCATTTTGGCATTTTAAGACACTCAAATACAGTTGTGTGGTAAAATTTAGTGACTCAAACACCTTAGAGGAGGGAAATTTAATTGGAAGAAGGAAAGTTAATTCGCATGACTCTTGATGGGATAAAGGAAGCTGTTTCTAAATACGGAACTTTTCCTATGCTCCAACATGGAGGGCATGTCATGGAAGATGCTGCTTTTCAATTCAGAGACCCAGCCAGTCCTCAAGAAATTAATAGTTTAGAAAAGATGTTAGGGGTAACTTTGCCTAATGATTATAAAGAGTTCCTATTCAATCACAATGGAATGGAAATGTTTAATGGTATTGAGCTTCTTAGTACAGAAGGGATAATTGAATTTAATGAAGTTCAAGACTTCCCTAAGGGATATGTCCTAATTGGGTATCATTATGATGGCAGGTATGTTATTGATGTAAACAAATCAAATAAAGGGTTGGGGTATATGTTGCATCTGGATTCAATTGATAATATTGAAGATGCGGTATATTTAGACTCTAACTTTGAGATATGGTTTGACATGTTGGTGTCATCAAACGGAACTAAGTACTGGGAAGTAAAGCCAAAAATTAAAGAGTATTATAAATATGTTTCAGAATAGAAAGTTTAGATAAGATCAAGTGGAAAGGAGCCGTAAATGAAAGTATTTGAAGTAGCCTCGTTCATTTCAGCCGCAGAAAAGCGGGCAAAACAATACGATCAGATTAGAGAACAATTTATCAATCTCAGAAAAGCATTTCAGGGAATGGCTGATTTAGATGACAGTGAGTTTTCAGGCAAAGGCGCCGACAACATTAAAGCATTCTTTCAAGATCACGCCGGTGTCACAGACAGCTGGCTTGATCTGATCGATATGAAGATTGCGTTTCTTAACAGTATTTCTGGAAAAGTATCTGATGCCGGATTGGCCGATTCGTTTGTGGAAGAGTCATTTTTAGAACACGAGCTGATTCATGCGAAGAATAAATCACAAGCCATCATGCAGGAGCAGCGCAATGAACTCAAGGACATCATAAATGAAATCAGCGATATCATTCATCTTGATGTTTTCTCTACAGAAGATGTCGATCAAAATCTGGAATCAGCAGACAAAAAACGGGACGATACCGTAAATAGGCTCGGCAAGCTTGATCACGATCTAACAAAAGAATACGCCGAAACAGAAGCGAACGAACAGTTCATCCAGGCCGACTTTCAGCAGCTCCAAAATGCCACGGGCAAAGGAAAAAACGCCACTCCGCTTCACTATAACGCCAAGGCGTACAGGGAAAGTGACATACATAAGAAAAAAGGCGAGATTGCAAGACATTCAGACACATATTTAACGTTTAAGAAGGAAGAAGCAAAAGAGCGGGAAATCAAGGATCTGAAGAAAAAGCTCGCTGACGGTGTGACCGATCCGGATGAATACTTGGAAATTGCGAAGAAGATCGGCTATGAAAACCTTGAACCTTCCCAGCAGCAATATGTCATTCAGCTTGAACAAGCAAAACAGCTTGAAGAAGTCGGAGAAGTGACTTGGGGTATTTTAAAAGGAGCTGGCGTTGGTTTATATGATGTCGGGAAAGACACGGTAACCGGTTTATGGGACTTCATAACCGATCCGGGAGAAACCTTGTCAGCACTGGGTAATGCAGTACTTCATCCAGTTAAAACATATGATGCTGTTTCAGCAGCAATTGAGGAATCATATCAAAAAGATATGGTGAACGGAGATGCTTACTCCAGATCAAGATGGGTGACATATGCAATTGGTTCAGCAGCTGTGGCTGTCGTCGGAACGAAAGGCGCAGGAGCCGTTAACAAAGCTGATGCGGCGGGGAAGGTCATAAACAAGGCAGGACAGGCAGGGAAGAAAATTAAAGACGTTAAACTTCCAGAACTGCTTCCTTATAACTCTAAATATGATCTTGCTCTGTCGGGTGACGTACCATACAATGTGGTTGACAGCCAAAACCTTAAAAATCAACTATTAACTAATGCGAAGAAATTAGATGAGAGTAGAAAGCCGTTTACAGGTAAGGAATTAACTCTCCCTTGGCTAAATAAAGAGAAGTATGGCGCCTTTGAAGTTAAAGGGAAGGTAAAAGCTTCGGGTAAAACTAAAGATGTAAGTCGAAGAGTATACACGTTGAAAGATATTGATATAAACAAAGTTGATACTGAAAGCGGAAAAACAAATTTACAACTTATGAAAAAAGGTGACGCTCCTTTTGCTAATGATGGCACAAAAATCAACTTACATCATTTAATTCAAGAAGAGCCAGGAACGATGGTGGAAATTCCAGTTTCTGTTCATCAAAATAATAAAAAAGTTCTCCATGGATTGAAAAAAGGTGGGGAAAGTTTTAGAAATGACAGGGAGTTGCGGAATCAGTATAAAAGCTTCCAACGAAGATATTGGAAATGGAGAGCGAGCCAATTTGAAAAAGGAGAAATGTAACAATGACTTATCATGAAATTGAAGAATTTATTAAAGAAAACGCTGAAGATGATGATTTTACAGGCGGAATAAGTGAAGAAAAAATCAAAGCGATACAAAATCGTTTAAATGTAAAACTTCCCGAGAGTTATAAGTGGTTTTTAAATAAATATGGCTCCGGTGGAATTTACGGGGTAAATATACTAGGCCATGGGAAAGTTTCTGCAAGGGTTGTTACAGTTACTGAGGAATATAGAACTTATTATAATTTAAGTGACGGTATTATCGTTATAGAAGATGTAGATGAATTCTCTTATTGCCTTGATACAAACAAAATGGAAAACGACGAATGTCCAGTAATAGTTTGGGCAAATGAAGCCGGTTATGGTGACAAGGTTGCAGATAACTTTCTGCAATTTTTCTTGGAAGAGCTTGAAGAAGCAAAAGAAAATTGGGAAGAGGACGAAGATTGGGACGATTAAGTAGAAGTATTGCAAAGTTAAGCTCTCTTTTTGAGAGCTTTTTTTGTATGAAATAATGAAATAAGATACTGTTGGTTGAAAAGAAACTGTTTTTCCATCTATTATATTTGGTCGAATTTAAGTTGAATATCTCGCTGGAATTACCGATAAATAACATGTGAAATAATACCAAACGGAAGGAATTTGTTATACAAAGGTGAAGCGAACATATACAAATATGATGCTATACTTGGGCAAAACAGGGTAGTGGTAGGATGGGACAAATACATTGAAATTCCAATGAACGAACTTCCTTCAAATGAGATTCAAGTTGAAGGTCTTGGGAAAAACATGAAAATCATTTACAGCAACGTTGTAAAATTTGAGAGAGGGTGAATGTTATGGAAGGCCTTAATAACTCTTACAACATTACGAAAGACCCTAAGTTTTTAGCATTTTGCAGTTTAGCGACAGAAGGCGCAGGAAGTAATTCGAATCAGCAATGTTCAATTAATTTTGATGAATTTAAAGATGCGCTCGAGAACGGAAAAGTGGTTGATAATCAAAACCTTAAAAGCACTTCAGAATTAAATCACCAGTTCGATTACTGGAAATCCAGAATAACGGGTGGACGAGCTGTAACTGAAACAGATAATCAAGTGCTGGATATCATCAAACAAGCATACAATCTTGGAATGGTGACGAAAGATAATATGCTTTTGAGAAATCAAGCCATTAACGCGTATAAAACATCTATTTAATTTAAAATTAAAGCCCCTTATTCAGGAAGGGGCTTTTGCTTTGCAACTTATTCTTTATGTTTAATCTAAAACCATAAAGTACTGCACTTTTGTTTCTTCTTCAGGTAAATCAAATTCATTAAGTTTCTTTTTAGTACGGATATCAAAAATCCCCATATAGCCACCAATGCCTTTTTTGTTTTCCTCTTGTGAAATCACATAAAGTTTTTGATCTTTAAACTTTGTATTCATATATGGAAATTGTAAATCGAATTTTTCAAAAGAAAAATCTTGACCGTACTCAAGAAAGCAGGTGTATCAGGATTTGTTAATATATGTAACGTTTTTGGATATATGGTATATCCGGTACCTTAAAGTATCGTTTATTAAATTCTTCTCCTTGGGATGTGGATATGAGTACGCTTTTGTTGATGAGTGGATTTGAATAGATAAAAAAGATTTTATCCTCGGTTGGATTAATTTTAGAAGTACTTACAGAGTGGACATTTGATGAGCGGTTAATATCCAGATGTGACAAGTGCGCCTCCATTACTGTCTAGGTCCGTTCCTTTTGAATTTTTGTATGATTGCCACACAAGTTTAGAGCAATACTATTTATTTGTACTTTTTTGGTTGCAGCAACTGAATAAGGCTTATCTGTTTTACTACTAGCATATGTCTGAGCCTTTACCTTATCATAGATATCTGCGCCCTTATGCTTTTGAATCGCTTACTCCAGTTGTTCTGATAATTCCTTACCCTTTTCCAGCCCATGCTTCCATAATTTTGTTATGGAGGGGATAAGAAATAAATACGGATCAAAAGCGATCTTACGAGCTGTTTCTTATACACCTGGAGGCACAGCTTTGCATAGAGCAGGTTTGACAGGTGGTCACAAATCATAAAATAAAAAGCCCACTCATATGAGTAGGGCTAAATTAATTAATTTTTTAACCTCCGACTGGCCTTTCAGCTATCTGGATGTTAGATGGTGAATCTGTACTCAATTGCGTTAAAGCTACCCCACTTAAAATTACAGTTAAAATAGATACGCAAAGCACAATTTTTTTCATAAGATTCCCTCCACCTGATTCATTTTCTGTTCAGCCCAAATTTTTTCATTGAAAAAGCTTGTTGCTTCTTCAAAAGCACCTATTGATTCAAACCTTTTTGCAGCTATGTAGGACAATTCATCTACACTTTCAAGGTCATTTTGTTGTTTTAAAAACTCAATATAACGGATGCAATTATTGAAGTTGTTTTTTAATTCACCGCAATATAGGTTGAATAGGATGCTAATTTTGGCTTCGTATATCTTATTCTCCATTAATATGAGTCTTTCCTGTGCTTTATTGTAAAAATTAATGGCTTTCATTTTTTCGTCAATTTTAAATAGTTCCTTAATCATCATGAATAAAGAATTTATATAATAATTTGAATTCATCCAAGATTCATTTTCAATAGCTTTTTCGAGAGATTTAATGCACTTATCAGGTTTGTCCCAATCAGAATACACGATACTAAGGTTGTGATATAACTGAGCTTCCAAATATTCATCCTGTGTTTCTTGTGCAATGTCTATTGCTTCTAAATAATATGTTTCTGACTCTTCAAACCGTTTCATATCGGAATAGTTTGCAGCCGCAATCATTGTTGAAGTTGCCAGTTTGCATTTATAATCAGGGTGTCGCTTATATATTGTAATTGCATTCTTGATGTAGTGTTGTGCCACAATGCTTTGTTTAACAAGAGTGTATAAGTAGGAGACCTTTGAGTAGAATTCAGCAGCTTCAATTTCATCCGGAATTTCTGCAAGTTTTTTCTCCGCTATTCCATATAAGTTAATTGCTCGTTCATAATTTTTGTTGTATGCCTCGTACATTGCTTCGAATAAATAAAAGTTATATTCCAATTTATCGTTCGTTCTTTTTATGAAATTTTCATTCTCTTCAGTGAAATAAGTGTGCTTTTGTAATGGCTCTCCGCGTGAAGAATGTAGCAACATTTTGTGTCTTTCTTCTAATAAACTGTAATATGCAAGAACTTCTTGATCCTCTTCCATGTCATCGAACAGGCTTTTTATCTCTGAGTAATATTTTATTGACTCATGTACCTTTTGTTTCTTTATAGCAATGTACCAATCATTCAGTGTAGTAGCGACAACTTCTGAAGCGATCTTGCTCATCCAAACCCCTCTTTCTGAAAATTTCCAAAATCCCTTGGAAATAATCATAACATAGTCATTGAAAAAATTGTAAAAGGATGTAGAGATTTAGGGATTTTCCAATTTGAAAAAACGAAAAAAATACCCTCCTCGTTAGAGAAGGGTACGTGTTTAGTTTGCTGTTGCTTTTAGTGAGGCAAGCCATTCATCTAATGTTCCTGAGAAACCTTGTTGAACGCTAATTCATATGCTGATTTTCCATCTTTACCGGCGGCACCAATAGCTCCTTTAGCTCCAGTACTGCCTTTTTCACCTTTTAATGAAGCTAACCATTCAAAAGTGATGAATATTCAAGGCGGGAGTAAGGGAAATTAACAAAAAAATGTGAGGGAATGTAGATGAAACGATTTATCTTGGTTATACCGTTATTGGCTGCTGTTATTGCCTCTCCAACTCAAATGAAAGCAAGTCCAATGCCTTGTAGTGCAGTACTCGAACCGGTAAATCAAAAACTGAAAAATGCGAAGGGTGCGGCACTAATCTATAAAGTGCAGTTATACCCGCCAAGTGCTGCAAGAACGAATATGAGTATTCTTGCTGTCCACCTTCCTCAACCATCTTCTTATGGAAGCTACGACGGTTATGAAGGATTTGCCTCCAAAACAGGAGAGGTCAGTTGGCGATTTAAACTATATCCGACTCCCGAGGAAGAGAGCCCTAATTGGGCTGGAAGGGTTGATTCCATATCAGCTGAAATGACAAATGTTAAAGTGCAAGTGCGTCTTTCAAATTCTAAGACGCAAAAGTTGGGGCCAAGTGTATTAACAAACAATATTCAATCTTGCTATTAGAAATGTAGAGTTCTTATCAAAGAGAGCAATGCGACTGGATCTTTTGTAAATTGTCAAAAAGGTAATTGATCGAGAAATTCTGGTGAAAAATGAAGAAGAGTCCATTAAGATGGAATGTCTGGAGTCAATTCATCATTTGATAGAAGAGAGCCGGCAAAAATCGATATTGCGTTTGATTTTGTACATAGAAAGACGGCATAAAAAGAAATGGTTAGCTAAAAAAAGGCAAAGAGTCAACGCTCTTTACCATCAGGTGTTTTCCTTAAGCGGTCTGCAATATGCTTAATTAAATTCAGCGCAGCAGTCACTAATCCAATAACTAAAACAATTTCAAGTAAGAGGATAAATCCAAAATTTAAACCGCGACTTTCAAAGTAATCATCGGTAAAAAAGAGCAATTGATAAATTCCAAGCATTAGCACAATAAAGGAAGTGCCTATAATCGCCAGAGACTTTTTAGAGAACTCCTTAGTATGGTTGAAATTATAAACCAATAAGAACAAAAATAGACAAGCCATGGCGATCTTATGAGTCAATGAATCACTTGCTGAGAACCCTTGCACAAGTAAGGAGATAATTAATCCGGTCATTCCGATTATTTTGTTCAATATATCACCTGCTTTGTATAAGTATGACCTTAGATGTCAGCTTACCAATTAAAGGTGATATTCTCAACATAATGCAGTTTAAACTTAACTTAAAATCGTAATTTTAAGAACAAATTTAGAGTGGATCATGACATGCTGTTTATTATGCTGTAAACAAACGCAACAATAAATAATGGATAAGAGATAATAGCAATTAGTTTTGAAGATTTGCTCTTTTTTTCAAATGTGTATATTAGTGCAAATCCTAAAAAGAATATTGTGACAAACCAAGAAGAATAGGACGGGTACAATGCAATAAGTAAGACAATAAGAGTGGATAACGCAAAAGAAGAGTTTAGCGTTATTTTCTGATCGTTTTTCAAATAAACCGCCTCCTTACACATATTCCCCCCATATAAAAACACTTAAACATTATATTAAGTCAGCATGATTAAATGATAAACATTTTAAGTAAAGAACAAGATAAAGCAATCCGGCATTTCAAGACAAGCTGAACATGTCTGAAAAACTGTACATATCCTTAGTTAATGTAAACTGCTTATAGATAAGCAAAATGATTAAGCGGAAAGGCTGTATAGACTTATAGGACCTTATATAAACATTAGATCGCTTAAAGAAGGTGATGTGGTTGATCAGCCAATTGAATATTTCATGATGCAATTGTGCGGTTCTATAATGGTGAAGACCTCGCCGTGTTCCATTTGTCTAGGGGGGGAATTTGTTTAAATTCATAAACATGAGGCGTTTTAGTCTGTCATTTCCTAAAACAGTGTTTTATTCTTGTTACAAATATGCAAGAAGGGCGGTTTGAACTTGTATAGAGTGTTTATAATGCTGTTAATTTTGTTATGTATAACATTAGGGTGTCAAAATCAACATAACAAACATTTTATGGAGGCTGAGCAAACTATGGTCGGCTATGTCATTTTAAAAAGAGAGAATCAAGCAATTCTCATACCTAATGAAAAAGCTGATGTTAAAGACTATGAAAATCTTAGTGAAAAAGAGATTATTGAAAAGTATAGATCGGATATAGTATTACTGGGACTTAGTCAACTTAACAATAAAGATGACTTGAGCAAAGGGCAAAAAATTCGTATTTGGTATAAAAAATTAAATGAATCTTCACCGCCAAAAACAAACATCTCAAAGTTTGAAAGGATTTAGTACATATTCTGTAATTCCTAGGAATACCGCTGCAAAACTGAGGCGGCATATTGAACAGAAATAAATTTCTTCAAACCTTACCTCATTCGCGGTAGCTTAATCCTTGACGATTGTTGACTCAAGTGCAAGGAGAAGGCACATGCCAAGAACACATTTTTGAATTACTGGGCACCTTGAATAAAACCAGCATTCCCGTATTCATATGCGAAGAGATCGGTACTGAACGCTGGATAAAGAAAAAAGTTAACCGTACATTTGAACAAGCTTGCGAGGCTTTGATAAAGAAAGAACAGTCAAGAGACGAACCATTACATACATATAATACTCCTGTGAAAGCGGGGGTGTAGTTTTGGAACCTTACCAACGTTATGAGGAATTAAAGAAGAAAACAATAAAGGTTGTCCATAAAGATAATTACAGTATCCGCTATATAGATCAGGATGAAGCCAGTAATGACTTAGATGAATTTTATAAACAATTTGCTCAGCATTTATTGGAGGCTGCTTTGGAAAGGAGTGCAGAGTAAGCTTCTTTTTTTGATTTGTTTGTAGTAAGTATCTTAATAAACGGCTTTATCGGTACTGATATTAATCACATGCGTCACCTCTTGCAGCAAAGCGGCTTCTGCGACATTTTGTCCGCCGATAAGGTTGGTTTGAATGGCTTCAAAGGGATTATCCTCACATGTCGGAACCTGCTTCAGCGCAGCTGTGTGAAAGACAATATCAACACCTTTCATCACTTGGTTGACTCTTCTGTAGTCACGAACATCGCCGAGCACAAATGACAGTCTTTGTTCATCCGCGTATTTTTGTTTCATCACATATTGTTTGCTGTCATCTTTGCTGAACACAATGACTTCTTTAGGGGTTAAGAGCAAAAGGCGTTTTACTATTTGGCTTCCGATTGATCCTGTCCCGCCTGTGACGAGAACAGTTTTATCGTGAAAAAACGGTTGTAGCTCTACTGCTTGCTGTTTAGGCATGGCTTATCCTCCAACTCTCGTTTCTCTACCATGCATCATATGTTGAACAATTTCAGCGAGTTAATGAAAGAAACCAATAAATCAAAAATTAGAGAAAAACATTAATCTGATGCGCTTTCATATCGCTTTACCCGATTAATAGAATAGAAATCACAAATAAAACATTGTACTAAATGTTCATTCTAAATATTTGCTCATGTCAATTCTTTCTCTTCATAAATTCTCACATGCGGACAATCTTCACAAAAACTTAACACTGACATTCCTGTATGTATTTTACAATTAAAGTACACTTTCATAAAAGGAGGAAGGAAAATGAATCATTCAAAAACACTTTTGTTAACCGCGGCAGCCGGATTGATGCTCACATGCGGTGCGGTTTCTTCCCAGGCCAAGCATAAGCTGTCTGATCCTTATCATTTTACCGTGAATGCGGCGGCGGAAACGGAACCGGTTGATACAGCAGGTGATGCAGCTGATGATCCTGCGATTTGGCTGGACCCCAAGAATCCTCAGAACAGCAAATTGATCACAACCAATAAAAAATCAGGCTTAGTCGTGTACAGCCTAGAGGGAAAGATGCTTCATTCCTATCCTACCGGGAAGCTGAACAATGTTGATATCCGCTATGATTTTCCGTTGAACGGAAAAAAAGTCGATATTGCGGCGGCATCCAATCGGTCTGAAGGAAAGAATACCATTGAGATTTACGCCATTGACGGGAAAAACGGCACATTACAAAGCATTACGAACCCAGACCGCCCGATTGCGTCAGCAATTGATGAAGTATACGGTTTCAGCTTGTACCACAGTCAAAAAACAGGAAAATATTACGCGATGGTGACAGGGAAAGAAGGCGAATTTGAACAATACGAATTAAATGCTGATAAAAATGGATACATATCCGGCAAAAAGGTAAGGGCGTTTAAAATGAATTCTCAGACAGAAGGGATGGCAGCAGACGATGAATACGGCAGTCTTTATATCGCAGAAGAAGATGAGGCCATCTGGAAGTTCAGCGCTGAGCCGGACGGCGGCAGTAACGGAACGGTTATCGATCGTGCCGACGGCAGGCATTTAACCCCTGATATTGAAGGACTGACGATTTACTACGCTGCTGACGGGAAAGGTTATTTGCTTGCATCAAGCCAGGGTAACAGCAGCTACGCGATTTATGAAAGACAGGGACAGAACAAATATGTTGCGGACTTTCAGATAACAGACGGGCCTGAAACAGACGGCACAAGCGATACAGACGGAATTGACGTTCTGGGTTTCGGGCTGGGACCTGAATATCCGTTCGGCCTTTTTGTCGCACAGGACGGAGAAAATATAGATCACGGCCAAAAGGCCAATCAAAATTTTAAAATGGTGCCATGGGAAAGAATCGCTGATAAAATCGGCTTTCACCCGCAGGTCAATAAACAGGTTGACCCGAGAAAACTGACTGACAGAAGCGGAAAATAAACATGAAAAAAGCAGCTTATCCAAGCTGCTTTTTGATGTGAAGAGCGTTTCATGAGAAAGTCTTGGAACGGATAGCCGCAAGCACAGCCGGAATCTGGTCATACGTGTACGCCGGGACTGTCTCTTGATAATTAAGCGCCGCGGTTTGTTTACGTTCACCCGGGTTTGTCATATAAAAATGGATATTATCCGCAAAATCCGCAAGCCCGCTGTAAGAAACAAAGGATGAAAACGGGGGCGCGGGAGAAAGGTCTGTCAGCTGAAAGGCCTGACAAGCCGCAATGTCTAAGCTTCTCGTATTTAAACTGATATTTTCGATGCCGCGTCCGTTCTGATTGAGTGCAAACCGATAAGAACGGTGAGGGTTTAAGACCACGTCTGCGCTGTTGTAATATAATGCGGCACGTTCGGGTGCAATCCATTCATCCATTACGAGCACATTTTGCTGCCTGGCGATTTTTTTAGGCAGATGTCTGCGCCATCCCTTCCCGATGATACGAAGCGTATACGGAAGCTTCGCCGCTGCTTTCACCAGTTCAACGCGGTTCGGGTACGGGTATCCGATCAGAAGCAGATTTGTGTGAAGAGAAGCTTCAGCAGGTTGTTTCTTAAAAAGCCGCTGATTAACGGGGATCGGGACATAATATACGTGCTGTAAGCCCATTTGCCGGTAAGCATCAAGCGCGTTTTGTTCTATCGTTAAAACGGCATCGGCAAGCGGGGCGATTGTCATGCTCACATCGAAATAAAAAGGATCCTCCGTCATCCATAGATAAACGGGAATCTGTTCTGTCTTCAGCCATTGAAGCCATTCAGACGGAATACGGTCTCCCGTCATCATCAGACTGATGTCTGGTTTGAATGCCCGTATACTGCGGATGGTATCTTCCTCAAACTCAAAAACAGAAAAAAAGCGGACGGAAGACTGTAAAAAGCCTTCCTCAATCCAGCGGTCAAAATACGTGTATATGCCTTTATATCCTGAACGGATATATAAAACGTTCATATGCTGTTACGAAGTGAACGTGACACTTTCAACTTTGTCGACGTCAAGCAATGTTGTAGCAGAGCCTGCCGGTGTAACGGAATTTTCCTGCGTAACAAAAACGATTCCGTGAATTTCGTCAAAGGCAACAAATTGAACCGGGCCGATCATGTCTCCTGAATCCATCACAATGCTGATGACAGTGCCGGGCTGAATTCTTGCAAAAATCCATCTCGCAGCTAATGAAATACCGCTTCCCAATACAGATTGTGCGCTGAGACTGTCTTTCGCCGCTGCTTCATCTACTTTTGCATCAATTGCCGATTCCAATAATTCTTTTACTTTGTTTTCCACATTATCTCCTCCATCTGTACCGCCAGATAAAGCGCTGTTGTCAAATACAGGGGCTAAAAGAGTTTTCAATAACTCCTTTTTAAGCTCCAAACGATCCTCGCTCATGCGGACATACACCTCCTTTAACAATTTCAACCTCACGTTTATTCATATTCCTGATTGAAGAGATTGGTATAAGTCGAATGCCGTTTTGCTTGTGTTTTTTTCAATATTTAATCAAACAGCTGAATTTTCGAATCAGGCTTTGTTTGCCTATGCGGTTTGTAAGAGTATGACATACGTTGTATAGATTAAAAAATGAAGGAGAGGAATATTTTGGATTCGGAAGAAACTGTAAAACACGGGGGTTTTGAGGAGGAATTTCAGCTCGTACTGCTTCTTCTTCTTTTGTTATCCCGTCAGCCGTCCGGAGATCATTCAGATTTGCGGCGTCAGCTTGTAATGGCAAAAGAGCTTGGGGTTCCTGTATCACGCGTCAATCTGATTAACGGCAGCACACTGCAAAACGTAATTGTCAAAGAAGTGCTGTCAGATTTGGCCGTTTTTCAAAATCCGCTCAATCATACGAGATCAAACGTCGCAATTTCAAGCATCGTCAGCTGGGGTGCTTTTTAATAACGGATATCAGGCTCTGTCTCTTTCGGAGCCGTTTTTTATGTTTTACAGAAGGGTGATGGGATGGAAAAGAAGATCTCAATTATCTTAACGAGTTACAACAAACCGGATCTTGTGAAACAGGCGATTGAAAGTGTTTTGCATCAAACCTACAGCAATTGGGAGCTGTTTGTAATGGATGATCATTCAAATGAAGAAACCTCGGCTGCCATCAGTACGTATATAAAAGATCCTCGCATATATTATGACAACAGTTTTATCAATCCTGCCGAACGGCTGAAGTCCACCCGGTATGCCGTTTTGATTAATGATGCGCTTTCACGGGCTAAAGGCGAATACATCACTTATTTGACAGACGACACCGTATTTCATCCGGATAGGCTCAGCCGCATGGCGGAAGCGCTTAATCAATACAGCGAGTTTGATGCCGTCTATTCCAGCCAGAAGGTGATACATGTAAACGGGCGCGGAACAGAACAATTCCACTTCTATCGTTTTGCTGAAGAGGTGCTAGATCAGGCCGCTTTTCTCGTTGATCACTGTTCAGTGATGCACCGGAGATCATTGCTTGAGCGTGTGAAAGAGAAGTTCGGCAGCTTTTGGGACGAAGATGTTATGCATTGGAATCACGGAGACTCTGTTTTTTGGAGCAGGCTCAACACATTTACATCATTTCTGCCGATAAAAGAAGTGTTGGATACGACCTATAAAACACCCCACTCATTTCAGAACACGTATCAATCGCTTCCGTCTGTCCTGATCGACGGATCCTTTGTAAAGGGGACGGATCAGAAAGTATATCAGCTTGACCGAAATAAAAGGAAGCCTGTAAACGAGCGCTGGCATTCGTTATATGAAGGCCGAACCGTCGTCATTCCGGATCCGTTTTTATTTCAATATGAGGAAGAGAACTCCGTCAGTATTCCGAATTTTCAGCTCGTCAGGGATCAGTTTCATGTTTATTTTATAGAAGACGGGGAGAAAAGGCTGGTTGATCATAGCGCATTTCGCTTTTACCGATTTAAACAGCATGACATCCCGGCTTTAGAGCGGGCCGAAATACAATCGCTTCCGGACGGTCCGCCGATCAGCCGGGAGACATCGGGCTGTATTCAACATCTGCCCGGGAGAATGCTGTTTCGCATTGAACGGGAATTTTATGTTTATTTGAGAGGGGTTCTCCATCCGATCAGTCATGACGTAGCGAAACGCTTTTTTGCGAATCAGAAGGCGATACCCATTTCCTTTCAGCAAATTAAACAATTACCAATTGGAATGCCGTTCTATCCGGTGTACGATGAAATTATGAGAAATCTCAATATAACAAAAGGTTGAGGGATGCAGTTGGATGTGTAAGGAAAAGGAGAGCTTTTATGACCGATCAATTTGATAAAACCGAGAAGCAGTATATAGAGCTTACTTCCGGCATTCAGAGGTTCGAGCATTTCAGTGTATATACGGACCCTTTTTTGCCGCAGATTTTTTCGCATAACTTTGTTCAGCTGCACCGTACATTTCCGTTAGACAAACTGCTGCCGTTTTTTTCGTCCGTTCCGGGCTTGCTTCAAGCCAATTATATTCATGTGAAAGCGGCTCCGGAGCACGCGTTTCCGCTTCTTCTGAAACAAAATCTCGTAAAGCAGGGCTGCGTAGTGGAAGATGAGCTGTTTTTTGCAAGGAAACTGGAAAATAGGGACCTGCAGGCCGGACACCCGCTCACTGCTTGGGGGACGGAAAAAAGCCTCGCCGACGGGTCGTCTATTATGAACATCTATGATGCTCTTTACATTGGCGAGGCGGCGGCCGAACAAAAGCTTGAGCGGAAATATTCTTTGTATAAGGACGGAACGGTTATGCTTGTCGTGTGCTACAGCGACGCCTCGCAAACGATTCCGATCGGCTGCGGAGAGCTTTTCATCAACAAAGCAGATAAAACTGCAAAAATAGAAGAAGTCGCAATTCTGGATCAATTCCAACGAAAAGGCTACGGATCGATATTGATGAATGAGCTGATGGCGGCGGCAAAGCTGAACGGCATGGAAACCGTATACCTTGTGACGTCCGGGATGGACGGTGTAAACCGCTTTTATGAAAAACTCGGCTTCAAAAGATTTCGGCGCGTGCATACAATTTTTCATTATTTTCTTACATAGTTGGGCATTCGCATAAACCAATTGGGAGTTGGCCCGCATACAATGCCGTATATCGTAAGAAGAAAGGATGATTTGCGTATGTACGGATACGGATATGGCTACGGTTGCGGCAGTTTTGGCTATGGTTACGGGCACGGCGGCTGCGGAGGCGGAACCAGCACTTTTGTGCTGATCGTGGTATTGTTTATTTTATTAATCATCGTCGGTGCGGCTTTTATTTGTTAGACTGAAAAAAATCCTATAATGAAAATCAGCCTGCAGAGAACATCACTTTCTGCAGGCTTTTTGTTATATCCATGCTGAAAAATCAGCTTGAAAAACATTTTAATACATACTACCTTTCTGGAGAAGGGGGCGAAAATGTGAACATAACGATTGAAGAATTACCTGAATCAAAAATTGCTTATTTCCGAAACATCGGAGAGTATGGCGGAAAGCAAAACAAAGAACTGATGGAGGTCATTTAAAAACTGGGCGCAATTGAATGGTCTGCTTTGTCATTCTGTCATTTTAGGAATTCCGCAAGATCATCCGAATCGTACTCCTAAAGAGAAATGCCGCTATGATGTTTGTCTTGTTATCAATCAAGACCATGTGCCTGAACCAGCCCGGATCGGTACATTTTCCGGAGGGAAGTACGCTGTTTTCTTGCTTGATCATACAAAAGAGGCAGTCAGTGGATTTTGGAACACTGTTTTTTCTGAGATCGAAAAAAATAATTTATCAATCAGAGAGCAGCCCATTATCGAAAGGTATACTTTACAAAAGGTGAATCATCATTTGTGTGAAATATTGATTCCCATACGGTAAAGAAGACGGGAATTTTCCGCCTTCTGCTTATACTGATTCAGATCAAAAATGATGTGATAATGAGCTGAGCAAAGAATAAAATCAACAATAGGAATAGAATTTCCAGAACGCTTTTCAGGCTGTCGGGACATCTCCGGCAGCCTGTTTTACAGAAAGGTATTTTCTGCAAAAAACTTTCTGAAGGATAAGAATGCGGTTATTCATCTGTTCATACAATGAAGCAAATGGGTTTTCGAGGTGGAAAGATATGGGGAGCTATTTAATCAAACCGGAGCTTGACGCAAATTATCCGTCAGTCAGTCATGGAAAGGGATCATATGTGTATGATCAGGAGGGGAACAAGTATCTTGACGGAGCAGCGGGGGCGGTCACTTGCAATATCGGCCACGGCACGGAGGATATTATACAAGCTTTAAAAGAGCAGCTTGACTCTGTTTCGTTTGTGTATCGCTCGCAATTCACCAGTACTCCGGCAGAAGAACTGGCTTTATTTCTGGCGGATCATCTGCCGGGCGGGCTGAATTGGTCATTTTTTGTAAACAGCGGCTCAGAGGCAGTCGAAACAGCGATGAAAATGGCCGTTCAATATTGGCAGGAAAAAGGGCAATACCAAAAATCCGTCTTTCTATCAAGATGGGGCAGTTACCACGGCATTACTTTGGGAGCGCTTTCATTATCGGGGTTCTACGAACGGAGATACCGCTTCACCCAGTTGCTCGAACGGTTTCCTGCCGTTTCAGCGCCTAATATGTATCGTTCAGAGCTGCAGGGAGAGGAATTTGTGAAAGCTGCGGCGGCTGAACTGGAAACGGCTGTTCAGCGGATCGGTTCCTCATTTATCGCGGGATTTGTCGCAGAACCGATTGTCGGAGCAGCGGGGGCGGCCATCACTCCGCCGGCAGGTTATTATGAAGCGCTTGAGGATGTCTGCCGCCGGCACGGTATTTTGTTTATCGCGGATGAAGTCATGACGGGGCTCGGGAGAACAGGGCGGATGCTTGCTTCTGAGCATTGGGGGATCGCACCTGATATCGCGGTGCTCGGGAAAGGGTTAGGCGCCGGTTACGCTCCGATAGCGGCAGCCGTTGCGTCTGATGACATCATTGAAACGATCAAGCGGGGCTCCGGGGTCATTATGAGCGGACATACGTACAGTGCCAACCCATACTGTGCAAGAGCGGCGCTTGAAGTGCTTCGCTATGTTAAGAAACACGAGCTGCTTCGGCAGTCAGAGGAGAAAGGCGTAATGCTGAAGCGGAAATTAGAAGAAATCAAAGAGCGCAGCGGGGTGATTGGGGATGTCCGCGGTAAAGGCCTCCTGATCGGGGTTGAATTCGTTAAGGATAAAACGACGAAGGACGTTTTTTCGAAAAAACAGGCCTTCACCGAAAAAATCATTAAAGCGGCAAAAAAACGGGGCCTGCTTATTTACCCTGCAAAGCCTGGTATTGACAGCGGAGAAGGAGACGCCGTCATCATCGCCCCGCCGTTCACGATTTCATATGCCGAGCTGGATGAGCTGTCAGATCTATTTTCCCAGGCCGCAGAAGAAGTTGAAAAAATAATGAAGAAGGATTGAGCTGATATGTCTATTTTTCATAAAAAAATCGATATTCATGAAGCAATTGCCGATGTCAAGGACGAATCTGTCATCATGTTCGGCGGTTTTGGGGGAGTGGGTTCACCTCCGTCATTAATCGAAGCGATTTTGGAAAGCGGCGTTAAAGAGCTGACCGTCATCTGCAATGATGCCGGATTTCCGGAAATCGGCATCGGCCCGCTTATCGTTCATAAGCGGGTAAAAAGGCTGATCGCTTCCCATATCGGCTCAAATCCTGTCGCGGGCAGACAAATGACTGACGGAGCGCTTGAGGTGGAATTTTCGCCGCAAGGGACGCTTGCTGAACGGATTCGCGCAGGCGGAGCGGGGCTAGGCGGTATATTAACTGATATCGGCATTGATAACGCAACCGTTTGTGAAAACAAAGAAACCGTAACGATTGACGGAAAGTCCTATTTAGTTGAAAAAGCGCTGACGGCTGATTTCGCTTTTGTGTCCGCACATACTGCTGATGAATTCGGGAATCTGACGTTTGACAAAACGGCGCGCAACATGAACCCTCTGATGGCTGCGGCGGCCGAAAGAACATTTGCTGAGGCGGCAGAGATTGTGCCTGCCGGCGAACTTGACAGCGAGCATATTGTAACGCCGGGCGTTTTCGTGGAGGGTGTCGTGCAAAGTGAAGGAGTGAAGTGGAAATGGGCTTGGGAATAGCGGAAAGAGAGAGTATCGCGAGGCGGGCCGCCAGTGAAGTTACCTCAGGTATGATTGTCAACCTGGGGATCGGCATTCCTTCTTTAGTGCCGAACTTTCTGCCCGTCGGCATGGAGGTAATGCTGCAGGCGGAAAACGGCGTCCTCGGGATCGGCGGCAGTCCGGAGCGCGGAGAGGAGGATGAGCTTTTATGCAATGCGGCCGGGTTTCCTGTCAGTACAGTTAAGGGTGCTTCCTATTTTGATTCAGCTCTGTCTTTTGCCATGATCAGAAAAGGGCTGATAGATATTACCATTTTAGGCGCGCTCCAAGTCAGCAGGACAGGTGATCTCGCCAATTGGCTCGTGCCGGGAAAAAAAGTGCCCGGAATGGGCGGGGCGATGGAGCTTGCCCAAGGCGCGAAAAAAGTAGTTGTCGTCATGAGCCACACCGATCAGAAAGGACGGCCGAAGCTGGTCGAAAGCTGTTCATTGCCGCTTACAGCAGCGGGCTGTGCAGATCTCATCATTACAGAGAAAGCCGTCATCAGCATAGATGATGGGGCTTTTGTTCTTGAGGAACTGCTGAATGGCACGACCATAGACGATGTCATTCAAACAACGGATGCCGAGATCAGATTGGGAGAATGTTTTCTTAAAAGGGGGCCTGTCCATGGATCAATTAGAAAAGAAAGTCACTGAGTGGGCGGAAGAAAACACAGCAAAAGCGGTAAGCTTGCTGAAACGGCTGATCGGGGAAAAAAGCACGTTCGGCCATGAATTTAACGCGCAGGCAGTCGTTTTAGAAAAACTGAGACAGTTTGACATGGATATTGATGTATGGGAGCCGAGTGTCAAACATTTGAAAGAGCATCCTTATTTCGTATCGGAACGCGAAGACTTCCATGAAAGCCCGAATATCACAGCTGTAAAGAAAGGGGCCGGGGGCGGAAGATCACTGATACTGAACGGACATATTGATGTTGTCCCGGAAGGAAATCCCGCCGCATGGACGTATGAACCGTTTACCGCTGTTGAAAAGGACGGCAAAGTTTACGGCCGCGGGTCAACGGATATGAAAGGCGGCAATACAGCTCTCTTGTTTGCGTTAGAAGCGCTTGAAGCCTGCGGGATTACATTAAAAGGAGATGTTCTGTTTCAAAGTGTCATAGATGAAGAGTGCGGCGGCGCGGGAACACTGGCGGCTGTTATGAGGGGCTACAAGGCTGACGGGGCGCTTATTCCCGAACCGACTAATTTAAAGCTGTTTGTTAAGCAGCAAGGGTCTATGTGGTTCCGCATTACGGTAAGGGGATTGTCCGCACACGGCGGCACCCGCTATGAAGGGGTGAGCGCCATTGAAAAAAGCCTGCATGTCATCACAGCCCTTAAAGAGCTTGAACACGTCCGCAACGCCCGTATCACAGACCCGCTTTATCGGGACGTTCCGATCCCGGTTCCCATTAATATCGGCACCGTCCAAGGGGGAACGTGGCCATCATCGGTAGCTGACCGTGTGGTGATAGAAGGCAGGTGCGGAATAGCTCCGGATGAAACGCCCGAAGCAGTAAAAGAAGAGCTCGCAAGCTGGCTGAAAGATTTGGAGTACCGGGATGAGTGGTTTAAACACCACCCGGCGGAAATAGAATGGTTTGGGGCTCAGTGGCTTCCGAATGATCTCCCGGATGAGCATCCGCTGATTTCCGCTCTGGAATCTTCTTTTGAGAAAATGAAAGGGGCAAAACCGGTTCGTGAAGCGTCCCCGTGGGGAACGGACGGAGGGCTTTTGCAGCACGCGGGACAGACGCCGGTCATCGTCTTCGGGCCGGGAGAAGTCAAAGCGGCGCATCAGGCGAATGAATACATTGAAATGCGGGCGTTAATCGATGCCGTCAAAATCATTTCTCTTTTTATCATGGAATGGTGCGGGGTGGCAGATGGGGGTGACGGAGCTGATAAAGGAACTGAGGGCTGAAAAGGGAGCGGCCGAGATTGATGCAGACCGTTTCAATGAGCGGCTCAGAGTCATTCGTTATGACGGACAGATCACGGCGCTTATTCCGGCCGTTTTGGCAGAAGCAAAGCAAGAAGGAGCCCAAAAGGTAATTTTCTTTGCCAAGCGCGGCGATGAGCCGGAATTTGTCAAGCATCTTTTTATTGTTGAGGGTGTCATAGACGGGTATTACAACGGGCATGAGGCTGTTGTGATGGTGCGCTATTTAGCAGAGGAACGGAGACGGTCAGATTCATATGTATCAGAAGATTCGACTGTTGACCGTTTATATGAGACACCGCGGCGGGGACTGACTCAGGCAGAAAGCGCGCTGATGTTCAGAAAAGCGGACGAAGATGATGCAGACCTTTTAACGCACTTATATAAACATGTTTTTCTTACCTATCCGACTCCTGTCTTTAATCCCCTTTATATTAAAAAAACAATGAGAGAAAACACCATCTATTATGCCGCATTCGATCAGGATCGTCTCATTGGGGCGGCAAGCGCAGATATCAATCCGGTATTGGGGCACGCTGAAATGACCGATTGCGCGGTTCTGTCAGATTACAGGGGGAACTCCGTAACGGCACACTTGTTTAAAGCGTTGGAGCAGGAACTCGCGGGCCGGGGAATCATCCATCTTTTTTCCTTGGCCCGTGCAGCGTCTTACGGGATGAATGCCGTTTTGTACCAAGCGGGATACGGCTACAGAGGCAGGCTTGTGAACAACTGCCGCATTTCAGAAGGGCTCGAAAATATGAATATATGGTGCAAGACTTTACGTTTGGCCATTCATAAGGAGGAATTCGTTTGACAAACAAATGGTTTCAGCCGAAGCGTCATTGGAAGGAGATTGAATTGTGGAAAGATGTGCCGGAAGACAAGTGGAATGATTGGCTGTGGCAGCTCACCCATACTGTAAGAACCGTCGATGACCTGAAAAAAGTCATTCATTTGACCGAAGAGGAAGAAGCAGGCGTCAGGATGTCTGTAAAAACCATTCCCCTGAACATTACGCCTTATTATGCTTCTTTAATGGATCCCGATAACCCGAGATGTCCGATCCGCATGCAGTCCGTGCCGCTGTCAGAAGAAATGCACAAAACGAAATATGACCTTGAAGATCCGCTGTTTGAAGATGAAGATTCACCGGTTCCCGGTCTTACGCACCGCTATCCCGACCGCGTTCTTTTTCTGGTGACAAATCAATGCTCGATGTATTGCCGATATTGCACCAGAAGGCGTTTTTCCGGACAGATCGGAATGGGGGTGCCGAAAAAACAGCTCGATGCGGCAATCGCTTACATCCGGGAAACGCCGGAAATCCGTGACTGCCTGATTTCCGGCGGAGACGGGCTTTTAATCAACGATCAGATTCTGGAATATATTTTGAAAAACCTGCGTGACATTCCCCATCTTGAAATTATCCGGATCGGAACGAGAGCGCCCGTTGTATTTCCGCAGCGGATAACGGATAACCTTTGTGAGATTTTGAAAAAATATCATCCGGTCTGGCTGAACACTCATTTTAATACGAGCATCGAACTGACGGAAGAATCGGTTGCGGCGTGTGAAAAGCTCGTTAACGCAGGTGTTCCGGTCGGTAACCAGGCCGTTATTTTAGCAGGCATTAACGATTCGGTGCCGATTATGAAAAAACTCATGCATGATTTAGTGAAAATCCGCGTGCGTCCGTATTATATTTATCAATGTGATTTGTCAGAGGGAATCGGCCATTTCAGAGCGCCTGTGTCAAAAGGGCTGGAAATCATTGAAGGACTGAGGGGCCACACAACGGGCTTTGCCGTGCCGACCTTTGTCGTCGACGCCCCGGGCGGAGGCGGTAAAATCGCCCTGCAGCCGAACTACTTGCTCTCCCAAAGTCCGGAGAAAGTTGTGATCAGAAACTTCGAAGGGGTGATTACATCTTATCCCGAGCCGGAAAACTATATCCCGAATCAAGCCGACGACTATTTTGAATCTGTTTTTCCTGGAACGATGGCCAAACGCGAGCCGGTCGGACTGAGCGCCATTTTCGCGGACAAAGAGGTTTCGTTCACACCAGAAAATGTATCGAGGATCGACAGGAGGAAAACGTTCACATCAAACCCTGATCATGAAACGCTGAAAGACCGCAGGGAAAAGAGAGATGAATTGAAAGAAAAGAAATTTATTGCACAGCAAAAGAAAGAGCAAAAAGCAGGATCGGAAGTCGGAGGTGAATCGCCGTGAAGCCATGCGAGTGGTGCGGCAATCAGAAGGCGTCAGCTTGTCAGGCGGCTGTGTACTGGGAGCTTCCTGACGGTACGAGGGCCATAGAAATTACAGAAACACCCGCATTCGCCTGTTCCTCCTGCGGCATGACTTATCAGGAGGAAGCGGTCATAGCAGAAATCGAAAATCAGCTTTTTTTAGTCAATGCAAAAAAATTACCGGAAACACTCACATATCAAGAGCTGATGGAGACAGAACGGATCTTGAAACGGAATTATTTTGACTTCTCCTAGTCTTCTTTTGTTGTAATTTCACACTTGAATTGTATAATAGTACAACAAAAGACAGTCATCAGGAGGGGAAACCCATGAAATCCTTTTATCACTATTTGATGAAATACAGGCATCCCAAGCCGCAGGACGCAATCAGCCAGTTTGCGAATCAGGCATACGAAGATCACGGCTTTCCGAAAACGTCAAGCGATTATCACGAGCTCAGTTCTTATTTAGAACTGAGCGCCGACTATTTAGAAACGATGGCGACATTTGATGAAGCTTGGGAAAAATATGAGACCGAGGTGCATCACGCCTGACGAAAAACCGCACATTGTGCGGTTTTTTTCTGTTGAAATCACTCGCTTATGAGGTGCCGTATGATCAAATCCCGCAACGCCGTCCGTTTTGATCAGCTCGTAAACAAATCTTCCTGAAGGCACGTATCATAAGGCAGTAGAATGTATAGCTGCAGAGTTCACCGGATCAGCCTGCTGCCGGCGGGGTCCCGGGTAAGGAGTCTCTTTTCACGGAGAAATAATCAAACATTTAAATGAAGTGAGAGGAATCAAATGATTCATTAGGTAAGACTGATGAGGCACTGACGTTTGGACGGAAAAGGGGATTTTATGTGACAAGGTTGAAGCGGATTGAAGTTGTGCCTTCATTGAAAGCCGAAACGAGTTTGGTTGTTCATGATAATCAAGCGATTGCAAATATGCAGCCGGAATTGAATCTCCATACACCTTCGATGATGTGTTTCACAGCAAATCTTGAACATCATGGCGGTGATATTGTCAACATGCCTTCGGGCCGGGTATTTACCTTTGGAAAAAAACAAAAAATCATAAAAAATAGAAGCTTTTTGTCTCAGCATTGTTACTGCTCAGTCGATCGAGAGCGGAATGGCATCAGACGCTTCTGTTACGGTAAGTGAAAAAACGCACAAGCATGTTGCGGTTTTTGACATTTTGAACAGGTGCAGAAATAGATATTTCCTGTGGTTTTCATGCCCATGCGAAATGATGGCGGCCGGCATACGATAGCGTATGACAGTCCGCGGCAAGGGGGAGACAGCATGAAGCCAGATAAACCGAAATTTCAAGTGGGAGACATCGTGGTCGTCGTGATGTACGGAACCGTCGGCACCATTACGAAGGTTCATCAAATTGATAAACATTATCTTTACGAAGTCAATCATAATGAAGTGCTTTATTTTGAATCGTCCATCCAGCTTTATAAAGATTATGAGGGCGTGATCGTCGATATGGAAAAATTGGATATTGAATATGAATTTCTGATCGGCGACGTAGTATATGTAAAGGACTACGGAAAGGAATTATTCCGTGTCATCGGCCACAGAACTGAAATATGGAGATATTTAGAGGATGGCTGGGAGGATATTATTTATGAGCTGACTCGGCTGAAAGACGGAGAGTGGCTTGAAACGGAGGAAGAGGATCTCACGCTGGTTCTGAGAAAATATGAAATGGATCAGTTTGTGCATCAGCTGCTGTTTGTCCACTATGTTGGGGAAGCATCTCATGAGATCGGCGAGGATACCGTCGCGTCTGCTCTTCTTCAGTTTGAAGGCGATGCTGATGATCCCGATGCCCTGCATGTGCTGGCGGTATCGATTGTAGATGAGCTGCTTGATATTTATAACGATTATAAGATTCTTTATCATTTGTTCGGTGACGAAGAATATAAAGATATGATGAATTTTGTGCTGGAAAGCCTGCGGGAGCATTTCAGCTAGCCGGCAAAAAAACGGACGGTGACATATAAAAACCAGGGCAGACAGCCGGCAAAGATGACAAACGACATTCCTTTCAGCACTTTTTCCAATACGACATCAAATCCATCTCCGTCCAATAAAGCCATCATTTTCGTCATCATCTTTTCTCCCTCCGGGGCTTGTTTTTTAAAAGTATATGAGCGGACAAAACGTTTAGAACTTTCGGGTATAATTTGAACGGTTTTTTCATAAAACATAAAAAAGGAGGCGGTGTTTGCATGAAAGAAATAGATCTTGTGATTGACACAGAAGAAATAGCTGATTATTTTTACAGTCAGCTTGCTATGCGCGGGTACATACCGAGTGAAGAGGAAATCTTCGAAATAGCCGACATCACCTTTGATTATTTATTAGAAAAATGTATGATAGACGAAGAGCTTGATGAAGACTGAAACTGCGGAACCGGAGTGAAAAAGCTTCGGTTTTTTCAATCAGCTCGGGAGAATGAAACATGGGGGGAAAACGTTGTACAAGCCAGCAAGTCTTTTCGCATTGTTTATTCTGCTCGCAGCAGCGATCCGGATAGAAGCCGTCCGGGTTTTTGATGAGCGTGTCATAGAAGCGGCTGTCAGGATCAGGGCTGCCTGGCTGAATGAATTGATGTTATGGATAACGGAGCTCGGCACGACCGCGGTGCTTTTGCCGCTTCTTCTTTTGACAGGCGCGGCTCTGTATATGTACAAAAAAACGCCGGATGTTGTTTTTTTGCCGCTTCTCTTTCTCATTGAACGGATTGTAAACATAAAAATAAAAGAATTGATTGAAAGAGCCAGACCCGCTTTTGAACCGCTCGTCCATGAAACCTCATACAGTTTTCCGAGCGGCCACTCCATGAATTCGGCAGTGATGTATCCCGTCATCGCTTACTTTTTGATCAAGCATGTTCCGTTTTTCACGAAAAGAAAACGTGCCGTCACCGTCTTTACCGGGGTTCTCGTCATTCTGATCGGATTCAGCAGAATTTATTTGGGCGCGCATTTTCCGACGGATGTGCTTGCCGGATTCAGTCTCGGACTTTGCCTCGTTTCGCTTTTTGCGCTTCTTGACGAAAAGTATCATCCGTTTCGACAAAAATAGAGACAGGAAAAATGAGAAAAAACGCTAATACTATTAAGAAATAAGAGGGAGGGATCTTGATGCTGTTATCGCTGCCCGTGTTTAAAAAAAAGACTTGCGCCTATGATATGACGATTTTTCAAACACCCCGCTACGGCGAGAAAAAGGGATACAGGGTCGTCTATCGGACAGAGCTGGCCGCTGACAATCATCAAGACGCACTGGAAAGGGCATTTTCTGTTTTTAATGTGCCTGATACGGTCCCAAACGACTATCAAGCCAGATTCATAGCGACCGGAGATGTCATACTCATAGACGAAGGAAGAAAAGGAAAGACCTATTACAGGCTTAACCCTGCGGGATGGAGCAAAATTAACCGGCTGCTCGTCCAGCCGAGGTAAGACGGGGCCGGCTGAATCTTCAGCCGGCTTCCGTATTGTCTGGGAAAGACTGTGTTAAGGCTTCCGTTTAGCGGCGGAATGCTCTTTTCCATGCGCTTCATCAGCTGCAATGACGTCTGAAACGGGCACGTGATTGTTCTTTTTCTGGCCGGTCACCCGGTTGCGCTGTTTTTTGCCCATTATGTTCACTCCTTTTTCTTTAGGCTTGTCATCCCGCATATTCTGCCCAAGATCGCCCTGATCATGCTGATGATTGTCTCTTACCGTTATTCAGTGTACAATGGGTGGGAGTTTGAATAGGCAGGAGGAAAAGGAAATGAGTGTACATATAAACGCAGAAAAAGGTCAAATTGCGGATACAGTGCTTTTGCCGGGAGATCCGCTCCGAGCGAAATTTATTGCGGAAACTTATCTTGAAAATGTGGAATGCTATAATGAAGTCAGAGGAATGTACGGATTTACGGGTACATATAACGGCAAAAAAGTATCAGTCCAAGGCACCGGCATGGGTGTTCCGTCTATCTCTATTTATGTGAATGAACTGATTCAAAGCTATGATGTTCAAAACTTAATCAGAGTCGGCTCATGCGGAGCCATCCGTAATGACGTGAAGGTGCGTGACGTGATTTTGGCTATGACGTCTTCAACTGATTCACAGATGAACCGTGTCGCCTTCGGCAGTGTAGATTATGCTCCTTGCGCAGACTTCGAACTGCTTCATAAAGCGTACCAGGAAGCGCAAAAAAACAATCTTCCCGTAGCGGTCGGAAGCGTATTCACCGCCGATCAGTTTTACAATGAAGACTCCCAAATCGAAAAGCTTGCCAGATACGGCGTTCTCGGCGTAGAGATGGAAACGACTGCTTTATATACGCTTGCCGCTAAATACGGCAAAAAAGCGCTGTCTATCCTGACTGTAAGCGATCACGTATTAACGGGAGAAGAAACAACGGCAGAAGAGCGTCAAACGACTTTTCATGATATGATTAAACTGGCGTTGCATACTGTATCGTAAACTTGAGATGAGGGTTATGCTGATTAAAGCAGCCCTCTTCTTTATGCATCGCCCTGATTCAAAAAAAGAAAGGTAAGTGTAAAATGAAGAAATCCACTAAATGGTTCTCGCTCGCTGCCGCTCTCAGCGTAACCGCAATCGTGGGAACCGGCTGCAGCATTTCAGGCGGCGACAGCCACAAGGACACAAAAACAGCAGCTGAAACAAAACAATCAGATGACACATCAAGCAAAAAAACAACGAAGGCAGAAAACAGCGATTTTGTATTGGAGAGCAAATATTTTAATGATATTAAAGAAGTGAACGGGCTTGAGACCATTCAAAACCCGACAAATACACTTGCGCTCGTGAATAAGACATACACGCTGCCGGGAGATTATAAACCGAATGATCTCGTGATCCCGAAAGTCGAATTTTCTTTTACTGAGAAAATCGAGAAACGATATATCCGCAAACCTGCCGCCGATGCTTTGGCGAAACTATTCAGCGCCGGGAAAAAAGAAGGTTATGACCTGGTTGCCGTTTCAGGATACCGCTCTTATGACAGACAGAAAGTTATTTTCGATAATGAAGTCAGTCTGAAAGGTGAAAAAAAGGCGAAAGAAGCCGTCGCATATCCAGGGCAAAGCGAACACCAGACGGGGCTTGCCATGGACATTTCCAGCAAAAGCAACGGATATGAGCTGAATGAAGCGTTCGGAAACACGGCGGACGGCAAATGGGTGAAAGACCATGCGTATGAATACGGCTTTATCATCCGCTATCCTAAAGGCAAAGAAAATGTCACAAAGTATGAGTATGAACCATGGCATTTACGCTATGTAGGCAAAAAAGCGGCAAAAGCCATCCATGACCATCAATTAACGCTTGAAGAATATTTTAATGAAGTAAAGAAAGTGTAATAAGAAGAAGCCCGCTTGAAAAATAGAAAGCGGGCTTTCTTTATTACCAGAAGAGTAAACCTCCAAGCGCAAATCCGGTAATGAAACCAAGGCCGATACCGTAGGCTGCTCCCCAGCCTCCCCAGCCTCCCCAATAGCCGAACCCGTATCCTCTGTGACGGCCGCCGACAGGGGCGATATACACTTTGCTGTTAGTCACCCGTACGATTCTTCCGACGTGGACTCTGCCGTTTCGTTCTGTAATTCTTGCTACTTTTCCCTGGTGCTGCCGGCAAAGATGATAATAGTTTTGCATCTTTTCTCCTCCTATCCAACCTATCTTTCTATGTCAGCTTATGATAGAGTGCGGTAAAAAGGTTGGACGAAAACAGGAGGACAATCGCCGTTTTACTTGTAAGCGACAAAAGCGCAGTGTCCCATATATTCACGGTACGTTTGCATAAGCTCGTAATGAGCCGTCAGCGTATCGTAGTGAACCGGCTGAATAACGGGCGATAAATCCATTTCTGTAGTCGGCTCCTGCGCATTGTTTTCATAGACAGCGGGAATGAAATCCGCGTTCTGAAAGCCTTGCTGAAACAATCTCTGTTTCCATGCCGTTTCATCCTGCAATACGGTAAAACCGTAGAAGTCTTTTATCTGCGTGATGGCGTTTTCCGGCATGGGCTTTTGTAAAGCAGCTTCAATGCCGATCAGCATACCCCCGGGTTTAAGGACCCGCAGGATTTCAGACAGCGATGAATCAAGATTTGAAAAGGTGAGAACTGATTCGGAAAGAACGGCGGAAAATTGATTTTCAGCAAACGGAAGCCGCTCAAGCTCCGCCAAATAGCCCGGAATGGTTAAGCCTTCAGCGGCAAATCGTTTTGCTGCTTTTTCAAGCATAAGGGGATCCTTATCAACACAGGTGACGGGGTACAGCAGGTGGCCGAGATAAGCGGCCGTCTGTCCCGTTCCGCAGCCGGCGTCAAGAATCGGTTCGCCAGGAGGAGGAGCCGCTTTTGTGAGAACGGCTTTGGAAAAAGCGAGCCCGCCGGGGTGAGCCCCTCCGACTCCGAATAAGGACAGCATTTCTAAATATTTGCTCAAAGGCCGAATCCTCCTTTTTTCCTCAGCATATGTTGAGAGAAAAGCATAGGTTTGGGTAAACGGGAAAGAAGGGCGCCTCACGTTTGAAGTTGACGAATGAGCGTTCGTCTATGATAATAATGTAAGAATAAAAAGGTGGTGTTTTCTTGAAGCGGCAATTTAAACTGTTTTTTATTATATTGATCACTGCGGTCGCAGCCTCGGCGCTTACGCTGTTTATCACGGGCAATACGACCATTTTCGGACAAGGCTCGGCTGCTTTGACGAACAGCAAATTTGAGAAATTCAATAAAGCCTACGAGCAGATTAAAAGTGATTACTATCAAAAAACAGATGACAGCAAATTAGTAGACGGAGCGATAAAAGGCATGATCAGTTCCCTGGATGATCCATATTCTTCTTATATGGACCCGCAGGAAGGAAAGTCTTTTGAAGAAACCATTTCCGCTTCGTTTGAAGGCATCGGCGCACAAGTGGAAGAAAAGGACGGCAGTATCCTGATCGTATCGCCGATTAAAGGGTCACCCGCGGAAAAAGCGGGGGTTAAACCGAATGACCAGATCTTGAAGGTCAACGGCAAAAGCGTTAAAGGCCTTAATGTAAACGAAGCCGTCGCATTAATCCGCGGCAAAAAGGGAACAAACGTCAAGCTTGTGCTGCACAGAGCGGGTGTCGGCGATCTGAACCTGTCGATCAAACGTGACACCATCCCGGTTGAAACGGTGTACTCTGAAATGAAAAAAGGAGACATCGGCGAAATCCAAATCACATCCTTCTCCGAATCGACGGCAAAAGAGCTGAATTCAGCCATTGACAGCCTCGAAAAACAAGGAGCGAAAGGATACATTCTCGATTTAAGGGGCAACCCGGGCGGACTGATGGATGAAGCCATCAAAATGAGCAACATGTTTATCGATAAAGGGAAAAATATCATGCAGGTCGAATACAAAGACGGCACGAAAGAGGTCATGAAAGCGACGAAAGAGCGCAAAGTGACAAAACCGACAGTCGTCCTCGTCAATGACGGCACCGCGAGCGCCGCGGAAATCATGTCGGCTGCGCTGCATGAATCATCGGGCATTCCGCTGATCGGCGAGAAAACGTTCGGAAAAGGAACCGTGCAGACGGCAAAAGATTACAGCGACGGTTCTACCGTTAAACTGACAATCGCTAAATGGCTGACAGCGGACGGAGAGTGGATTCATAAAAAAGGCATCAAACCGCAATATCAGGTTAAGCTTCCTGAATATGCGAACCTGCCGTATTTAGATGCGAAAAAAACATACAAATACGGGGATTCCGGAACCACCGTCACCAATGCGCAAAAAATGCTGAAAGCGCTGGGGTACAGCGTGAAAGTAAACGGCACGTATGATAAAGCATTTGAACAAGCCGTTAAACAATTCCAAGCAAAAGAGAAACTGAAACAAACAGGCATTATAACGGGAGACACAACGGCAAAATTGATGACGGATCTGCAAAAACAGCTTGCGGACAACGATACACAAATGAAAAAAGCCGTTGAAACATTAAATAAGAATATAAAATAGTAAAAAACACCCGATGCGTCGCTCGCGCATTGGGTGTTTTCTGTTTGCGAAAAGCCCGTCTTATGTCGTTTCCTGTTCAAAAAGGTGGCTGTTCGCCTGAATGAAAAACTGTGATTGCTCATAGTGATAGGTGACTTTTGAGAAGTCAAACGGCTGGCCGTTGGTTAAATGAAAAATCGTTTCAACGCATAGCTTAGGCGCTCCTGTAAATAGACCTAAGTACTCCGCTTCTTCCTCATTTAACATCCCCGCGTACAGATATAAATCTGAAAAACCGCGCTTTAACCCGAGACCTTCTCGAATATAATCAAATATTGATTCTGCCACGATCTCTTTATTCAAATACGTAATAATCGATTTGTTGTAAAATGACTCTTCGATACACAATGTCAGCCCGTCAATATATCGGATTCGCTTGACATAATACACGTCGCCGTCAGGCGGCATATTCAGATTTTGGGCAGCCTCAGGCGTGGGTTTTCTCACTTCCAGCGCTAATAATTTGGAAGTGACATTAAAATCTTCAAGTGATTCTTTAAATCCCTGATTAGAAAGCAGACTGATATACCCTTTTCTTTTATTCCGTCTGACAAAAATGCCGCTTCCCCTCACTTGAAACACAATCCCCTTTTTTTCTAATAAATCTAAGGACTTGGTGATCGTGCTTTTGCTCACGTTAAACCGGCTCATTAAGGTTTGCAGCACAGGCAGTTTATCCCCTTGCTGCAGCTGATGTTCTTCTATGTATTTTTCAATATCTATCGCGATTTGCTGGTATTTTAACATATACATTCCTCATTCATTTATTGTCCCGCTTCTTTCAGAATTATAGCATAATCGTTTTTAAAAGCCATTTCGTAAATTAACTATAATTGTTTATGTATTGATAAATTATACCGGTACAATTATAATGAAAACGTATAATATGAAAATAAAGGCAGGCATTCTTCTGCACTTGCGAAGCGGATGCTTGAAGCGGCTGCAGTGCATTTATTCGGCATGCAAGCGGCAGTCAAATAAAGGAGGATATAAACGATGGGGACATTGCCAAAAGATTTTTTATGGGGAGGCGCTCTGGCCGCCCACCAATTTGAAGGGGGATGGAATAAAGGCGGCAAGGGACCGAGTGTAGTGGACGTCATGACGGCAGGCGCGCATGGTGTGCCCCGGAAAATAACAGATACAATTGAAGAGCGGGAATTTTATCCGAATCATGAAGCGATCGATTTTTATCATCGTTATAAAGAGGACATCGCATTATTCAGCGAGCTGGGTCTGAATTGTTTAAGAACGTCCATCGGCTGGAGCAGAATTTTTCCTAAAGGTGATGAAGCCGAGCCCAATGAGGAAGGATTGGCTTTTTACGACCGGGTGTTTGATGAATTGCTGAAACATGGGATTGAACCGGTAATCACGCTGTCACATTTTGAGATGCCGCTGCATTTGGCGAGAGAATACGGCGGTTTCAGAAACAGAAAAACAGTCGGATTTTTTGTAAAATTCGCTGAAGTGTGTTTTGAACGCTATAAACATAAGGTGAAGTATTGGATGACGTTTAACGAAATCAATAATAAGATGGATGTGAATAATCCGATCTTTTTATGGACGAACTCGGGCGTCGCCGTCAAAGAAAACGAAAACGCAAAAGAAGTCATGTATCAGGCCGGCCATCACGAACTGCTGGCAAGCGCATTGGCTGTTTCGAAGGGAAGAGACATCAATCCCGAGTTCAGGATCGGCGCGATGGTATCACATGTTCCGATTTACCCGTACTCATCTCACCCCGACGATGTGATGCTGGCTGAAGAAACGATGAGACAGCGTTTTTTCTTCCCGGACGTGCAGGTTCGCGGATATTATCCAAGCTATGCGTTAAAAGAATTTGAAAGAGAAGGTTATCAGATACACTTTGAAGACGGTGATGAAGAGATTTTGAAAAACGGCCGAGTGGACTACCTCGGATTCAGCTATTACATGTCTGCAACCGTAAAAAGTGATGTATCAAACGATAATACCGGGGATGTCGTAAACGGAGGATTGCCAAACAGCGTGGAAAATCCTTATATTACAGCGAGTGATTGGGGCTGGGCGATTGACCCGACCGGTTTACGGTACACATTAAACCGCTTATACGACCGCTACCAGATTCCATTATTTATCGTGGAAAACGGATTCGGCGCCATCGACACATTAGAAGAGGACGGTTCAATTCATGACACTTCAAGAATTGAATATTTATCGTCACATATAAATGCTTTGAAAAAAGCAATCACATATGATGGTGTGGATGTAATGGGCTATACACCATGGGGAATTATTGATATCGTGTCATTTACAACCGGAGAAATGAAAAAACGCTACGGCATGATTTATGTTGATCGGGATAATGAAGGCAACGGTTCAATGAGGCGGCTTAAGAAAGACTCATTTGAATGGTATAAAAAAGTGATTGAAACAAACGGTTCATATGTATCTTAAAGGTGTAAAAAGGGAAGGCTTCACCGTTGTGTGAAGCCGGCTTTTTATCAGTAATTTTGAAAGCGCATTCATTCAAGCGGGAAGGAGGTGACTGTCCGGCTATTCAATTAGAATCGCTTATAAAAATAAGGAAAGGGATGGTGGTTCATGTTTTTTAAAAAAGGTCTGCACATAACGCTGGTTTTTCTTATGTTTTTCTTTTTCATATCAAGCAGCATGGAAACCGAAGTGTATGCAGCTGATCGGAAGGCTTCAGACAAAAACAAAGTAAGGGTGTGGTTCAGTTCTGAAAAAGATCCGGCTTCCCGTACGTGGTATGACGGGCCGCTGGAAGTGAAATACGCCTTAGACGAACAAACACCGCTTACATTGACAAAAAAGAAGGCTTCTGACTCCGCCGCTGTGTATATTGATCCGTCGCGCCGCTATCAAAGTGTGTTAGGCGTAGGATCGTCCCTGGAAGAATCCACAATCCATAATTTATCAAAAATGACACCCGCAAAAAGAAAAGAAGTGCTGAAAAAACTCGTTGATCCCAAAGATGGTATCGGAATGGACGTTATGCGCATAACGATCGGGACATCTGATTTTACAGCACAGGAATTTTATACGTATGACGATATGCCTGAAGGCCAAACAGATCCTAAGCTCCGTCATTTCTCGATCCAAAAGGATATTGATTTACACATTACAGCAACCATCAAGGAAGCGCTGGCGATAAATCCGGAACTAAAAATCATTGCCTCACCGTGGAGCCCGCCGGCTTGGATGAAAACGAATGAAAACCTCAAGCGGGGAAAGCTGAAAGATAAATATATCGGCACACTGGCCGTTTACTTCCGCAAATTTATTGAGGCGTACGAAAAGCAAGGAATTCCGATTTATGCGCTGACCCTTCAAAATGAACCTTTGCTGGAAATCGACTATCCGAGCATGTATATGCCGCCGTCTCAGCAGCGCAAACTGGCACTGGCCTTAAAAAAAGAAATGAAAAAACACGTAATTGACACGAAAATTTGGATTTATGATCACAATGCGAGCGGGGCGTGGAACTATATTCCGCCGATTTTAGATGATAAAAAAGGAAACCGGGCGGCAGACGGCATCGCTTTTCACGATTATGACGGTGACCTTTCCGTCATGTCGGAAATCGGAAAGAGATATCCTGATCAATCTATTCACTTAACGGAGCGGTCTGTCTGGGGGACGGCAGGGGCGGACCGGATCGCGCAGTATTTCCGCAACGGCGCGTCGAGCTACAATGCGTGGGTGACGATGCTCGACAGTCAAATCAAGACGCATCATTGGATAGGCACCCCGGACCCGACGCTGTTTATTCAGGATGCCAAAAACCCTGACCGCTATTGGAATATCCCGATCTTTCATATGACAGGCAACTTTTCAAAATTTATCGACCGGGGAGCAAAGCGGATAGAAAGTAATTACGGCTCCAAAAACACAGTCTCGAATGTATCGTTCCTTAATCCTGATCAATCCATTGTGACAGTCATAATCAACCAGACATCCGCCGATCAAAAATTCCATGTCGTTTCAGAAAATCGGCAGTTTGAAGCCGTCATCCCGGCTAAAACCGTGGCTACCTACAAATGGAAGCGAAAAAAGTAAAAAACCGGCACATTTACGTGCCGGCTTCTTTCTGTTAAGCGCCTTTTTGGTTCAGTTTATCAGAAGGCGCTTTATTGAATAAACCGTCTTTGACGGCGTTTGAAGCCGCTTTTTTTACAAAAAACGGGTTAAGGATAATAACGGCTGCCATGTTAGCGGTCAAACCCCAAAACCCTTCATATATACCGTGGGCGGATTGGGTGATATTTACCGTGAATGTCACGATAAGACCGACGAGAAGACCGATAATTGTCGCTTCTTTCGTTTGATTCTTCCAAAACAGACTGACGGCGATAGCCGGAAAGATCTGAACCATGCCGGAAACACCGAGAAGCTGAAGGGTAACGAGCGCAGTCGGGAACAGCATGCCGAATAAAAGCGCGAGTCCGATGACGACAAATACCATTGAACGGGTGATCATCGTCAGCTTGCTTGGTGACACATTCGGGTGAATCAAATCCCGATATAAGTTATTCGCAAATAAGTTTGATGCTCCGATGGCCATGATAGAGCAGGGAATCAATGACGCAAGGGCAATCGTGGAGTAAGCAAAGCCCTGCGCGACTCCGCCGTAAGACGTTTGAATCAGCTTCAATAAAGCAAGCCGCGGATTGGTATCTTCCGGCAGGACAAGAAACGCGATAAAGCCGAGAAAAATAACAAGAATCAAAACAATATTATAAAGCGGCAGAAACATGCTGTTTTTGCGGACGGCATCTGCGCTTTTTGCCGTAAATACGCCGGTTGCCGCATGCGCCCACATAAAGAGCGCCAGCGCAGATACGATGGAAGCTGTGATAAACCAAGGAATTCCTTTCGGCCCCGAGTCCGGAATCGTCAGCATTTGCGGCGCTTTTTCAGCCAAAGTGTGAATCATCGGCGTCCAGCCGTGAAAATGGATCAGCGGGAGTGACACGACCATAAACAGCATAATCACCCACACGAGAATGTCTTTAATAATCGCCGTAAACGTCGGCCCTTTAATTCCGCTGAAAAAAGTATACAGCGCTACAAGAATAAAAGAGATGATGACGACCATATTGACATTAATGACACCCGTTCCGGCCACCTGAAGCGTATCTTGAATTCCGCTCAGCTGGAGACAAATATAAGGAATGAGCATAAGAACGCCGATAATGGCGACAAGACTGGCCAAAAGTTTACTGTCAAAACGCTCACGGGCATAATCGGCAAGCGTCGTTAATTTGTGTATTTTTGCCACTTTCCACAACTTCGGCAGAAAGAAATAAGCGATAAAATACGCCAAAACAGAATACGGAATGGCAAAAAAAGCAACGCTTCCCCCTGTGTAGGCAGTGCTTGTTAAGCCTAAAAACGTATAAGCCGTATAGAGATCCGCGCCGACTAAAAACCAGACGAGGAGCCCCCCGAACCGTCTGCCGCCGACAGACCATTCCTCAACAGAAGTGCGTGATGATTTGTCTCTCCCGGCTATAAAGCCGATACAGACAACGGTTAAAACGATGACGGCTGTAATGATCAATGCTGTTATATTTGCGGGCATCAGTCCAGTCCTCCTTGTTTCTTCTGCAGCCTATAAATAAGAAACGAACATAATGGAGTGACTGCGATCCATAAAAGCAGCCAGAAATGAAAAAAAGGCAGCCCGATAATGATCGGATGAACCCGATTAGCGACTGACAGCAGGGCCAGCTGGCTGAAAGGGATTAAGATGAGAACGAAAATTAGTGCTTTTCTGACCATTTACTTTCCTCCTGAAACTTGATAATGCTCCTTATCATAGCAGGTGTCAGATAAGATCACAAGATATTTTTCAGAAAAAAAAGAATTCTATTACTTTTTTAACCGAAACACTTTAGTTGCATCTTCATTCATATTAAATTAGAATAGTTAATATCTCGAAATCAAGATATTTAGGAGTGAATACATTGAATACACAGGGATTGCACCATGTTACCGCATTTGCAAAAGATCCTGCTGAAAATCTTCGGTTTTATACTGAAGTGCTGGGTTTGCGGCTCGTTAAAAAAACCGTTAATTTTGACGACCCGGCCACTTATCACTTTTATTTCGGCAACCAAAACGGAGAGCCGGGTACGATCATTACATTTTTTCCTTTTCAGGGAAGCCGCCCGGGAACCGTGGGAAAAGGGCAGGCCGGAAGAATTTATTTCTCCGTGCCGAAAGGAGCACTCGCGTTTTGGAAGCGCCGGCTTGAAGAAAACGGCTTGTCTGTAAAAGAACAGATCATGCTGTCTGAACAAGTGCTTCTCTTTAATGATACAGAAGACCTGCCGCTTGCCATAATGGAAGATGAAAGAAGCGGACAGAGTGAATGGACTCCTGCGGGCATTACTGAAAAAGAAGCGATCACAGGCATGAGAGGTGTTCTTCTGTACTCGTACCGTCCTGAAGCAACCATTCAATTTCTCATAGAACGCTTCGGTTATTCAAAGACAGGAGAAGAACATCAGATTGTCAGGCTGCAATCGGAGGCGCGGATCGGACATATTATAGATGTTGATCTCGCACCGAAAGAAGCAGGTATCGGCGGTTACGGGACGGTTCATCATGTCGCATTCCGCACTAGCGAAAAAGAGCAGGCGGAATGGAAGGATATTCTTGCTGATTCTCATCTTGCTTCATCTGACATTCTTGACAGGTCTTACTTTACTTCAATCTATTTCAGGGAAAGCGGCGGCATTTTATTTGAAATGGCAACCGATGAACCGGGCTTTATGACGGATGAATCCTTTGAAAATCTCGGAACAGAGCTGAAGCTTCCGGAATGGCTGGAAGAGCATCGCAGCCAGATTACAGCTGTTTTGCCCAAAATGGAGAAAGGAGAATGATGATGAAACATGTGTTTGAACAGGGAACGTCAGAAAATGTTCTGCTGCTTTTGCACGGAACGGGAGGAAATGAACATGATCTTCTGTCGCTCGGACGTTTTATCGATCCGAAAGCAAGTTTGCTCGGGGTCAGAGGATCAGTGTCGGAAAACGGCATGCCCCGTTTTTTTAAGCGGCTGAAAGAAGGCGTATTTGACGAGAAAGATTTAATTGAACGGACGGAAGAATTAAAGAATTTTATTGATGAAGCGGCGCAAATGTACGGATTCAGCAGAGAAAACGTGATTGCTGCCGGCTATTCAAACGGCGCCAATATTGCAGCAAGTCTTTTGTTTCATTATAAAGATGTACTGAAAGGAGCTGTTCTGCATCATCCGATGGTGCCGATACGCGGAGTGAAGCTGCCTGATATGGAAGGGCTGCCTGTGTTTATCGGTGCGGGAAAACGCGATCCCCTATGTACAAAAGAAGAATCGGAGGAGCTTTATCAGTATCTGACAGCTGCTCATGCATCCGTTTCTCTTGTTTGGCAGGAGGGCGGTCATCAGCTCACACAGCAGGAAGCAGAGCAGGCAAGAACCTGGTACAGTGAGCGATTCCTATAAAAAACCCTTAGTCTGCTTAAGCGGACTAAGGGTTTCTTTCATCTTACAGCCAAGTTGACACTTTAGATACAGGCAGCCGGTTGCTTTTATGCGCCGGCTTAACGGCTTTACCGATTGAAATCAGCATGACGGGCACGAAACGCTCGCTCACGTCGAATTCCTTAACGAATTGCTCTTTATTGAATCCGCCGATCGCGCAAGTGTCGTAGCCTTTTGCTTTAGCGGCAAGCATCAGCTGCATCGCTGCTAAAGAAGCGTTTAAAAATGCTGAATCACGGGCAAACTGATCATTTTGGTATGCACCGTTAATCTGGCCTAAAAGCGTTTGTTTAATCTCTTCTGTGATATTGCCTTGCTCAGCCAGTTCAGCATAAACGTCTTCACCATTTTCATTTGCTTTTAAATCGCCTAATACGGCAATAACTGCTGATGAATCAATAATCTGTTTTTGATTAAAAGCAACCGGAAGCAGGGCAGCTTTTGCTTCATCACTGTGAAAGACTTGAAAATGCCAATGCTGAAGGTTCCAGGCGGAAGGCGCTTGCGTTGTGATTTCAAGGAGTTCTGTTAATTCCTCTTTTGTAATGACCGCGTCTTTATCGTATTCTTTAACAGATGCGCGTTCCTTTAAAACGTCTAATACGGATGTCATCATGTTTCCTCCTTCGGATAAACGTGTTATCATAATAGAAAAGTTAGAAGCTTACTAAATGTAACTCGAAAACTAATTTTAATGGATCACAAAAAACTTGTCAATTCATAGATGAAGGGATGAACTCACGTGGGATATACAATGTGTCCTAAAATGGAATCCGCTTTTTCTCTTTTGGGAAAGCGCTGGAACGGCCTCATTATCCATGTACTGATGGACGGGCCGAAACGATTTAAAGATATGACCGAAACGATACCGACAATCAGCCAAAAAATGCTCGCGGAGCGGCTCAAAGAGCTGGAACAAAATGAAATCGTCGAGCGTCAGGTGCTGCCTGAAACACCTGTCAAAGTCATTTATAAACTGACTGATAAAGGCTTGGCCCTGCAAGCCGTTTTTCAGGAAATGCAAAAATGGGCAGACAGTTTTTGCGAGCCCGGGGGATCTGCCAACGACACATGTGATGAATAACAAAGGCTGCCCAAGGCAGCCTTTTCTTAATGATCATGTTTACTCTTCATAAAAACCATTAATATCAAAATTGTTCAGATTGAGGTTCAAGCCTTTTAATTGCTTTAATAAAGCATCGAATGTAAGGAAATGATCATTTTTACATTCCGCCGGGACATCATTTGGAGAAAATAGTTTCATTCCTCCCTCAATCCACTGTTTCCGGTATAACTGAAATGCCGCTTCAATTAAATGATCAGGCGTTACAATAAACCCTAAGCTTATTTCATGGTCCTCGCTGTAGCCGAATTCAAACCCGCAGCAGGGGCAAATATCAAATGTTTTTTGATATTCGCCGTTATAAACGGGACTTGTCTCTAATCCTTTAAATCCGCATATCAAACAAGGGTACAACTCACTAACCAACATACATCCCTCTTTTATTCAGTTTGCAATCATTCAGAACAAGCGGGGAGGCCTTTTACAGTTTCCCGGTTAAAAACTGAGCCTCACCAAGCCCGAAGCTCCAATCGGCGTTCCCGTTTTCTGTAATGGAAATCATGATGTCCTCGGGTGATATGCCGCATTCTGTTTTAAGCTGATCAGCCATCAGTTGATATAACGATTCTTTTTGATGTTCGGTGCGCGCTTTGCTGACAATGCTGATGATGACAAGATCTTTGCTTCTTTTGAAACCGAGCCCGGTATCTTCAATGATAAGCTCATGAGGCCGATGCTGGTGAACGATCTGATAACGGTCCGTTACAGGGACGTCAAAAGCTTTAACCATGGCGTAATGGGCGGTATCCAGTAATTTTTTTAATGCTGCGTCATCCCGGCCTTCAATAACGTCAAAACGAAGTAATGGCATATTTTATTCCCCCTGATGGTTTTTTATCATGTCGCAACTTGTAAAAAAGTATAACAGTTAATCAAAATGTAATCAAATTATAACCAAAATATTTATACATTAATGCAATATCACAGAGAGGCACATGTTGTTACAATCGCCCAATCAATTTCCTCATTTTATGAATACGCTTAAGAATAGGCAGACATAAAGGAGGAAAAACATGTACCCTCGTCATGCATTGTATCGCGGGAATTTCGGTCCTGCCGGATTTCCGGCGAGAAGTCCTTTTTTGTTCGGCGCTCCTTTATTCGGCGGATTTTTAGGCGGTCTTCTCGGAGGCGTGATTGCCACAGGCTTTACAAGACCCCGCTATCCGTACGGGTTCGCCGGTTACGGATACGGAGGCGTCCCATACGGCGGTTTCGGGCCGGGAGCCGGCGGTTATCCGCCATTTTATTAAAGAAAAAACGGCCTGCATCGCGCGGGCCGTTTTTTTATCTTAAAATCTCCACTTCCGATAGATTGTAGTCTTCCTGTTTTGAAAACATAACTTCAATCATCCCGTCTTTATAGACTGCTTTTGTTCCTTTCCGTTTGACGAGGCTCGGAAGGACGATTTCTTTTTTTCCTTCTCCCAGACTGCTGTTCTCTACAACGAGGCTGTGTGACGTATGCTTAATCCTGATACGGTCGAGTTCCTCTTGTTCTGCGGGAATTTTCGCAAAAACATGATCGGATGTTTCAAAAAGGTCAATTTCCGGCTTGGGCGGCTCCGCTTCGACCGGATCGGCCTTTTTGGACATTGGGTCGCGAAAAGGGAACTGTCCGGCATAACCGGCGCCGAATACGCTTTCCATCACTCGGTTGACATATGTCTCGACATCTTTCGGATCAGCATTTTTAAACGTTTCTTTAGAGAACTGATTTTGGAAGGGAAAATATCTGTTCCAATCAAACACGGCATCTCACCCTTTCTTAACGGACAACATAGTATATGCCCGCCGGAAGCTTCCCGTGATATAATATAATCTGTTTACAGAAAGGAAGGGGAAAGCCGTGCAAGGGAATAACGCAAGAAAAGGAATCATTTATACCGCTTGTTCTTTCGTCATGTGGGGGCTGTTTCCGGTCTATTGGAAACTTCTTGAACAAATACCCGCATTGGATATTTTAGCTCACCGGATTTTATGGTCATTTGTTTTCATGTGTGTGCTTTTAACTGTGCTTAAGAAGTGGAAAACCGGATGGCGTGAACTGCGTCTTTTGAAATCGGAAGGGGGCCTGCTGGCGCTTTTTTTCGCTTCCGTTTTAATTTCCGTTAATTGGTTTGTGTACATATGGGCCGTCAATCACGGCTTTTTGCTTGAAGCAAGTCTCGGGTACTACATTAATCCGCTCGTTTCCGTTCTTTTGGGCATCCTATTCTTAAAAGAAAAGCTTAACAAGATGCAAACAGCAGCCGTTTCTATTGCCGGGGCGGCCGTGATCATATCTGCGTTTCAATATGGCGCGGTTCCTTATATCGCATTGCTGCTTGCATTCAGCTTCGGCCTGTACGGCTTATGTAAAAAAAGAACCCGCATGTCCAGCACGATCGGACTGACGCTGGAGACGCTTTTGATTACCCCGGCTGCACTTATTTATTTAGGATATACAGCTGACGGGAGCACTTCCGGGTCCTTGGGGGCAGGAACATGGGCGCTCCTATTTTTCGCAGGCGTATTTACGGCCCTGCCGCTGTTGCTGTTTGCAGAGGGGGCAAAGCGTCTGCCGCTGTATCAAGTCGGCATTTTGCAATATATAGCGCCGACCATTACCCTTATGCTCGGCGTATTTGTGTATCATGAACCGTTTTCCGGGCAAAAAGCGTTTACCTTCATTTGTATATGGGCAGCATTGCTTTTGTTTACCTTTTCACAGATAAAATGGAAGCGGCCGATAAAAAGCCGCTAAGCCTTTCGCTTTCCAGCGATAGCTTAAATTATGTATAATCATTACGAGTATGTAAAGGAGCTGTACAATGGGCACTGATAAAGACATAGCAAAAGCCTATCAGGCACTGTGGAATAACCGCACTCTCCCGGCTTCAACTCTTGAAGAAGCGGAGAAGGCAATTGATCTTGAACTGCTTGATCAAAGAACACATCCGAGGCTCCGGAAGTCACCCGAGGAAAAGTTTGCTCTGGCGGTGCAGCGAATTGTAGATTCCCGGCTGCGGCCGATTGAGAAATATGAATTGGTTGAACTACATACGAAGCGTTTGCAATTTTTAAAAGAAGAAAGAGGGGAGCAGCTATGAAAGCGATCATAAAAGAAGATGTGCAAACTTCTTTAGAGCGATATGCCGATCGTCCTGTATATATCCATTTGGAAACAACGACCGGTTCTTATTCAGCGCATCTGAATGAGAAAAATATGACGGTTGTAGCTTATATACGCAATGCAAAAGTGACGTACCATCAGGCGAAAATCAAAGGAAACGGCCCGTACCGCGTCGGTTTGAAAACAGAAGAGGGCTGGATTTACGCAGAAGGTCTGACTGAATATACAGTAGATGACGAAGACCGTCTGTTAATGGCAGGGCATCTGCCGGGCGGAAAATTGGCGATTTCGCTTCAAATCAGCGAAAAGCCGTTTACAGTTTAAAGAAAAGGGTGAAAATCATGAAAGAACATGTACTCGTCATCCTGCCTCACCCTGATGATGAATCATACGGAGTGGCAGGGCTGATTGCTTTACACAGACAAAAAGATATTCCCGTTACGTATGCATGCGCAACGCTTGGCGAAATGGGGCGGAACATGGGAGATCCTTTTTTCGCGAACCGTGAAACACTGCCGCTGTTAAGAAAACAAGAGCTGATCGACGCATGCAAAGCAATGGACGTTACTGACCTGAGAATGCTCGGGCTTCGTGATAAAACACTTGAATTTGAAGATGACGAGTGGCTCGCTGATATGATGGAAGAGATTATCGACGATGTAAAACCGAGTCTGATTGTCACATTCTATCCGGAGCACGGCGTCCATCCGGATCATGATGCATGCGGCGAAGCGGTTATCAGAGCGCTTTACAGAAAGAAAAAAGAGGACCGCCCGCGCACGCTTTGCATGGCAATCACCCGCAACAGGGAGGAAGCCGTCGGCAAGCCTGATGTTATTCTTGATATTAAAGAGGTTGCCGATATTAAAATGAATGCCTTAAAAGCGCACCGCACCCAAACGGAAGGCATGCTGAGAGAGCTGGAAGAAAAAATAAAAAATAACGAGCCGGTTCTTCAGACATGGTTTGAAGAAGAAGTGTATTGGACATATCCGTGGAAAGACTGATAAAAAAAGGGATAAGGCTGAAATGCCTTATCCCTTTTTTTGTGTCAGATCGGAAGCGATCGCTTCTGCAAGCGAAGACCTTATTGATAAATTTGAAAAACTCAGTCCCAGCTGCACTGCGGTTTGGGCGATTTCAGGACGGATTCCGGATAATGTCGCTTTCACGCCGAGCATTCCGAGTGATTCAATTAAGGTGAAAAGCTGTTGGGCAACCATCGTATCAATCATGGCTACGCCCGATAAATCAATGTACAGCTGCGTGATGCGCTTCTCTGAACACTGGTGCAGCGTATTCTCCAAAATCATTTTGGCTCTTGCCGTGTCAATATCCCCGATCAGCGGCAGCAGTCCGACATTGTCAAAAAGCACAATTACCGGCGAGCTCAGCTCGGTGATCAATTCTTTTTGCGCTTCAAGCTGAATGTTTGTGTTTTTATACATTTCTTCTATGAAAATATGAATGACCACATCAAAAGATTTGATCAGCGTATGGAATATATCTTCGGCATCTTCTTCTGTCACGGTGTCTGAATGAAGTCTGGTAAACTGCTTGACATGGCCGACATACAAATCACGAACTCTGATAAACTCGCGAATAATATAATGGATGGGAGTTTTTAAATGTTCTTTATCCCGTGCGGCTTCAAACGCCCACTTTTCCAATGCCGCTGTATATACTTCCTTCTCTTCAGAAAAAATCCGATTGAGTTGATAATTAAACGCCAGATTTTGTTTTTTCAGATTTGTGAGTACAGCCGGGTCAGTAGAAGCATAAACAGAATCAGGATCCGTTTCATGAAGCGTATCAAACCATGTCTGACTGATGTCCTCCGCCCGTTCAGTTAAATAATCGTACAGCAGTTTATGTTTTGGCATTGCTGCTCCTCCTTTATAAAATCGTCATTTTTTTCACATAATGCTTTTGCAGTTTCATCAGTCTGAAGAATAAACCGAGAGCTCCTGCGGCAAGTCCCGCAATTAACCCGATCCAGTAGCCGTATGCCCCGAGGCCCGTATAAGTGCCGACTGCGTAACCGACCGGAAGCCCGATAATCCAATACGACACAAAAGCCGCGCCGAGTGTATAATTGACATCCTTATATCCTCTCAGAGCGCCTTGTATCGGAGCTGCTACGGCATCAGAAAGCTGGAAAAACAGCGCATAGATTAAAAAGTGCTGCGTCAACATGAGCACCGCTGGATCTGATGTATACATTCCGGCGATTTGCGGTCTGAACAGCAAAATGAAAGCCGCCGTGCATAAAGAAAAACAAAGGGCCATCACAATGCCGATATAGCTGTATGACCGGGCATCCCTGTAGCGCTTTGCGCCTGCTTCAAATCCGACTAAAATGGTCATGGCCATGGATACGCTGAGCGGCAGCATATACAAGAGGGAAGCAAAATTCATTGCCGCTTGGTGGGCTGCAATCGTCACCGTCTGAAAATGGCTCATAAGCAGTGTGACAGCCGCAAAAATGCTCGTTTCAAAAAATACCGCAAAACCGATAGGCAATCCGATTTTCAAAAGCTTCCTGCATTCAGACGGAGAAAAACGGTACAGTTTCCGAAATACAGAGTACCCGGCAAACGGCTCAAATCTGCAGACGATAAAAAAGCTGATGGCGCAAATACACCAGTAAGTCAGGGCGGAAGCGAGCCCCGCCCCGACTCCTCCCAATGCCGGCATGTTGAATTTCCCGAAAATAAATACATAATTTAAAACAAAATTAATAGGCAATGAGCAAAGCGTAATAAGCATTGTGACTCGCGTTTTGCCGAGTGCGTCAATAAACGAGCGCAAAACGGTGTACACAAACAAAGGAAAAATACCGAGGGATAAAAATCCTAAAAAGTGTTTTGCGATCGTCCGGACACGAGGTTCCAGGCCCAAATGTCCCAAGATCATATCAACGGTGAAAAAGCCGATCAGGATAACCGCCGCACTGAGAACGGCCGCTACATAAACGGCCTGGATGACGGAAAACGGCACTTCCTTTTGTCTGCCGGCTCCAAACAGCTGCGAAACAACGGGCGTAACGGCCATTAATATTCCTGCAAGGCCCGTATAAACCGGCGTCCACAGGCTTGAACCAATTGCAACCCCGGCTAAATCGGCAGCGCTCACTTTCCCTGACATCACCGTATCCAAAAAGGTGATCAGGGAAAGGCCCGCCTGTGTGATTAAAATCGGAATGAAGATATGTAACAGCTGTCTGACCTTTTGGCCGATCGTGTTCGTTTCTCTCAAGTTAGGTTCCCCGTTTCTTTATTAACGAGAGAAATTATAACATTTTATGTATAAAAAGCAATGAAAGCCGGCCTACTCTTTTTTGTCCGGTTTCGGCTTTTTAAACATCTTGGCATAAATGAATGAAAGTGAAATGACCCCTAAAAAGGTGCAGATATATTGCATCAGCCGTGCGAATTCCATATGATGTGCGCCTCCTTTCATGATTATGGTGCACACAGCGGCGCATATCCATGCGCGCGATGCAGAAAATAAGGGAAAGGAGCTGATGTGACATGCGCCACACTCAAATGACGGAAAGCGCGTTTACCGCTGCCGTTCAAACGTATTTGAAACAAATTACGGAGGATGCCGGAATGATACTGCGGACATTGGATGAAAAAGACCAATGCCTTCTTTGCGAATTAGATGAACTGGGACATACGTTTCAGGAAATGCAGGCTGTCGCTTCGTCGTTTTACCTGCAGTCATATATCGAACACTTTACGCCTTCCTATACAGAGCTGGCGAGGGCCGTGCAGCATCTGGCGGAAGAAAAACACGGAGCGCTGATTGTGATTGAACGTGCAGATCCGCTGGACGGAATGATACAAAAAGGGACCAGCCTGCATGCCGAGATCAGTGCAGCTTTAATTGAGAGTATTTTTTATCCCGGCAATCCGCTTCATGACGGAGCCGTATTGGTCAGAGAAAACCGGGTTGTATCAGCAGCCAATGTGCTCCCGCTCACAACAAAACATGTCGATCTCAAATACGGGACGCGCCACAGGGCCGCGATGGGACTTTCGGCCGTGACTGATGCACTCGTGCTCGTTGTTTCAGAAGAAACGGGAAAAATGTCCTTTGCTAAAGACGGCGGACTGTATCCGCTTGTTTCGCCGCGGGCGCTTCATACGAAATAATAAGAAAATGGGAATATTGTACCCATTTAATATTAATAAGGTGAACATCTTTACCTTTTTCTGTATTGATGTTATCGTTTAAATATACATAAAATTTAAAAGAATAGGGAGTGGAAAGATGGCAAATGTATTGATGATCGGCTTTCCGGGAGAAGGCCATATCAATCCGTCTTTAGGCGTCGTAAAAGAACTGAAGGCAAAAGGGGAACATGTCGTATATTACGGCGTGAAGGAATATGAGAACAAAATCGCGTCAAGCGGAGCGGAATTCCGTGAATATGAAGATTTCCGAAAAGATGAATTCGGAAAAAATGCAACGGGTGATGAACAGCGGGACGCTACCGAGTTTTTGCTATTAATGATTGAGACTTCCAAAAAAGCCGCACTCCGTATTCTTGAGGAAGTAAAAGATGAATCCTACGACTACATCCTGTATGATCATCATTTTCTGGCAGGAAGGCTCGTGAGAAACCAGCTGAAACTGCCGGCATATTCACTTTGTACGACATTTGCAATGAATGAAGCATTTATTAAAGAAGTGTTTTCAAATACAAACCTTGTATCAGAGGAATCATCTCATTATCCGGCTTATACCGAAGCGGTCAGCCGGCTCAATGAAGAATTCAGCGCAGACATTAAAACGCCGTATGATATTTTCTCAAATGACGGCAGAAAAACCATCGTATTTACTTCAAGAGCGTTTCAGCCGAAAGAAGAAGAGTTTGGCGATTCTTATCTCTTTGTCGGTCCGTCCATAACCGAAAGGGCGGCGGCTCAAGATTTCCCGTTTGAACAGCTTGAAGGAGAAAAAGTCCTGTTTATTTCCATGGGTACGATTTTTAACAATCAGAAGGAATTGTTTAATAAATGCTTAAAAGCGGTCAGAAACTTTAACGGAAAAGCCGTCATGTCAATCGGCAAACATCTTGATCCGGCGGAGCTTGATGAAATTCCTGAGAATGTCATTGTCAAGCCTTATGTTCCGCAGCTTGAGATCCTGAAGAGAGCAGACTTATTTATCACTCACGGCGGGATGAACAGTACGAGCGAAGGGCTTTACTACAAAACCCCGATGATTGTCATTCCGATGGGCGCAGATCAGTTCGCCGTCGGAAGCCAAGTGGAAAACACGGGCGCGGGCAAAATGTTTAAAAAAGAAGATGTAACAGCGGAACTGCTCACTGAAGCAATAAAAGAATTGAGCGAAAATCCTGAATATCAGACAAAAGCTTCTGAAATCGGAGAATCCCTGAAAGCGGCCGGCGGAGCACAGCGTGCAGCGGAATTGATAGCAGAAGACGTGAAAACTGCCGAGACCCGGGTTCTGTAATCAGCCGTCACCCGCTTCCTTTAAAGGAAGCGGGCTTTTTTTGATTGTTTTTCGGGAGGATTTTTCACGCCGTAAAGAGAATTGTATGAAAAACAGACAAGAAAGGTGGAATGTCGCGGAAAAAAGCCATGTTATGAAAATGATTCCAAAGTCTTTTGTGAAATGTTCTCAATTTATGTAAAATGTGTGGCATTGGTGATGATCTAAGGCCAAATGAATCGGAATTAATGTCGACTTCTGAATGAATCCTGCATAACAGGCGGCGTCCAAAGAAAAGGAACGTCCCTTTCAGCAATGATAAATAGGAGGTTTTTCGTTATATGAAGAAAAAAATCGCAGCCGGACTGGCTGTATCTGCAGTAATGACTTCAACCTTCGCCGTGCATCCCGCTGAAGCAAAAACCATTCAAGTAAAAAGCGGCGACTCTCTTTGGAAGCTTTCCCGGCAATATCATACAAGTATTTCAGCCCTGCAGGCGGAAAATAAACTGAAATCAACGATACTCCACCCAGGACAGCGGCTGCACATTCCCGGCGGCAGCGGCACACATAAAACGGGGCAAAAGGGAAAACGAAGCACGGGTGCCTACACAGTTACATACGGAGACTCGTTATGGGTGATCGCAAAAAAATACAAAATGAGCGTTTCTGAGCTGAGAAGCCTGAACCGTTTGAGTTCAGATGTCATCTATCCGGGCCAGAAACTGAAAATTAAAGGGTCTGCCGGCGGCACGGACGGAGGCGGCAGACAGACAAAGCCTGATAAAGGCGCATCAGGGACTTACACTGTGAAGCCGGGTGACTCGCTGTGGAAAATCGCCAATCAAACCGGCATCACCATCGCCGAACTGAAAAAGCTGAATCAATTAACATCAGACATGCTGTATCCGAATCAAGTGTTAAAGATCAAAGGTTCTTCACATAACGGAAACAGCGGCACAACACCGCCATCTCATTCAAATCCTTCTGAGAAGCCATCCACTTACAAAGTAAAAGCAGGCGATTCCCTCTGGAAAATTGCTAATCGGTTCGGCATCACCGCTCAGCTCATCAGAGAAAAAAATAAATTGACAACTGATGTGCTTCAAATCGGACAAGTTCTGGTGATTAACGGAAAGGGAAAAACAGAAGATCCTGTGCGGCAGCCGGATAACAAACCGGCAAAACCAAACAAGCCGAATACTCCCGAACCTCCGGTGACAGGGTCAAAGATTGACAGAATGATAGGCGAGGCGAAAAAACATGTCGGCGTGCCTTACCGCTGGGGAGGCAATACGCCTGCGGGCTTCGATTGCAGCGGTTACATCTATTACCTTTTAAATAAGGTAAGCTCTGTTTCCCGTCTGAGCACGGCCGGATATTGGAATACGATGAAACATATCAGCCAGCCGTCAGCAGGCGACTTTGTCTTCTTTACGACATATAAAGCGGGCCCTTCTCATATGGGAATGTATTTAGGCGGAGGAGATTTTATTCACGCAAGCTCCTCCGGGGTTGAAGTTTCAAACTTAAGCAATCCGTATTGGAAAAAAGCTTATTTAGGAGCGCGCAGTTATTTTTAAAAAAAGCCTTTCGGGGCTTTTTTTGTTTACCATTTTTACGTTTTGACAAGACTGATGGGTAAAAAATAAGGGGGAGGAAGCATGAATCGTCTCTTGCTTTTTCTCATGCTCGCATCAATTACGCTTTGCGGCTGCGGGGGGAGACCCGCTCCTGTTCCGCCCAAAAAACATGGGGAAAGCCGCGCATTGGAAGCATCTGCATACCGTGAGCATGCCGGACTCATCAATCAAAACGGAAAAACGATCGGATATATCGAAGTGAGGGAATCTGATGATGAAGGGTCAGACATTCATATATCAGCGGGGCATCTGCCGCCCGGCACTTCTCTCGGGTTTCATATTTATGAAAAAGGGACATGTCAGGCACCTGATTTCGAATCAGCCGGCGGTCCGTTCAACCCTTTGAACAAAGAACACGGCTTCAACAATCCGATGGGTCATCACGCCGGGGATCTCCCCAATCTTGAAGTGGGGGCTGACGGTAAAGTGGATGTCATTATGAACGCGCCGCAAACTTCATTAAAAGAAGGGAGCAGACTCAGCCTGCTCGACCGGGACGGAAGCGCGTTCGTCATTCATGAACATACGGACGATTATTTGACAAACCCGAGCGGAAATTCCGGAGCCAGAATCGCCTGCGGTCCCCTGACAAAAAGCGCCCGCAGGGAATGAGCCCTTTTGTATTGAGTATACAAGGGCTTTTTTAGTATACTCGGTTATGGAATACAAATGGAAAGGAAACATCACCTATGACTTCAGAATTACAGCACCTATCACTTCCGGAAGATATACAAAACAAACTGCAGGCTTATCAAAATCATCCCGTTTCCCAAGAATTCCGGGATTTAATCGGATCATCAGGCTATGAGGCCGAAGATAAAGCGATTGTATTCGATGCCGTCATTGCTTTGACAATGGGAAAAAATATCTTATTAAAAGGACCGACGGGTTCAGGGAAAACAAAATTGGCGGAAACGCTTTCGAACTATTTTCATAAACCGATGCACAGCGTCAACTGCTCCGTAGACCTCGATGCAGAAGCGCTTGTCGGCTATAAAACGATTGAAAATGAACAGGGACAGGCGACAATTGAATTCGTTCCCGGACCTGTAACAACCGCAATGAACAAGGGACATTTTTTATACATTGACGAAATCAATATGGCAAAGCCTGAAACCCTTCCGATTCTAAACGGCGTGCTAGATTACAGAAAAATGATGACAAATCCCTTTACAGGAGAAGTGATTAAGGCAAGCGAAGGATTCGGTGTTATCGCCGCGATTAATGAAGGCTACGTCGGCACCGTTCCGCTGAACGAAGCCCTTAAAAACCGTTTTGTCATCATTGATGTTCCGTATATTAAAGGAAGCCTCCTGAAACAGGTGCTGACCTCTCAGTCTGTCTTAAAAGATGAGAAATTAATTGAGCGTTTTATGACGCTGTCTTCTGATTTAATCGCACAAGCGCATAACGGACAAGTGTCAGAAGAAGCGGCGTCCATCAGGGCTCTCATTGATACGTGCGACTTGGCTGCGTACATCCCGCCGAAACGGGCGATTGAAAGAGGCATCGTAGAAAAACTTGACGATGACAGGGAAAAAGCCGCTGTCAGAAATATTGCAGAAACGCTGTTCGAATGAGGGATATACAATGAAGTTTATCAAATTTAACGACAGCACGATTGATTCGTTTTTGTTCATGATGCTGACTGACCTGGCCAAAACACTGACCAGAAGCAGTGAAGTTGAAGTGGAATACGGCGTGCAGTCTTACTACAATCCCTTTGAAAAGAAAATTTACATGAGCCACTTTTGGAAAGACCGATCAGCCGGGGATATGGAAGCCGGCCTGAAAAGCGATGTCTATTTGCGCGCTGTCGGAACACGCAGCAGCTCATTTCGGGAATTTGCGGGGTTTTTAAATGACGTTCACCGGCATTTCACCCGCCAAAGCTTTGCCAAGCAGCTGTTTATGCTGCTTGAGGATATCAGAATTGAAGAGCTGACCAAAAAAGAACGGCCGGGAACGAAACGTGTTTTTCAGAAGCGGAGGGAGATGTACAGGAAATATTTCACGACGCAGCTGACATTGAATTTAGAACGGAGCATTTTCACCGACGCTTTGTATTGCGCGATGTTTGTCAAGCTGACGGCTGAGTCTCCGCTTGAAGGCATTCCTTCCATGCATGAACATATTGATATGATGATACCGTATATTGAACGTCAGCTCATCCGGGTGTATGAGGCGGATTCTACGGAACAAATCGCAAGAATAACGGAAGACCTCATGGAAGGCCTTGATGAAGTGCTTGAGAAAGATATGCTGAACACGTACTTTTTTCTGCCGGAACTTGATTACGAAAAAGCGGCTGAAGAGCCTTTATTCGAAAGTGTAAAAAAAGCGCCTTCGTTAAGTGACGATCTCACGCTACCTGAGTCTTCCGACGGAGATGAAGAAATCTTTGAAGAGAAAATGAATACGTGGCACCGGGAAACCGAAGCGCCGGCAAAAAGTTTCCTTCAATTTGATATTGAGCACGGCGCGAAATCGGATCTTGGGAAAGACGCGGCCAGAGAAGGCGATGACGGTGACCAGGCGCTCGGCTCCGTTCAAGGTTCCGCACGTCAGACGAAAAGAGAGGATTACTCCAAACTGGAAGCGCTTGAATCCATTCAGGATGAACATGAGGGCGCGGGGCTGGCTGACGGAAAAGAAAACAAATTTGCCTTCCCGGTTTATCAAACGCCTCATAAAGCGTCTCCTGAAGAGGAGCAGTCTTATAAAGAACAGGCAAAAACGATAGAATCATATCAAAAACGCCTGAAGCAGATGATACAAAAAACACTTGAGCACAAAAAAACGCTCCCGCGGACCGACCTTCACGCAGGCCGGCTGAATCGCAAACTGATCCGCTATTTTACGGAGCGGAACCCGCGCCTTTTCTTTAAAAAGCAGGACCCGTCTTCAGACATTGACGCCGTTTTTACATTGCTTGTCGATTGTTCGGCCAGCATGTTCGACAAAATGGATGAAACAAAAAGAGGGATCGTTCTTTTTCATGAAGCCTTGAAATCAGTGTCCGTACCGCACCAGATCGTCGGATTTTGGGAGGATACAAACGAAGCGACCGAAACGAGCCAGCCGAATTTCTTCAATACCGTCATTTCGTTTGAAGAGTCGCTGCTGCAGGCGGCGGGTCCGCTGATCATGCAGCTTGCGCCTGAAGAAGATAACAGAGACGGATACGCCATCAGACAAATGACGAAACAGCTGATACGGCGGAGTGAGTTGCAAAAATTTTTAATCGTGTTTTCAGACGGAGAGCCGGCAGCATTCGGATACGAACAAAACGGCATCGTCGATACGAGCGAGGCTGTCATCGAAGCGAGAAAAAAAGGGATAGAAGTCATAAATGTTTTTCTGTCCAATACTGCGATAGAGGAATCACAGATGAAAACCATTCAGGATATGTACGGAAAGTACAGTATTTTTGTTCCGGATGTCGATCAGCTGCCCGATGTGCTGTATCCGCTCTTGAAAAAACTGCTTCATAAAAGCATAGGATAGGCTTTTTCCTATGCTTTTTCGCTTTTTATTTTAAAATGATTTAATTTTTTCGGTATTGATCTGTTTTTTTTACTATTTTGTGAACAATCAAGGTAGAATCCAAACGCAATCAGTGGTAAAATATCCTTGGAAGCGTTTTTATTACATAATTTTGGGCACAGCGTTCAAAAGTTATTTCAAGATAGTGAATTGATCACTTGATTATCTAGGTTGGGGGTAATATTCAAATGTTTCAAAATAATATGAAACAAAGAATGAATTGGGAAGATTTTTACGGACCGAACCTCGGCTACGCACTGGAGCTGTACGACCAATATGCTGAAGATCCAGACAGCATTGATCCGGATCTGAAAGACATGTTTGACGAACTCGGCGCTCCGCCAAGCCAAATAAAAGAGGCATCGGGAACAAAGGAACAGGGACGCGTCACCGCAGATCTGATTCAAAAGATCGCAGCAGCAGTTAAACTTGCAGAAGATATTCGAACCTATGGCCATCTGAACGCTTCCGTCAATCCGCTCAGAAAGGATCCGAAAAAGAGCGAGCTCTTTCCGTTATCCGAGTACGGGCTTACAGAAGAAGAAATGAAAGCAATACCCGCGTCTGTCATCTGTAAGGACGCACCTGCCAATATAACAAACGGCTTAGAAGCCATCCAGCATTTACGCAATACCTATAAAAGAACCATCTCCTTCGAGTTTGACCATGTGCATGATTTCGAAGAGCGTGCATGGATTACAAAAATGGTCGAATCCGGAGAACTGTTCCGGAAAAATTCACCGGAAAAACTGTCAGCCGTTTTAGAAAGACTGACGGAAGTAGAAGGATTTGAACAATTTTTACACCGGACATTCGTCGGTCAGAAGCGTTTCTCAATTGAGGGATTAGACGCGCTTGTGCCGGTCCTTGACGACATTATCGCCCAGTCTGTGAAAGCGGGCACAACCAATGTCAATATCGGGATGGCGCACAGAGGCCGTTTAAATGTGCTTGCGCATGTGCTCGGCAAACCGTATGAGATTATTTTCTCAGAATTCCAGCACGCGCCGAATAAAGACCTTGTGCCGTCTGAAGGATCGACCGGCATCAGCTACGGCTGGACGGGCGATGTAAAATACCACCTCGGTGCAGACAGACAGCTTCAGGATGCTGAAACCAAAAGCGCGCGGATTACGCTTGCAAATAACCCGAGCCATTTGGAATTCATCAATCCGATTGTTGAAGGAAGCACGCGGGCGGCACAGGAAACAAGAACGCAAAAGGGGTACCCGGTTCAAGACGAAACAAAATCGCTCGCCATTTTAATTCACGGTGACGCAGCGTTTCCGGGAGAAGGCATTGTCGCCGAGACGCTGAACTTAAGCTCTCTGAAAGGCTATCAGGTCGGCGGGGCCATTCATATCATCGCCAATAATATGATCGGCTTTACAACTGAAAGCGATGAATCACGATCCACGAAATATGCCAGTGATTTGGCGAAGGGCTATGAAATCCCGATCGTTCACGTCAACGCGGATGATCCGGAAGCATGCCTGTCAGCCGTTAAATTTGCGGTTGAATACCGGAAGCGGTTCAATAAAGATTTCTTAATCGATTTAATCGGGTACAGACGGTATGGCCACAATGAAATGGATGAGCCGTCAACGACACAGCCGATGCTGTATGACGCCGTCAGAAAACACCCGACTGTCAAGCGGATCTTTGCGGAAAAACTCGTAAGTGAAGGACTGATCAGCGAGGAAAAAGCGCAAAACATCGAAACGGCAGTGACAAAACGAATTGAAGACGCCTATAAAAAGGTGCCCGCCAAAAAAGAAGACGCCGTACGGGAAATTGAATTGCCGGAGCCGGTGTCCAACGGTTTTCCAGACGTTGACACAGCCATTGATTTTGATGTTCTCCGCAAGCTGAACGGCGAACTTATCAACTGGCCGGAATCTTTTAACGTGTTCGGCAAGCTGAAAAGAATCCTGGAAAGACGTGCAAAAGCGTTTGATGATGACCGTAAAGTTGAATGGTCATTGGCTGAATCGCTTGCGTTTGCTTCCATTTTGAAAGACGGCACGCCGATCCGGCTGACCGGACAGGATTCAGAGCGCGGAACGTTCGCTCAAAGAAACCTTGTGCTGCATGACAGCGAAACAGGAGAAGAATTTGTTGCCCTCCATCACTTAGACGACTGCGCTGCTTCATTTACGGTGCATAACAGCCCGCTCTCTGAAGGATCGGTTCTCGGCTTTGAATATGGATACAACGTGTATTCGCCTGAAACGCTTGTGATGTGGGAGGCGCAGTACGGGGACTTTGCCAATGCGGCTCAAGTCTATTTTGATCAATTCATATCTGCAGGACGGGCAAAATGGGGACAAAAATCAGGACTGGTCATGCTGCTGCCTCACGGTTACGAAGGGCAGGGCCCTGAACACTCCAGCGGCCGCGTCGAGCGGTTCCTGCAGCTGGCGGCGGAAAACAACTGGACGGTGGCCAACCTGACAAGTGCGGCTCAGTATTTCCATATTTTAAGAAGACAAGCGAAAATGCTGCTTCGTGAGGAAATCCGCCCGCTTGTGATCATGACGCCGAAGAGCCTGCTGCGCAACCCGAATACGGTATCTGAAGTGCAGGAACTGAGCGAAAGCCGATTCAAGCCTGTCTATGAGCAGTCCGGTCTTTCCCATGCTTACGAAAAAGTGACTCGCGTCGTATTATCAAGCGGAAAAGTGTCAATTGATATCAGCGATCACTTCAACAAAATGGAAGGCGATAAGGATTGGCTTCATATTGCCAGAATCGAACAGCTGTATCCGTTCCCGGCAAAAGATACGAAGGAGCTTTTCGCCAAACTGCCGAACCTGCAAGAGATCGTTTGGGTTCAGGAAGAGCCGCAGAACATGGGGGCATGGAGTTATATCAGCCCGTATCTGACGGAAATCGCCCCAAAAGGAGTAAATGTCCAATACATCGGCCGAAGAAGACGATCCAGTCCCGCAGAAGGAGATCCGACAGTCCACAAAAAAGAACAGGAACGCATTGTATCTGATAGCTTGACTCGCAAAAACTAAGGGGGAAATGAAAAAATGGCGGAAATTAAGGTACCTGAATTAGCAGAATCAATCTCAGAAGGAACGATAGCCCAATGGTTAAAGCAGCCCGGTGATTATGTAGAACAGGGTGAGTACTTGCTTGAACTGGAGACGGACAAAGTAAATGTTGAATTGACAGCAGAAGAATCGGGTGTTCTAAAAGAGGTATTGAAAGATTCGGGTGATACCGTCCAAGTAGGAGAAATTATCGGTACCATTACAGAAGGCGCTGGCGAAAGTTCTGCACCCGCCCCTTCAGAAAGTGCTCCAGCCAATGAACAAACGAAAGAGGAAGCAAAAGCTGAACCTGCTGCACAAGAAGTCAGCCAGGAAGCACAATCAGAAGCGAAATCCAGAACGGTAGCGTCTCCGGCTGCACGCAAGCTGGCAAGGGAAAAAGGAATTGATCTATCACAAATTCCGACGGGAGACCCGCTCGGCCGCGTGCGCAAACAAGATGTGGAAGCTTATGAAAAACCGGCTTCAAAACCTGCGGCACAGCCGAAACAGCAGGCTCCAAAAACACAGCAAAGCTTTGACAAACCTGTCGAAGTGCAAAAAATGTCCCGCCGCAGACAGACGATCGCGAAACGATTGGTTGAAGTGCAGCAGACTTCTGCGATGCTGACTACATTTAACGAAGTTGATATGACGGCCGTTATGAATCTAAGAAAACGCCGTAAAGACCAATTCCTTGAGCAAAACGAAGTAAAACTCGGTTTCATGTCGTTCTTTACAAAAGCCGTCGTGGCTGCATTGAAAAAATTCCCGCTCCTTAACGCTGAAATTCAAGGCGATGAGCTGATCGTGAAAAAATTCTATGACATCGGTATTGCTGTCGCGGCTGAAGAAGGGCTTGTCGTCCCAGTCGTGCGTGACGCTGACCGCCTGACGTTTGCCGGCATTGAAAGAGAGATCGGCGAACTTGCGAAGAAAGCGCGAAACAATAAATTAACATTAGGTGAGCTGCAAGGAGGCTCCTTCACGATCACAAACGGAGGTACATTCGGATCGCTTATGTCAACACCGATCCTAAACAGCCCTCAGGTTGGGATCTTAGGTATGCACAAAATTCAGCTGCGCCCAGTAGCGATTGATGCGGAGCGCTCTGAAAACCGTCCGATGATGTACATCGCTTTATCATACGATCACAGAATTGTAGATGGTAAAGAAGCGGTCGGATTCCTTGTCACCATTAAAAACCTGCTTGAAGATCCGGAACAGCTGTTGCTGGAAGGATAATTTGAGACAGACAAAAAGTACACTGCCCTTACAAGCAGTGTACTTTTTTTATTGAGAGAAGGGGAGAATTTATATGAAAAGCTGTTATCCGCTTGAGATCGAATTTGAATATAATGAAGAATTGCATTCTATCACTCCGGTTCTTCTGCAAGACGAACATGACACGATATTAATAGACTGCGGATATCCCGGTTTTACAAACCATCTTCAACATGCCGCTGCCCGGCATGGAATGTCGCTTCATTCATTGACAAAAATCATTGTAACGCATCACGACATAGACCATATCGGCTCACTCGCTGCATTATACCGTTTACATCCGGATGTCAGCGTGACAGTACATGAGCGTGAAGCGCCGTATATTGACGGCTCTAAAAAATCTTTACGGCTTGAGCAGGCTGAATCAACGTTTTGTTCATTGCCAGAGGATGCAAAGCCTTATGCAAAACAGTTCATCCGCTCGCTTCAATCAGTCGAATCGGCTCCAGTTCACCGGACAGTTACTGACGGCGAGCTGCTGCCTTGGTGCGGAGGCATTCGCGTTGTAGCCACGCCGGGTCATACACCCGGCCATATCAGTCTTTATCTGCCTGCCGAAAAAACAATGGTCACAGGTGATGCGGTCGTCATTGAAGACGGAAAGCTGAACCTTGCTAATCCCGGCTATACGTTACATATGGATGATGCGGTCCGTTCTGTGCAGCGGCTGCTCGATTACGATATCCGCCAATTGATTTGTTATCATGGAGGTTTATTTCAGGGGGATGTAAAAAAAGCGCTTTTGCGTCTGTTTCGTGATCTGCAGAATAAACAAGGATAGGAGCGGCAGCAGCCTATCCTATCCTTGTTCAGTTATGAAAACGGAATCTTTGCCGTTTCTTCTTCTTCGGCGCTGTTTTTCTCTTTTTTCTTAGACCAGTAGGTGGCAAGAACAGACCCCGACAGATTGTGCCATATGCTGAAAATTGCGCTCGGCACGGCTGACAAAGGGGAGAAATGCGCTGTCGCAAGCGCTGCGCCCAGTCCGGAGTTTTGCATCCCGACTTCGATCGCAATCGCTTTTTGTGAAGCATAATCCATTTTGAACAGCTTTGCAGTCAGGAATCCTAACAAATATCCGATTCCGTTATGTAAGATGACGACAGACACAATCAGCAGTCCTGATTGAAGCAGATGCTCACGATTTACGCTGACGACAGAGGATACAATCGCTACGATGCCGATTACCGACACGAGAGGAAGCGCGTGCACGGCTTGTCCGACCTGTTTTTTGAAGAACAGCTTCACAATCACCCCGAGGACGATCGGCAAAAGCACGGCTTGCATAATGGAAACAAACAGTGAGCCGAAAGAAACGGGGAGCCACTCTTTCGCAAACAGCATAATAAGTGCCGGCGTTACAATAGGAGCAAGCAATGTTGAGATCGTGGTGACCGCAACAGAAAGCGCCGTATTGCCTTTCGCCAAAAACGTCATGACGTTTGATGCCGTACCGCCCGGACAGCATCCGACCAGAATGACGCCCGCGGCGATTTCTGCGGGGAGGCGGAGCCCGATTGATAAACAGAAAGCCGTAAGCGGCATAATCGTAAACTGGGCAGCGACTCCGATCACGACATGCCAAGGCTTTCTGATTAATTCTTTAAAATCGTCTTCTTGAAGAGTAAGCCCCATCCCAAACATAATAATACCAAGGAAAATCGTCATATAAGAACTGATCCAAGAAAACAAATCAGGGCAGGCGAATCCTAAACCGGCAAAGACGATAACCCACAAGCCAAAGGTTTGGCCCGCAAACCCGCTTATTTTTTTCAGCCATTCCATAAACACAGCTCCTTTTACATTAAATCAGTCAGAAAATATGACTGACTTTTCTGTATTCCATTATAAATAATTTTCTGAATAATTCAATATTAAATATAAGTTTTCAATAAAATTATTATGTAAACTAACATCTTCTTGACTATTCAGACATATATTCTTACAATTGATTTTTATACTGAAATGAATTGGGAGTGCTGAAGTGAAAGAAGCTAATCAATGGTCATCTAAGCTGGGATTTATTTTAGCTACGGCCGGCTCTGCAATCGGGCTCGGCGCAATATGGAAGTTCCCTTACGTAGCGGGAACCAGCGGAGGCGGCGCTTTTCTGCTTGTTTTTATTTTATTTACTGTTTTAATCGGACTGCCGCTTTTGCTTGCTGAATTTATTATCGGCAGAAAAACACAAAAAAACGCCGTTGAATCCTATAAGGCGCTCGCGCCGGGGAAAAAGTGGCACTGGATCGGATATCTCGGAATCATTACGTGTTTTATTCTATTATCCTTCTACAGCGTAGTGGGGGGATGGATATTAATCTACATTATAAAAGGCTTTACAGGCGGCTTATCGCTTTCTTCGGGATTTGATACGTTATTTATCGATACCATTTCAAATCCTTATGCAGCCGTTTTCGGCCAACTGCTGTTTATCGTGCTGACGATTTTAGTTGTGGCAAAAGGGGTGAGCAGCGGCATTGAAAAAGTGAGCCAGGTGCTGATGCCGGCTCTGTTTATTCTGTTTATTCTCTTAATGATCCGCTCCGTTACGCTGCATGATGCAGCAAAAGGATTAAAATTCTTTTTTATGCCTGATTTTGGCGCGATGGATGCCAATACCATTTTATATGCGATGGGACAATCATTTTTTTCGTTAAGCGTCGGAGTGTCCGTAATGGTTACATACAGCGCATATTTAGAAAAAGAAGAAAATATTGTTCAATCCGCCGTATCGGTGACGGTATTAAATGTCCTTGTTGCTGTGATGGCAGGAGTGGCGATTTTTCCGGCGGTGTTTGCATTCGGCCTCAAGCCGGATCAAGGCCCGCAGCTTTTATTTAACGTGCTGCCGACCGTCTTTAACCAAATGCCGTTGGGCATCGTGTTTTTACTCGCCTTTTTGCTGCTGTTTTTATTTGCGACGCTGACATCGGCTTTTTCAATGCTTGAAATTTTAGTTGCTGTTTTGTCAAAAGGCGATTCGGCAAAACGGAAGCGGTATGCGTGGATCGGGGGACTTGCTATATTTATTGTCGGGGTCCCTTCGGCGCTGTCGTACGGAATCTTGAGTGATGTTTCTATTTTTCACCGCAGTATTTTTGACGCTGCGGATTTTCTGGTCAGCAATGTCTTAATGCCGCTGGGCGCGCTTTTAATTGCCGTTTTCGTACCGCTGAAAATCCCGAAACAGCTGCTGTTTGACGAACTGAAAAGCGGTTCCGGTATAAAACGAAAATGGTTTGCAGTCTGGCTCCTATTAATCCGTTATGTGGCTCCTGTAGCCATTATTATCGTTTTTCTGCACGTGCTTGGTATTTTTTAAACCAAAAGAAGCAGGCCCCCGTTCAAGACGGGGGCTTTTTTAATAAAGCGGCCATATCACGCGGTGCGCTTGCTCGAACCGTTTCTCCGCCTCCCGCCAATCAACGACATTCCACCATTGATCCACGTAAGCCGCTCGGTCGTTTTTATATTGTAAGTAATAAGCGTGTTCCCACACATCCAGCGGAAGCAAAGGAATGACGTCCCACTGGCTGTAGAGCTGATGCTTCTCAGCGGCCAAAATCTCCAGCCGCCCGGCGCGCGGCGCCCAGACTAGGATAGCCCAGCCGACTCCTTCGACTTTTTTCGCCGCTTGAGAAAATTGCTCTTTAAAAGCGGAGTAGCTTCCGAATGACACATCAATCATTTGAAAGAGTGCACCCGTCGGCCGTCTTTTTCCGTTTGGATTCATCGAAAACCAGAAAATACTGTGCAAATAATGGCCCGCGCCGTGAAACGCCAATTGCCGCTCCCAATGCGCCACTAAGTCGTACTGTTTCGTCTGTCTCGCTTTTTTGAGCTCCAGTTCTGCTTTATTCAGACCGTCAACATAGCTCTGATGGTGTTTTGTATGGTGGAGTTTCATAATCTCTCTTGAAATATACGGTTCCAGTGCAGAATAACTGTAAGGCAGTTTAGGGAGGACATGCTTGCCGATCGGCACATAAGCTCTGCGCTCATCCGGCTCTTCGGGTTCAGTAATGTCCCGGTAAAGTGCTGATGCCTGTTCGTACCATTCGGCCTCCGTTAATCCATCATCCTGAAGGGTGTGAAAAATCCGGTCGATTTGTGCCGCGAAGCGATCGAACCGACCTTGCTGAATAACTTGTTCCTTCAAGGTTTCACACCAATTCAGCATCTCGGTTTGATAAGCGTGCCGTTTCATTTTTCTTCCTCCTTTTCACTCATTTTCATAAAAGTGCTGAGCGCAAGCAAAGAAAACACATACGGGTAGCTGTGATACCTGATGTAAAACTGCTTCGGCAGGCCGATTCCGGTCGGATAGCTGAAAGCGGCTCCTTCGTAATGCCGGTTTTCAATAAGAAAAGATATGCCTTTTGTGACGGCTTGATGATGAGTTTTTTCGTATTGCAGCAAAGCTTCGGCCGCCCAAGCCGTCTGTACAAGCGTCCCGTAAGAAAGCGGAACATAGGTTTTCTCTTCTGCACTTATACAGGATTCCCCCCAGCTTCCGTCCTCGTTTTGAATGGACTTCAGCCAGCGGATCGCTTTTTTCACGGCCGGGTGGTTTTGGCTCACGCCGCAAGCCTTCATCCCTGTCAGCGCCGCCCATGTGCCGTAAATATAGCAGACACCCCACCTGCCGTACCACGATCCGTCCTCTTCTTGATGGCGGATCAGCCATTGGACGGCCTTTTCAATCTGAGGGTGATCAGAAGAAAGCCCCGCTTCTCCTAAACAGTGCAGCACCCGCCCGGTTAAGTCGCTTGTTGAGGGATCGATGGCAGCTTCCTCAGCCGATTCCAGCGGCAGCAGGCGGACCAGCGGATGATTGACATTTTTCTCAAAAGCAGAGAAGCCGCCGTCACTGTTTTGCATGGACAAAAGCCAGCTCAGTCCGCGTTCCCATGAGGCGGGATAAAGTTTTCGCGGAATGGCTTTGAGCACTGCGGCTGTGTCATCACAATCAGGATTATTTGTATTGATGTTTGAAAAACCCCATCCTCCCGGTTCAGCATGCGGGTTGTGAACGGCCCAATCAGCGACTTTCGTCTGCTGCCGTTCACGCAGAAACCGGGCGGCGCTGGTTATCATCTGATCGTTATCTGAGATCCCGCTTTTCATAAGCGCATAGTTGAGAAGCGCCGTATCCCAAACGGTCGACGTTGAATTTTCCAGGTACGGTATATCGCCGCAAGACGTGAGCAAAGCTTTCGTGCCGGCAAGTGCTTTTCTGATAACGGGGGAGTGGCGCGATACACCGAGAGCGAGCAGGCCGTACACCATAAAAATAGTGGCGCTCGCATAGCTGTATAATGTGCCGTCTTCTTCAATCCGGTCAAGCATATACGTTTTGGCCGTACGCAGACCGAGCTGGTGAAAAGCGGCAGGAATCTGCAAAAGCCGCTTCCAGTGCGCGAAAAGAGAAGAGAGGTCTCTGTTCTCATCCTGATCGGAACGAAGCCATGTAAACGGATTTTTAGTCATATGCCGATCTAAATGCGCGAGAGACGGAACGTTGGGATTTTTCAGCGAAAATCTTTTGTTAAGCGTCACGGCCATCGGTACAAAATGAATACGGGCGTATGTACTGAACTGGTAAAAATGCAGCGGGAAGGATGGGGGAATGACTAAGAAAGATAATGGCAGATGCAGCGCGGGCCATGGATAAAGGCCGTTTGCCGCAAGCATCCACTTTGTCATGAAGTGTACGTTGCGCAAGCCGCCATTTGAGATGATAAAGCGTTCGGCCTGAATCATATGCGCCTCAGAACGGCTATATAAACCGGAAGCCAGCAAGCCGGCATAGCCCTGTACAGTGGCGGTCACATTTCCTTTCCGGTCATCAGGATAGTTGGCAAAAGTTCCGTCCGGGCGCTGTTTAGCGCGAATGCCTTCTGCAAGCTCAGCGATCAGTTCTTTATCATTGTCTCCAAGAGAAGTGAGGAGGAGGATCAGAAAGGCGTTTGTCAAAATCGGTCCTTCAAAACAAAATGACCATGAGCCGTCCGCATTTTGCGTTTCTCTTAATAGGGAGATGGTTTTCTTTTGGCGGCTTCTGACGTTTTCATGAATTGTGCTCACACTCGCTCAACTCCTTCAGAAGCATATATATTCATATGTAAAAGGCGGCATGACAAAAGAAAGAAACTGCTGACAGGCAGCAGTTTCTTGTTTGATTAATCTTCCAGATTGATCCAGACGCTTTTCACTTCTGTATAATTATTCAGCGCGTAAGAGCCCATTTCCCGCCCGAGGCCGGATTGCTTATAGCCGCCGAAAGGAGATGCCGCATCGAAAACATTGTAGCAGTTGACCCAAACGGTGCCGGCTTGGAGACGGTCAGCAATGTAATGGGCGTTTTTCACATTCTCAGTCCAAAGTCCGGCTGCAAGGCCGTATTCCGAGCGGTTCGCCCGCTCAATGACTTCATCTACCGTATCATACGGAATGGCGGCTAAAACAGGGCCGAAAATTTCTTCTTTTGCGATGGTCATGCTGTCATCCACATCCGCAAATACAGTCGGGGAGACAAAATACCCTTCTTCAAACGGGCAGCTGCCGCCCGCGACAGCTTTGGCTCCTTCCGCTTTTCCTTTTTCAATATATGAAAGCACGCGCTCATGCTGTTCCTGACTGACGAGCGGGCCGATTTGTGTATCTTGGTGAAGGCCGGCGCCTTGCTGAAGCGATTTCGCATATGAAACCATTTCGCTGACGACCTCATCATATTTGTCTTTGTGAATGAAGACACGGGAGCCTGCGCAGCATACCTGCCCCTGATTAAACATGACCCCGTTTAAAGCGCCGGGAATGGCTTTCTTCAAATTGGCGTCAGGCAAAATGATGTTAGGTGACTTTCCGCCAAGCTCCAGTGTCACGCGTTTAATTTTTTTTGCGGCTTTTTCCATGATTTTTTTGCCGATTTCTGTAGAGCCGGTAAAAGCGAGTTTATCGACATCGTCATGGTTGGTCAGCGCTTCCCCGGCCGTCTCGCCGAACCCTGGGACAATATTGATGACGCCGTCAGGGAAGCCCGCCTGATCTATTAATTCCGCTAAATAGAGGGCGGTCAGCGGTGTCTGTTCCGCCGGTTTCAAAACGATTGTGCAGCCTGTGGCAAGGGCGGCGCCCATTTTCCACATCGCCATAAGGAGCGGGAAGTTCCAAGGGATGATCTGCCCCACGACGCCGACAGGCTCATGGCGGGTGTAATTAAAATATGAGCCGGCGACCGGAATCGTTTGTCCGGTTATCTTTGTAGACCATCCGGCATAATAACGCATATGCTCAATTGCAAGCGGGATATCCCCATTCGTCGTTTCATTAATCGGTTTTCCGTTATCAAGTGTTTCAAGCTGCGCGAGTTCCGTTTTGTGCTCTTCCATTAAATCGGCAAGCTTATACATCAGCCTGCTTCTGGAAGCGGCCGGCATAGTGCGCCATTCGCCGTGATCAAAGGCTTTGCGTGCCGCTTTCACTGCACTGTCAATGTCTTCTGTCTGTGCCTCGTAAAGCGTCATCAGCGTTTCTCCGGTTGCCGGATTCGGTGTGACAAATGTTGATCCTGAAGCGCTCGGAACAAATTTTCCGTCAATATAAAGTTTCTTCGTGCCCTGTAAAAATGTTTCCAGCCTTTTTGTGATCTGCATCGTTAAAGAACTCATTCGTAACAAACCTCCCGAAATTTTTTTATGGTCTGTTTTGAGCATCTTGATGTCCGCGCAAAGTAAGCGCATACAGTCATTCTATAATAACAGCCCCGGTAAAATCAATTGATAACCGTTATTGCAATTCACAAGAAAAAACGGCTACAATAAGCTTATCGATTAAGAAAAGGAGTTTTATAAATGATTCATAATAATTGGCAGACAAAAGAAAGCGTCAAAAAGGTCAAATGCGTACATACAGATGCGAAAAAATACATTGTCAAAAATGTGCTGACGCCGGGTAAAGAGTATGAAGTCAAAAATGAAACAGAAGAATTCATTTTTGTTGTAGACAATACAAACAAAGTCGGAGGCTTCTACAAAGAGTATTTTGAAGAAGTTTAAAGCTGAATGAATTCATTTTGCCTGAGCCATACTAAAAAAGACTACATATAAAGGGTGGCTGCAAAATGAAAAAAACAGAGCAAGACAAACAAAATAAAACATCAGATCAGCTTCAGCAAGTGCAACCAGAAGAAGGCACCGACACGACGATGGAACAAATTTCAGATACCTATAAAGAAGGAACAATTGAAGATACGGATCGTTGATGTTTTGTTGAAACCGCGGCATTGGAGAAGCCGCGGTTTTTTATGGCGAAGATAAAAAACTGACTTTTCGAAAAAAATACCGTTTTCTTGAAACCTTTTCTTTCGCTGAACCGTACTACTTCATAACAGCGGCACCTTTCGCGAAGGGCTTTTTTGATGAACGTTCTAAAAATGTAATCTGTTCGTAATGGTTTAAATGCCGTCTATGTCGTATTCTTATATAGGGATAAAGAACTTATTTTTTTATGATTGTAATAAAACAATAGTATAGAAGCAGAAAGTGGGGTTCTTCATTGGGAATTTTTTCTGTCAGCAGATCAACCGACACAAAAAAGCTGGAGGCTTTGCTCGTTGAGGGAGAACGGATCGAAACGATTTATAAACTGCGGGTTGACCAAATATGCTTTACGAATAAACGAGTGATTTTCTTTGATAATAAAATGTTCTCCAAAAAGAAAGTGCGCGTATTTCTTCCATATAAAACAATTGAAAGCTTCGCCATTCAAGAAGCGGGGATGTTTGATCCAGATACCGGGCTTGTATTAATGACAAGGGGAAAAACTTTCGAATTGGAATTTGCAAAAGAAACGGACTTGACTGAGGTTCAAGCCATCTTAACAAAATACTTATGCAGTTAAATATCACATAAAAGCCATCCGAATGCATGCGGATGGCCTTTTTATTATATAATGCTTGTTTTTCCGGAGTTCGAATCAATGAGATCCGGATCAGCAATAGAACTGATGGGGATATAAATCGGCGCCAAATCACCATTTTCTTCACCGAATCCGTAGTTGATCTTATTGGATAAAAAATAATCGATTTGCTGATACGGGCCGATCGTAATGGAAGAACCGCGGTCGACTGCATTTACTTTAAAGCCTCCTACATTTACCAAAACCGGCGAAAACATCATAATGGGCCTCCTTTTCCGGCAGGGATTTTATCGCATGCAGACTCAAAGGTAGATGGAGAATCAATTTGATCCCGGTCATCCACTTTGCCGTTCGTGCCGATGAACCCGCTTGCATCTCCGAAGTTCTGTCCGTATCCCTGATTCTTTTTATCAGAATTCTGCCATTCCGCCAGTAAATTTTGTCCGACATTCACCGCTGAAGCATTTTCAAAGGAATTAATTTTCAACATGAAAATATTAATATTGATATATGGAGTTGGTTGAACCACAGGCAAACCTCCTTTAATACAGGTGTATGCCGGCTGTTATGACCGTATGCTTAGACAGGGGGCGATAAAAATGGATTTCGATAAGATGAAGCAATGGATGGAAATGGCGCAAAACATGTCCGGCGGCGACTTTTGGAAAAACGTTTTTGATGATGAACAACTGAAATCATTTCAAAACGGCCATTCTCATTTTCCCTTTCAACAGGGAGATGGGCAAATGAGAAGAAATGAGGATGCTTTTCCTCTTATAGATATTGTGGAAACCCATGATGAGCTCCAATTTTTACTGTATCTGCCCGGCTACCGGAAACAAGATGTTCAGCTGCTGTCCTACGGAGAATATATCGTCGTAAAAGGCACGAGAAAATCCTTTTTTAATGAACAGGATTTTAAACAGAAGACCGGAAAATACGGCGATTTTGAAAAAAAACTCGACCTTCCGCATTCCGCTCAGGGAACAAAGGGAATGCAGGCGGTATTCAAAGACGGGATTTTATATATATCGATTGCTAAACATCTGGGGGATGCAAGCCAGATCATTATCGAAGGCTGATCTTGTTTGCTGTGCCATCTATCAGATCTGAATCATCGATACTCATGATAGGGATGACGACAACGGTGCAATCACCGTTTTGTTCACCGTACCCTTCATTTCTTTTATTGGCTGCTGTGTTTCTCACCATAACGGAAGAGCCGGTGTTAAAAGCTGCTCCGCCGCTGATTCCGTTCATTTTTATATACTCAAAATTGATAACGGATGGAAAAAACATCATGATTCGCCTCCTTTTTGTATATCATGTTTATATATTCGCAATGCGGGACGCATAGAACTTTCCAAGAGTGACGGGGAAAGAAGTGATTTTCTTTGAAAAAAATAATGAAAGAGATTTTCAAAAAAGTGTGTGAAGAAGAATTAGACCGGCTTAAGAAAGTGGAACAACAGCTTGATGAGCTTCAGGATAAGTGTCATTTTGAGCCGCAGACGGTGGAAGGGGAAAAAACATATGTCCATATTGAGCACGTCAAAGTGGACAAGGTTGAATACAATATTGATTTTGAAAAGCTGAGTATAGAAGAGCTGAGCGGTATGCTGAATATCGGCGCCACTTACCATACACCGGCGCACAGGCTCAAACAAGCCTGCGCTGAAGAATTTCGGGACGACCCGCAAAATGATGCTGCGAAAGAAAAAAGACAGACAAAGCAGCAGACACCCAATGTCACCATCAGGGGGAGAAAGCATTGACCCCGTTGTTTCAGCCTCCTTTTTCGAGGGTATGTATTAACAGATGCAGCGAAGAATACAGACGAAAAAGGAGATGATGAATATGTCATTATCAAAAGAACAGCAGGACAGCCTTTATCATAAATTAATCGATTTAAAGGAAAGTCTTCAGGGAGGATCAAAAGAAAATCATTCAATGAGTGAAGACACAGGAGAACTGTCGAACGGAGTAGATAACCACTTAGCTGATCACGGAAGCATTTATTTGGACAGGGTCACGAATCAGACGCTGGACGGTGTCGATCAGAATCTTTTAGATGAGGTGCACGCCGCGCTTGAACGAATGGAAAAAGGAACATACGGGATTTGCGAGAAAACGGGAAAAGAAATTCCTTATGAAAGACTTGAAGCCGTGCCGTACGCCAGAATGACCGTCGAAGCGCAGCGAGAAACAGAAGGGGATGTGAAAACAGACGCTCCGTCATATGAAAGGGAATTTCACGAGCAGGTGAAAGACCTCTCAAATAAAGAAACCGTTGATCAAAAAAGCTCACAAACTTACGAAATCCTGGATCGCGAGCAGGATTCACAATAATAGCAGCAGGTACATTCATATGTACCTGTTTTTTTATTCCATAAAAAATCTCAAAATCGAAATAAAATCATTGACTTTATATAAAAAAGAAAGTAACATACTATTTGTAAGTAAATATTAAAAGATTACCGGGAGGAATTTAGAATGTCTCAAGTATTATTTGTAAAATCAAGTGACCGTACGGCTGAAGAAGGCGTATCCGTAAAATTATACGAAGCGTTTCTGGCTGCTTATAAAGAAAACAATCCGAATGATGAAGTGATCGAACTTGATCTTCATAAAGAAAACCTTCCTTACCTCGGAAGAGATATGATTAACGGAACATTCAAAGCTTCAAAAGGAATTGAAATGACAGACGAAGAGAAAAAACAAGCGTCAACTGCTGACATTTACTTAAATCAATTTGTCAAAGCTGACAAAGTCGTGTTTGCATTCCCGCTTTGGAACTTCACAGTGCCTGCTGTGCTTCATACTTATGTTGATTACCTGTCTCGTGCAGGAGTTACTTTCACATACACGCCTGAAGGCCCTAAAGGTCTGATGGGAGATAAAAAAGTAGCGCTCTTAAACGCACGCGGCGGCGTATATTCTGAAGGACCGATGGCTTCTCTTGAAATGTCATTAAACTTCATGAAAACCGTTCTCGGTTTCTGGGGTGTCCAAGATCTTCACACTGTTGTCGTTGAAGGCCATAATGCTGCACCGGATAACGCTCAAGCGATCATTGAAAAAGGACTGCAAGAAGCGAAAGATCTGGCTGCAAAATTCTAATTTTCATTAACTCTTGCGCCCCTACAGGGTGTGAGAGTTTTTTCTATTATAGAAGAAACTGGCGGAAGCTTTCGATCTGATCTTATATTGATATATTGATATCTTGTCGAAAAAACAATTTTTATGTAGAATAAAGCATTTTTCACAAAGAAAAAAGGTTTTCTGTAAAAGAATTAACCCTCTTGCCAAAATACGACTGATGGTGTAGGATATAAGAGAAGCTACATTGTTCGTATTGTTAATTAAGTTTTAACCTTTAAGCTGTAATAGGGAGTTTTATATCGAAGCCGGAATGTCATGCCTCCATTGCAGAGGACGACAGGAACGCTTCTGCAAACACCCACTTTGAGGAGTGGTGGTTTAAAACTTTCTTACTTGCGTACGGCATACGTAGCGAAAGCCATTTCCCTTGCGGAGATGGCTTTTTATTTTGAATTGCCCTTGAGCAGCGTACTTTATCAGTATGATAAAATAAAAGAATCAAAGACAAAGTGAGGTTTTACAACATATGCTGGAGAAAGCCCAATCCCTTCTGGCGCATTATTTTGGCTACGACAGTCTTCGCGCGGGCCAAAAGCAGGCGATACAATCAGTTGCAGAGGAGAGAAAAAACACGGTCTGCATTATGCCGACGGGGGGCGGAAAATCAATCTGCTATCAGATTCCCGCACTGCTGTTTGAAGGAACCACAATCGTTATTTCCCCTCTTATTTCCTTAATGAAAGATCAAGTCGACGCGCTTGAAGAAGCGGGTATCGCGGCAGCTTATATTAACAGTACCCAGACAAGCCGTGACATTCATGAGCGCCTGACCGGTTTGAAGCAAGGGGCTTACCGGCTCTTTTACATCACACCGGAGCGTTTGACTTCTTCTGAATTCATTCACATCCTGCAGAATATTACGGTTCCTCTTGTCGCCATTGACGAAGCTCACTGTATATCGCAATGGGGACATGATTTCAGGCCGAGTTACCGGAATATCGAAATCCTTTTTAATGAACTAAAAGAACCGCCCGTCATCATCGCATTAACGGCGACGGCTACGCCTGAGGTTCATGATGACATCTGTAAGCAGCTTCATATTAAGAAAGAACAAACTGTATATACCGGTTTTGCCAGAGAGAATTTAACGTTTAAAGTAGTAAAGGGCGAAAACAAAGACCGGTTTATCGAGCGGTATCTGGAAAAAAATAAACACGAAGCCGGCATTATATATACAGCGACAAGAAAAGAAACCGACCGTTTATATGAGAAATTAAAACGCAGCGGCATCAATGCCGGCCGTTATCACGGCGGATTGGCGGATGATGACAGAAAAGACCAGCAGGAGCGGTTTCTTAACGATCAGATACAAGTGATGGTAGCTACGTCCGCTTTCGGAATGGGAATCGATAAGAGCAACATCAGGTTCGTTTTACACGCGCAGATTCCGAAAGATATGGAGAGCTATTACCAGGAAGCCGGACGGGCCGGGCGCGACGGTCTTAACAGCGAGTGTGTGCTCTTATTTTCGCCGCAGGATATTATGGTGCAGCGTTTTTTAATAGACCAATCGGCCGCCGGAGAAGAAAAACAAAAGCAGGATCTCAAAAAACTGAGACAGATGGTGGATTACTGCCATACGGAAGATTGCCTGCAGCGGTTTATTCTGAAGTATTTCGGCGAGAATGAGGCGGAAGCTTGCGGAGCATGCGGCAATTGCACTGATACAAGGACCGCCCATGACGTCACAAAAGAAGCGCAGATGGTATTGTCATGCATCATCAGAATGAATGAGCGCTTCGGAAAAACGATGGTGGCGCAGGTGCTTAGCGGGTCTAAAAATAAAAAAGTGCTGGAAAACGGCTTCAGCAGCCTGTCCACTTACGGCATTATGAAGCATCAATCCGCAGCGGAAATCAGTGATTTTATCGAATTCCTTATTTCAGATGAATATATCAGAATGGCGGACGGCACATTTCCGACGCTTATGGTCACCCAAAAAGGCAGGGACGTTCTGCTTGGAAAAAGCGCAGTCTCGAGAAAAGAAGCCTTACAGGCCGCCGCCGTTACCGAGAATGATGAATTATTTGAGCTTCTCCGGCGTCTCCGCAAAGAGATTGCAGCTGAACAGGGTGTGCCTCCATTTGTCGTATTCTCAGATCAGACGTTAAAAGAAATGTCGGCGAAACTTCCGAAAACGGATCAGGATCTTCTTTCCGTAAAAGGGGTCGGGGAACAAAAAAGATTGAAATACGGAGCAGTTTTTTTAGAAGAAATCCGAAATTATGTAAGAGAAACAGAGTGAAAAAAAGTTTTTTTAGAAATTTGCACATTGTGTTTTTCATTCGCGCCGGAAAAATCAGAAGCTTGAAAACCCTTGCTGTATCAGGGTTTCAGCAAGACTTACCAAGCGAGAGAAATGTTTCATGTAAAGGAACTGTAATCTAATTCAAATCGTTTTGTTATTGAACTGACATTTTCATATGTTACGATATCACCTGTTAGCCGCCAATAAAAAGCTAACAAGGGAGGATTTACTTATGAAGAAGACGATTATGTCCTTTGTCGCAGTTGCAGCAATTTCAACAACTGCATTTGGAGCTCACGCTTCTGCTAAAGAAATCACGGTGCAAAAGGGTGACACGCTCTGGGGGATCTCGCAAAAAAACGGAGTGAACCTAAAGGACTTAAAAGAATGGAATCAGTTATCTTCTGATTTAATCATTGAAGGAGAGAAACTGACTATTTCTTCAGTAGAAACAACCACATCTGGGCAGTACACAGTGAAGCAGGGCGACAGCCTCTGGAAAATTGCTCAGAAATTCGGAACATCAGTCGGCAATCTGAAAAGCTTGAATAACTTGCAATCAGATATAATTTACGCAGGCACAACGTTAAATGTGAAAGGTCAGGCTCAGGCTGCACAGCCGGCTCAAGAAGCCAGCCAGCCGCAAACTGAACAAAAACCAGCTGCCGAGACAGAACAGCCGAAACAAGAAGCTGTCAAAAACGAGCAGCCTAAACAAGAACCTGTTCAAGAACAACAACCTAAACAAGAAGCGAAGGCTGTCGAAGCAAAACAGCAGCCTGTTCAATCAAATACAAACCAACAAGAGCCTAAAAAGCAGCTGACAATGACTGCAACTGCTTACTCTGCTAACGACGGCGGCATTTCCGGTGTAACGGCAACCGGTGTTGACTTAAACAAAAACCCTGATGCAAAAGTCATCGCGGTAGACCCTAGTGTCATTCCGCTTGGCTCTAAGGTTTATGTTGAAGGTTACGGAGTGGCAACAGCAGCAGATACAGGCGGCGCAATTAAAGGAAATAAAATTGACGTATTTGTTGCAAAGAAAAGTGACGCTAACAACTGGGGCGTCAGAACAGTAAATGTTAAAGTATTAGACTAGTTTCATATAGAGATGAAGAACACAAGGCGAAATGCTTTGTGTTCTTTTTTTCTTCCCTTTTTTGACTGTATATAATCGTTATATGCGGAAAAAGAAAAAGCGTTTCTCTAATATTGTATAGAAGGAATGGATGTGAAAACGGAATCTGAAGGGATGTATGAATCTAATGGAGCCGGAATTTATATGTTTATGGAATGCCTTCACAGAATCACCGGTGTTTCAAGCAGTTATATGCACCGCTTTCGCCATTGTGCTCGTTATCGGACTGTCTATGCCTGCTGTCAGGCTGTTTCAGGCGCTTGACAGAGGGAGAGGAAGGCCAGCCGTTATTGAAAAGGTGAGACGTACTGGCGTGATGAAGAATGGCAGGCACGAGCTTGTGCTTATTTTAAACGTAAAAAACCAAGACGGAACGCATGATAAACGTGAACTGACACATGCCGTATATAATGAAGAGATCAGCCGTTTTTATGAAGGAGCTTCCGTATGGGTAACGGCAGCGGCTGGCGGACGAATTATGATCGCTCCGCGCACGCCGCGGCATAAGGCGTCAAAATAAAAAGACGGGGCGGTTTTCCCGTCTTTATGTATTAATGCCGATCGATCCATATCCGTCCGCCTTCTGAGCCGGCTTCTATCCTGCATGTTCCTCCGATCGGGAATGTCATCAAAGGGGAGGTATGGCCGAAATCAGCATTTGCGATAACAGGCATGGATGACAGTTCTTCTTTTGTACGGATGACGGCGCGCAGAGCCTCCTCAGACACATTTGAAGCATGCTGGAAACGTCCGATGACAATTCCCTTCACGGCTGAAAAAGCGGGAAGGTGGATGAGTGACTGCAAATCCCGGTCAAACATATGAATGTCCGACATATGATCATCTTCTATAAACAGAATCACTTGCTCCATCTCCGGAAAGTATTCGGTGCCCTGCAGAAGATTCAGCGTGCATAGATTTCCTCCGATCAGTGTTCCTTCCGCATATCCGGGTTGAATAACGAGCGGTCCCGGATTCCGATAAAAACGTCTGTCCTCCTGGTTCAAATACCATTTATCATCACTCCACTCAGATGAAGGCTTTACCTCATACGGGTTGTCAGAAGCACAGCAGGCCAAGAAAGAGTCAATCGTATAGTCCAGCCCTTTTTTCATGGCAAATGAAGAAAAATGGGGACCGGAATATGTAATAAGGCCGGTTTTTTGATATATGGCATGGCCGAGAGCGGTAATATCTGAATAGCCGCAAAGGATTTTCGGATGCCGCTTGATGTTTTCATAATCAAGATAGCGGAGCAGCTGATTTGATTGGAACCCGCCGAGTGTCGTCAAAATCGCTTTGATGTCAGGGTCAGCGAAAGCCTCGTGCAGATCCCGTACACGCGATTCAATGGATGATGAATCAAATTCATTTATTTCTTTCGCATTCTCTGAAAAAGAGACACAAAAGCCCAGCTCCTCCAATTTTGTCTTCGCGGCATTTATATTTTCATCTGACATAACGGACATGCTTGTGGCCGGAGACACAATACGAATGCCGTCACCTTTTTTCAATTTTTCCGGATACAAAAAAACCCTCCTTATATGGTTTAATCTATTACACCATATAAAAGAGGGTTTCTCTATTATTTTTTTACAAGTCGACCCATTTAATGCCGCCTGATTGCGTATCATTGTCAATCCAGACATCAAAGTGATGCTTTTCATAAAAATGAACGAGCCTGTCGACATGATCCCAATCACGCTTAGCGATGTCGCCCGTCACTTTCGGGATATTCTGCTCTCTGGCGATATGTTTTAAAAATTTCATGCAGATCGAGCCGTAGCCATGGTTCGGCGGGCCTTTAATGTCCCCGATATGAATGGCATTGTCATAATAAGAGGCGATCAGTGAAAAACAGCCTCTTCCCCGGTAGGCTGATTCACAATCAGTCAGCATAATCTTACATGTTTGGCCATCATCAATCGAGGAAACAATGATCCAATCGTCATTGTTCGATTGATCAATACCAAGCACTCGCGCGTCTTTTGATACATCTATCAGATTTTCCCGCATTCTGAAAATCTGAAATTCAAGTTTATGAAGCTCTTTTTCCAGCTCTTTCTGATCTCTTTCTTCTGCAGTAAACAAAATCATACTCCTTTCACAGCGTAAAAGTCTTAGTTAAACACAAGTATCCATTGTAGTAAATGATGTCTTGGTTTGTAAATGGGTTTTGCAAAACTTTTTTAGAAAAGTCTGCCGTTTATATGTGGATTGACGTTTTTAAGGCGGTGCGGATAGGGAAAGGAACAGTGAGCAGCGGAAAAAGGAGGAATCTATAATGGCAATTGACTCACTCATCGGCAAATTGAAGTACGTAATGACGGAATCTCCTGATAAAATGCTTTCCTTATATGTCAATACGGATATGAGAAATCCGGATCAGCAGGGGGGAGAGTGGAAAATCGCCTTGAAAACCGGTTTTCGGAGATTAAAAGAGTATCTGTCTGCCAGTGATCCGGAAGAAGAAAAATCTCTCGTCCGCATCATGGAACGTGTCTATCAATATATCGATGAGCTTGGTAAAGAGATGCCGCGAAGTCTCGTATTTTTTGCGTCGGGAGAAGGCGGTATTTGGGAGACGATTGAATTGCAGGTGCCTGTTGAAACACGATTTTATTGGGAAGAGACGGCTGTCCTTGATCAATTAGAACTTCTTCGTGAACAATTTCCGAGCACGGCTTTTATTCTCACCCAGCAGAATGAAGTGAAGATCATAGAAACCGTACTCGGAAAAATTGAAGGAGTGGAGCATTATCATTACGACGTCATCAATGAATCGTGGAAACCGCAGGATGTAAGCGGAAGCCTCTCCGCGTCGATGGACGAAGACGCTGCCAAAGCCCACGTCGAAGAAAACCAAAACAGGCTGTATAAACGATTGGCTTCAAACCTTGATCAAAAGGCCGCTTCACACCAATGGGAGCGTCTCGTAATCGCAGGGGACAAAGAAACAGCCGATATTCTCGATCAGCACATGAATAAACCGATTGATCGGATCATTCCAAAAAATCTGTTGAATGAAAACGAACATAAGGTGATAGAAGAACTGTTGAAGGAAGCATGATATGACGAAAGGCCGGGTCTCAAACACCCGGTCTTTTTAGGGCTTAAGTTTGTCTAATTTCTGACGAAGCGGGCGAAACCGTTGACATCAAAGCTGAATTCTCATACCATTTGGATAGTCAGTAAAATTGAGAGAGGTCATAAGATGAATCAGACAGAAAACAAACCTAAAAGTTATACCGGTATCGTGCTGACATTGACCGTTCTGATCAACGGGTTAATTGCGGTGCTGTTTTTTATGCCGAAATCGGGACAGGTCAGCATTGCCAATATTCATATTCTGCCGATGTTAAATGCCATTTTTAACAGCTTTACTTTTATCTTTTTGCTGGCAGCGCTCTTTATGATTAAGCAAAAAAATATTCAAGCGCATAAACGTTTTATTTTGGCGGCGTTTACGACGACTCTGCTGTTTTTGATCTGCTATGTCGTATACCACTCTGTGGCTGAAAATACTTTATTCGGCGGCCACGGCATCATTCGGGGGATTTATTTCTTTATTTTAATTACGCACATCTGTCTTTCCGCCGTTATCGTGCCGCTTGCGCTGTTTACGCTGATCAGAGGATTCAGCATGCAAGTGGAGCGCCACAAAAAAATCGCGAGATGGACGATGCCGCTCTGGCTGTATGTCAGTCTGACGGGTGTCATTGTATACTTAATGATCTCACCGTATTATTAAAAAAAGCCGTGCTCTGCGCGGCTTTTTTCTATTGATTGAAAAAGGCGCCTCATCAGGGCGCCTTTTACTCTTCAAGCGTTTCAAGTGTTGTTACATTTAAGGATTGTTCAACGGTTTTTGTTTTTGCTTTTACTTTTTCTGCGTACGTGTAATCACCATAGCAGTAGGGATAACGGAAATTGTCTTTGTTCCCTCCGCAAGTGTAAAGTTTCGGATTCTTTTTGACCTGCTGCTCGGAGTATTGTTTTGCCAGTTCCTCAGTATGCGATCCTCCATGTTCAGCCACAAAATCAATATAGCCGGCTCCCATGTTGTAGCTTTGTATAATCGTATCCAAGTCTACGCCTTTTTTCTTGCCTGTTTGGTACATGAGAGTGAATTGTTTGATTCCCTGTTTGATACTGGTTTGAGGGTTTTTAATCTCATTTCGCTTTAAACCCAGAGATTCTGAAGACTGCATGGGATCATTTCCTCTTCCTTTTGACTCCTGATATATCATGCCGAGTACAAGCGATGTATATTTGGTGAGTCCTTTTTCATCCAGCTCGTCTTCAACAAGCGGTTTGTAATCTGTCAGCCGTTCAAGAACGATCGGCTTGACATCAAACGGAAGACTTTTGAGCCATTCATTATTTGAAAATAACAGAATGAGGAAGAAGGAAACCATGACAAAAACACATATCATCATAAGACCCGCGGCAGCGAAACAGCCTTTTTTCTTTTTCTCCACTGTGTTTCACCCTCAATTTCAGGAGCATTATGACTTTTTCATTATGACACAGATGAATGCGCGAAACCAAGCGGAAACCCGTATTTGAAACATAAATTTAAAATAACGGTTCTTTTGTCAGGCGCAGGATGTATCTGCATCAATTGACATTTGGTATAATTGGGCTACTTGAGAAAAGAAGGGTGAGGTATATGACTGAATTTCACGAATCCGGAAACAAAAATGACCCCGCTGTCGATTTAGATGAGGAAACTTTATTTTTGGTTGCCCAGACTTTTAAGGCGCTGTCTGATCCGACCAGAATCAGAATTCTCCATTTGCTGTCACAGGGTGAGCACGCGGTAAATGATATCGCAGAAAAGCTGAATTTGCTGCAGTCTACCGTTTCTCATCAGCTGCGTTTTCTTAAAAATCTGCGCCTCGTCAAATCACGCAGAGAAGGAACATCCATCTATTATTCTCCTGAGGATGAACATGTGTTAGATGTGCTTCAGCAAATGATTCACCATACGCGGCACGATTAAAAAACATCCCTGCTTTTGAGACAGGGATGTCAGCCGTACTGACTGTTATTGGTTTGGTCTCTGCTCGTTTTTAAAACATAAAAAGAGAAGCCGCTGTAATACACTGCGATGAAATAAAAGATACTGATGGTCAGCGGATCGGCCCCGACCGTTTGGCTGTATGCCTCCGGATGGGTAAAGTCCGCTGTGATCCGGTAAATTTCAATAACGCGATAAACAAATCTCGATAGGAATAACGTTAATAGAATAAGTTCAATCCACAGGTGAGTGCGAAAATACATTTTTCCGCGGCGTTCTTCAAAAGAAATGTTCCGTTTAGCAAACAGGACCAGAAGCCAGCCGCAAAAAGTGCCGAATATAAGATGGCCGTATAAAGCCGGGTGTGTGATGCTGAAAAACGCCAGAGCTGCGGCCAGCAATGAAAACAAAATCATTCTTGTATAAAGCCAGCGGGGTTTCAAAGGCTGAAAGCCGACGGACCGTTTCACCTTTTTATACAAAAAAAAGGCAATCATTAAGACAGGGCAGATGCTTTGAAGTGTGATATGCATGGTGTGGAACTCCCCCTCCGTTGAGTAGTGTATGCTTATCCGGCTGGTTTTAGTAGTCTGATTTATTCGCAGGCTGAAAGCATCTTTTATCACAGTATGCGCGTTTCTTTTTTTTGCATAATAGAAGCGCCCGCGCCTTTTTCAGGATTTAAACAGAAAACTCTTGATAAACTAACGGTATTAGTTATAATAAAACTAACAATATTAGTTTTAGGGGGATGTTGATGAGAATCTTACAATACGGAACCGTTTGGCAGCTGACTTTTTTTCCCGCGCTCTTCCCGGTGAATTGTTATTTGGTTGAAGAAGAAGAAGGAGTAACCCTGATTGACGCCGGACTGCCTAACAGTCATAAAGGAATCAAACAAGCATTGCGGCAGCTTGGGAAGCCGCTGAATGACATATTACTCACCCACGCGCACGGGGATCACATCGGTTCGCTTGACTCATTAGCTGCGGAATTTCCGGATGCTTCCGTCTGTATTTCTGAGCGGGATTCTTTCTTGCTGAAAGGTGACACTTCATTATTTGAGCATGAAGCACAAACGCCGATAAAGGGGGGAGTGCCGAAAAATGTTCGAACCGAACCTGATCGCCTGCTGAAAGGCGGCGAGCGGATCGGATCTTTACTTGTCATTCCCGCTCCCGGTCATACGCCGGGAAGCCTCGCTTTTAAAGATATGAGAAATGATATGCTGATCGTCGGAGATGCCTTTCAAGTACGGGGCGGCCTTGCTGTTTCTGGGAAGCTGAAATGGAAATTTCCGTTTCCGGCTTTTGCTACGTGGAATAAAGAAGAAGCTGTAAAAACAGCAAGAACGCTTATCGCTCATCAACCAAGCAGTCTGGCCGCCGGACATGGAAATGTTCTCTGCAATCCCGTTGAAATGATGGCTGAGGCTGCTGAGGAAGCCGAACGAAGCCTGCCGGGAGGCCGATCATAATGTCACCGAGAGTCGGAATGAGCCTTGACATGATATTGAGAGCCGCAGCAGGCATCGCTGACGAAAAAGGGCTGAACGAAGTGACGCTTGCGGCTGTTGCAAAGTCCTTAAACGTAAAACCGCCTTCCCTTTACAATTTTGTCAATGGCCTTCAAGGAATTAAAACAGAGCTGGCTGTCTCCGGTTTAACTATGTTATATGAAAGAATGGCGGCCTCTGCAGAAGGACTGACGGGCGAAACGGCTTTGCTCAGTCTTGCCGATGCCTATATCAATTTCGCCGAAGCCAATCCAGGATTATATGACGCAACATTTCAAAAGATAAAAGACGGGCGGATTGAGAATCTGTCAAGCCTGCTTGTAGAGCTTGTTGTCAGGCAGCTGACAGCTAACGGTTATGCACAGTCTGACACTGCGATTCATGCTGCGAGAGGACTGAGGAGCCTTCTTCACGGATTTGCCGTGTTGAGAAAACAGAGTGCATTTGAATTAACCGAATCAATTAAGGAAAGCCGAAAGTTTGCAGTTGTTGCTTTTCTAAGAGGTTTGCAGGAGAGGGAACAATAATATTATTATGTAAACTAAATAAAAAGACGCATCATGTAAAAAGGAGGGACAAATGGATTCATTACAACATATCATTTGTGAGCGGCGCACCTATTCACATATATTTGATTCTCATGCACACACATACTGCCAAATGCTCTTTCCGCTCGAAGGACAGCTGGACCTGGAGACAGAAAGACGTAAAATCAGATTAAAACCTGATCAAATGCTGTATATTCCGCCCGGGCATGAACATCGGTTCCGTTCTTTGGAGCGAAATGAATGTCTCGTTCTCGACATACCGGCATATTTTTTCAAAGGTTCATTAGACCCCGGCGTTCTGAATAAGCTTGATCCTTTTTGGACATCGATTCGGTTTCTGCTGACAGAAGAGACAAAGCAGCAGTCGGCTCATTCATTGAGTCTGCTTGCAGAATATATTGCTGAAAAGATACAAGTAAACCGTACGAATGATTCAATTGCGTATATCCGCCGAAATCTATCAAAGACTTTTACAATTAAAGAGCTTGCCGCAATGGAACATTACCACCCGGCGTATTATTCCGACTGGTTTAAAAAGCAGACGGGGAAAAGCCCGCAAGCTTATATTGCTGAGCTCCGTATGAAGAAAGCGGAACAAATGCTTATTGAAACAAAATGCCGGCTGACAGACATCAGTCAGGAGGTCGGCTTTCAAAATTTGTCTTCCTTTACCAGATGGTTTGTCAGACATAAGGGAATAACGCCGCGCGTCTTCCGAAACACCTTTCAATCTGATAAATAATCCTGAAAATCGGTTAAATAAACTGCTTCTTTTTTTGGTATCATGATTGTAAAAAAGGAGTTTTTGATATGGCAGTCATCGAAGATTTTATCAAGCTTGATCTTAGAATAGGAACGGTCGTAAAAGCGGAAGTATTCCCGGAAGCAAAGGTGCCGGCCATTAAGATGACAATAGATTTCGGCGAAAAGATCGGCATGAAACAATCAAGCGCCCAGATTACAAAACGGTACGAACCGGGTGATCTGATGGGCAGACAGGTTACAGCTATTGTCAACTTTCCGCCGCGGCGGATCGCCGGATTTAAGTCAGAAGTTCTCGTTCTCGGCGGCATCCCGGAAAAAGGAGACGTTGTCCTGCTTACGCCAGAGCAGACAGTACCGAACGGAACGAAAATCGGATAATAAAAAAAGACGTTTGCAGAAGCAAACGTCTTTTGCGTATTGAGGCGATACACCACACGCCACATTCGTGTGTGCCGCAAGGGCATGTGCATCGGCTTACACAATTCAGCTCATCGCTATATCAATATAGCATGGCGGGTGCGGAAATGCAAGAGATTTTTTAATATATGTTATGTCTGGCTTTGTTTTGCCGATCCCCGATTCCTTCGTGTAGGTTTCATCTAATCTTATATCCTATGGTCAAATTCAGACGGAAAGAAGCAGAAAGGAGCCCTAAATGAAAGTATTTGAAGCAGCCTCGTTCATTTCAGCCGCAGAAAAGCGGGCAAAACAATACGATCAGATTAGAGAACAATTTATCACTCTCAGGAAAGCCTATCAGGGAATGGCTGACTTAGACGACAGTGAGTTTTCAGGCAAAGGCGCAGACAACATTAAAGCATTCTTTCAAGATCACGCCGGTGTCACGGACAGCTGGCTTGATCTGATCGATATGAAGATTGCGTTTCTTAACAGTATTTCAGGAAAAGTAGCTGATGCCGGATTGGGCGATTCGTTTGTGGAAGAGTCCTTTTTAGAACACGAGCTGATTCATGCGAAGAATCAATCACAAGCCATCATGCAGGAGCAGCGCAATGAAATGAAAGGTATCCTTGATGAAATCAGCGATATCATTCATCTTGATGTTTTCTCTACAGAAGATGTCGATCAAAAGCTTGAGTCAGCAGATAAAAAAAGGAACGATACCATACATAAACTCGGAAAGCTTGATCACGATCTAACGAAAGAATACGCAGAAACCGAGGCAAACGAACAGTTCATCCAGGCTGATTTTCAACAGCTCCAAAACGCTACGGGCAAAGGAAAAAACGCCACTCCGCTTTATTATAACGCCAAGGCATACAGGGAAAGTGACATACATAAGAAAAAAGGCGAGATTGCAAGACATTCGGATGCTTATTTGGTGATTAAGAAGGAAGAAGCGAAAGAACGTGAAATCAAGGAACTGAAGAAAAAGCTCGCTGACGGAGTAACTGATCCTGATGAATACTTAGAGATTGCGAAGAAGATCGGCTATGAAAACCTTGAACCTTCCCAGCAGCAATATGTCATTCAGCTTGAACAAGCAAAACAGCTGGAAGAAGCCGGAGAAGTGACTTGGGATATTTTGAAAGGAGCTGGCGTTGGTTTATATGATGTCGGGAAAGACACGGTAACCGGTTTATGGGACTTCATAACCGATCCGGGAGAAACCTTGTCAGCACTGGGTAATGCAGTACTTCATCCAGTTAAAACATATGATGCTGTTTCAGCAGCAATTGAGGAATCATATCAAAAAGATATGGTGAACGGAGATGCTTACTCTAGATCAAGATGGGTGACATACGCGGTCGGTTCAGTGGCTGTGGCTGTCGTCGGAACGAAAGGCGCAGGAGCCGTTAACAAAGCTGATGCGGCGGGGAAAGTCATAAACAAGGCAGGGCAGGCAGGGAAGAAAATTAAAGACGTTAAACTTCCAGAACTGCTTCCTTATAACTCTAAATATGATCTTGCTCTGGCCGATAACGTACCATACAATGTGGTTGACAGCCAAAACCTTAAAAATGAACTTTTGACCAATGCAAAGAAAATCCCGGATGGAACGAGAAAGCCGTTTACTGGTCAAGAAATAAACCTTCCTTGGTTAAATAAAGAAAAGTATGGTGCCTTTGAGGTTAATGGCAAGGTAAAAGCAAAGGGAAAAGTTAAAGACATAAGCCGCAGAGTGTATACTATGAAAGATATTGATATGAACCAAAAAAATCGTAAAGGCCTTACGAATCTTCAATTAATGAAAAGTGGAAATGCACCTTTTGCGAAAGATGGGACACAAATAAATCTACACCATTTAATTCAAGAGGAACCTGGTCCAATGCTTGAAATTCCAAATAGCTTACATACTAAATATAGCGGCATTATCCATAGGCTTAAATCTGATGGTGAAAGCTTTAGAAACGATCCGGTTTTAAAAGCCCAGTATGATAATTTCCGAGACAGGTATTGGAAATGGAGAGCAAAACAATATGAAAAATAAAAAAGGAATGAGAGATATCAATGGACTTATATGAAAAAACTATAGAGTTTATAACTGAAAATAAAGCAGACAGTTATTTTACTAGAGGAATAAGTGAAAAAGAGATTATTAATATAGAGAAGGAGCTCCAACTACAACTTCCTGATAGTTATAAATGGTTTCTGAGAAACTTTGGCTCTGGCGGCTTATATGGAATTGATATTTTAGGGTATGACTTTGGCGGGGCTTCGGTAGTTGAAACCACAGAGGAATATCGTAATTATTATCATTTATCTGATGGACTTGTGATATTAGAAGATATTGATTTTTTTGCTTATGCCTTAGATACTAATAAAATGAACAGTAATAATGAATGCCCTGTTTTTATTTGGGATAGAGTACTTGGATACCAAGACAAGCTAGCCGACAGCTTTATTGAATTTTTCTACAGAAGGTTGCTTGAAAAAAAAGAAAACTGGGAAGAAGATGAAGACTGGGACGATTAATAAAAGAAAGCTCTCTTTTAGAGAGCTTTTTTCAGATTTTCAATTTTTAACAGGCTTTATAATGAGCAAACAGGCATTACTCAAAATACTCGCCGCGCCTATCCAAAGCAGCCATTGTGTTGCGGTCAGCCATGAGGCAGTTAGGATAAAGAGTCCAATGGCAATTGATATATAATTGCCGGCTCGGTCCAGTTTATGTTTGCAATGAATTTTATATTTAGTATGAGAAATAAATTGATCAATTTTATCTTTCAGCTCATAGCATTTTTCCTTCATCTTATCCTCTGTTTCTTTTACTTTTCGATAAAGCATATTATTCATCGTCTGTACTCCCATATCGCCGTTTTGAAAATTCAGCCATGATTTTTTCTTCATAGTCATCTGAGATGAATTGTGCCTGATCTTCAACTTTCAAATGTGCTTTTTCTTCAAAACCATCCTGTTCTTCACCATCAAAACGATAAAGTTTTTGCAATAGCCTCCAGAATGTTTCAATTTCATCAGTTGTGAAGTCATGAAACATATCCGCTAAAAAATAGGTGGATTTTTCTGAACAGGAAATTAACGCTTTTTTTCCTTCAGCGGTAATCTCAATATTGATTGCACGTTTATCCAGTTTGCTTGGCACAGTGTGAACATATCCTTTTTTCGCGAGGCTTGAAATTAATTTGTTAGCGGTTTGTTTTGTTGTGCCCAGCTTTTTAGCGATATTCATAAGTGTGGTATCTTCCGTCGGTAAATGGGCAATAGCAATAAGAGTCATGTGCTGTCGGGAAGTCAACATTTCTAAGTATTCGTCCCCCCGAGCCTGCACTTTATTGACAACCGAAAATAATGATGCGTAACTTTGTTGCATAACATGCAGTTCCTTCATTAGTAATTTAATATCCATAAGTTATCTCCCATCTAAGATGTCACCATGTTGACAGTTACAATATACATCACAAAAGGAAATTAGTCAACATGGCGACTAATAGTAGCAGGTGCGGCTGTTTTCAAAAATATCACAGGCAGTCGGAGTGTTTACAAAAGGGGAAATAAGTATAATAAATGCGAAAAGGGCATTAATCCAAAGTGAGAAGGTGTTTGACATGCAGAAAGTGAACTGGTCAGAACAGTATGAATGGTTCAATAAACAAGATGAAAAAGACGGGCGTTTAATGGCGCTCCTTCGTCATGAGCTTACATATGAGGAAGTCATACGGTTATATAAGAAAGGGTTTTATTTGAAATCTAAAGAAGGGGATGTTTCGTTAAGTAAGAACGATATCCATCGTATGTTTGGGGTTGAAGAGAGAAAGGGCGGCACATCTTGATGAACGGGAAGAGAAAAACCCTTCCCGCTTTTCATGGAAGCTGTTATTCTTTTTCCAGCATGGAAGTCAGCCATTCTCTTAATGCAGTTTTCTGTACATACCGCTTTCCGTTTCTCGTGATATGCGGAATGTCGGAGGTGTCGGGCACGATTTGTTTCGCTTCTTCCTTGGTAACTCCGAAATAATACCAATATAGAAGTGTAAATCTTTTTCTTTAATGAGAATGTGGTCAGTGTGTTCATGAGGATCAGGTGATTTAAAGTTTTTCAATCCGTCTCCTATGAAATATCCGGCTAAAGCGATTCCGATGCCGGTATGATATCCATACAGCAAACCTCCAATAAACGTTATCACTTTTTATACGGTGAAGCCGGCCGAAAGGATTCAGCCTTCATCAAAACCGCTCGGCGTTTATTGCGGACGGTTTTAATTGCTGAGCTTTTCCACCTGCACCTTTCCGGAGAAGAAAACAGCGCCTCCTCCCATATCCGCCAGCCGATCGGGCGTGAGCGAATTGACGAGCTGTTTTTTATCATCCATATCGGCCCAAAGACCTTGGCTGACTGCAACGCCGGGAAGCACCTGTTCGCCGACCGAAGCTGTTAATTCACACTCGCCGCGGTGATTCCAAACTCTAACGGTTTCCCCGTCTTCTATGTTCCGGCGTACAGCATCCTCTGTATGAATAAAAAGCTTTGGCGCTTTTTCTAATTTTACGTGTTTTTCATTATTCGAAAATGTTGAATTTAAAAAATTATGATTCGGTCCCGGGACAAATAAAAGCGGAAAATCACCATCGCTCTCAAGAGGGATATGTGTCGGCAGCGCGGGATAACCGTCCTGTTTCATCTTTTCCGAATATAATTCAATTTTTCCGCTCGGTGTCTTGAGCTGTCCCGGAAAAAGCGGTTTTTTCCGTTTGGCTTTCATGAAGGAATGGCGTGAGAGCGCTTCGTAATCAATATCCTCGATATACGGATTGTCGGGAAAGTCCAGCGCCTGTCTGATCAATTCTTCATCGGAATCCTGAAGCTCCTGCTCGGTAAATCCCATTGCTCCGGCAAGCAAACGGAACACTTCCGTATTCGATTTGCTGTCCCCGTAGGGTTCGATCACCGGTTTTTGCAGCTGAATAAAATGATGCCAGTAAGACGTGTAAAAATCCGTGTTTTCAAAAGCGGATGCAGCAGGGAGCACGATATCCGCATATTTGGCGGTTTCCGTTAAAAACAGATCGTGAACGACTGTAAATAAATCCTCCCGCAGCAGGCCTTTTCTGACTTTATTCGCTTCCGGCGCAACCACTGCGGGATTCGTACCGTAAATAAACAGGGAGCGCACGGGCGGTTTTGTTTCTAAAAGAACGCTTCCGAGCCTGTTCATATTAAATGATCGTGGCTTCCTGCCGTAAAGCAGATCAGGCCGCTGGAGCGCTTGTCTGTTATAGTTTAATACCGCGCTGTTGTGCTTGATTGCGCCTCCTCCGGTGTTGAGCCACTGTCCTGTAACAGCCGGAAGGCAGGCAACGGTGCGGACGATCATTCCGCCATTGTCATGGTGCTGAATGCCGTTTCCGATCCTGATAAGGGAAGGGGAGGTTTCCCCGTACATTCTCGCAAGGCGTCTGATATCGTCGGCTTTAACGCCTGTAATAGCAGAAACCGTTTCCGGATCATAGTGTTTAACATGCGCTTTTAATTCGTCACTGCCTTCGGTGTATTCTGTGAGAAATGCTTCATCGTGAAGGTTTTCGTCGAATAAGACATGCATGATACCGAGGGCGAGTGCGGCATCTGTGCCGGGGCGAATGGGAATAAACCAATCGGCAAGCCGGCCGGTTTGGTTCTTATGTACATCGATAACGACAATTTTAGCCCCTTTTTTCCGGGCTTTTTGGGCAATCATGACTTGGTGCATATTCGTGCTGACGGCATTGATTCCCCAAAAAATAAAGAGCTTTGCATGTATGGTCTCTTCCGGATCAGTACCCGCTCCTTCACCCATTGTATAGTTATAGCCTTCAGATCCGGCTTTGCTGCAGATCGTCCGTTCGAGATGACTCGCTCCGAGACGATGGAAAAAACGGCGGTCCATTCCCTCTGCCGCCAGTTTTCCCATATTGCCGTAAAAGCTGTACGGAAGAATGCTTTCCGCTCCTTCTTCGGCAATAAGCTCTTTCCAGCGCGCACTGATCGTATTGATCGCTTCCTCCCAGGAAATAGGCGCAAACGCGGCTTCACCTTTTTTACCGATCCGTTTTAACGGAACGGTTACGCGCTTTTCATCATAAATGCGCTCAGCCATGTGTCTGACTTTGTTGCAAATATTCCCTGATGTGACCGGGTGATCGGGGTCTCCCTGAATGTTAACGATTTTTCCGTCTTTTTTTGTCACAAGCAAGCCGCATTGATCGGGACAGTCTAGTGAGCATACCGACTTAAAGACCCCGTTCGGCTGTGTTGCAGCAGAATTCATAGCCCATTTCTCCTCTTTGTTTATATTGTAAGCATTATAACATTTCAAAATCGAACGTCAATTCAGAAAAAAAGTGTTGACATCACGGAAAGACTTTTCTATGATGAGTTTATTCTTTTAAACAGCCTGACAATTTCATCATTTTATTTTCTATCCAGAGAGGTGGAGGGACTGGCCCTACGAAACCTCGGCAACATTTATTGTGCCAATTCCAGCAAGCGTACGCTTGAAAGATAGGAAAGAATGATCTATACATATTTGTGCGCTTCAAGCGCATAAAGACGGTATATGAATCTCTTTCCTTCTTTGGGGAAAGAGATTTTTTTATGACAAAATTTATGTGAAAAGGATGTTTTGCACCATGACGGTTTTAATTACCGCACCATATCACGACGAGGGGCTGAAGGAGCTGACTGAGCTGTTCGGCCGGACTGTGCACCGGCCGTGGAAGAAGCACGGCCGGGCCTATCGGGAAGATGAATTGATCCGAATGATTCAAGAGACAAACGCGTCGGGGCTTATCACTGAACTTGATGAGGTGTCTGAGCGTGTTATTGACATATTGCCTGATTCCGCTTTTATCGGTGTCTGCAGAGGAATGCCGTCTAACGTGAATATTGCGGCGGCGACTAAAAGAAAAATCCCCGTTTTCTTTACACCGGCCCGCAATGCCCAGGCTGTTGCTGAAATGTTTATCGGAAATGTGATTTCATTTTTGCGTCATACGTATTCTTCCCATCAGTGGCTGAAAGACGGGAAGTGGAATGGTGATTATTTGCAGGCTTACGTCAAATTCAGAGGAAATGAGCTGACGGGGAAAACAGTCGGCCTTATCGGTTTCGGAGCCGTCGGACAGAGAATCGCCCGGCTATTGGCCGCTTTTGACTGCAAGGTGCTTTACTATGATCCATTTGTCCATCATGAAAACCGGGAGTATGAAAAAACGACGATTGAACGGGTATTTTCTGAAAGTGATATTGTTTCCGTTCACTTGCCGCGTACAGAAGAAACCATCGGCCTTATCGGCGCCCGGCACTTTCAATTGATGAAACAGGAAGCTGTTTTTGTCAATACGTCAAGAGCGGTGGTTACAGACAGGGAAGAGCTGCTGCGGGTGCTGAAAGAACGGCGGATTAAGGGAGCGATCCTTGACGTGTTTTATCACGAACCGCCTGAATCTTCTGATTATGAATTGATCTCTTTGCCGAATGTGTTAGCGACTCCCCATTTAGCGGGCGCAACATTTGAAGTGGAAGATCATCATGTGAAGATTTTAAATGAAGCGCTTTTCAAATGGAAACAAGATCAAACCTGCTCAATACGTGAACTTTATAACAAAAGAGAACTTGAAACGGAAGGAGGAGGCTGTAATGGCTGAACAAAAAGGCTACCTTGTATTTGACATCGGGACGGGGAATGCGCGAGTCGCAGTCGTGACTGCCGGCGGCGAAGTGACCGCGCTTGAAAGGGAAGACATTGAATATGTGACGGATCCGCTTTATCCGGACGGACGATATTTCTCACCGGAAAGATTATGGACGCAAATCAGCGCTATGGCAAGGAAGGTTATTGCCAAAAGCCCACATATTACATTAATCGGAATCACCTCCACAAGCCAGAGGCAGGGAATTGTTCTGATCAATAAAGGTAAAAAGGCATTTCTCGGTCTGCCCAACATTGATAACAGAGGGCGTGAATGGGAAGACGGGATTGAGGCAATAGAAGAAGTGCATCAGCAAACCGGACGTCTTCCGAGCGCTTTATTTTCCGCCATGAAACTTGTCGGATTAAAAGCTAGACAGCCGTCTTTATGGAAAGAAGTGAAGTACATCACAAGCATCAGTGACTGGGTGACATTTGAGCTGAGCGGTATTTTAAGCTATGAACCGTCACAGGCTGCTGAAACACTGCTGTTTGACGTAAGGAAAAAGGCGTGGTCAGAGAAATTATGCAACATCTTCGGTGTGCCTTCTGCCATTCTTCCTTCACTCGTCCGATCTGGGACGGTTGTCGGAATGTTAACGTTTAAGAAAGCGGCGGTTCTCGGCCTTTCTGAAAGAGTGCCTGTGATTGCAGGCGGGGGAGACACACAGCTTGCCATCAAAAGTGCAGATGCAAAGCCGGGAGATATCGTCATCGTATCCGGCACGACGACGCCGATTACAAAGATAACAGCGGAGACCGGAACCGAAAGTTTAGAGAATGCATGGCTGAATTGCCATACAGAAGAAGGTCAATGGCTTCTTGAAACGAATCCGGGTGTAACAGGACTCAATTATCAAAAATTAAAATCCATTTTTTATCCGAATGAATCCTACGGCGTTATGGAACGGGAAATCGCAAGTCTGCCGAAACATGATCATGCTTGTATTTCTGCGTTAGGCTCCTATTTATCGCCTGAGAAAAACGCACTGGCAAAAGGCGGATTTATTTTTGACGCTCCGCTGTCCCAAAACTTAAGCAGAGCCCATTTTGTCAAAGCCGCACTGCTGGAAATCGCTTTTTCAATCAAATGGAACTATGAGGCGTTAACAGAGGTGGCTTCCTTTTCACAAGATGATGTGAAGGTGTGCGGCGGCGGTTTCCAAAGTGATGCTTTGACGCAGTTTCTTGCTAACCTTCTCCAAAAGAAAATCTATAAGAGAGAGGGGTTCAGCCAGGCATCCGCAATGGGAGCGGCGATGATTTGCAACGAAGCTCTCGGTGTGAACGCAGAGCTTTCGAGCCGCACAAAGGTAATTGAGCCGGAAGCGGATCAGACGGATCTCTTCCTATATGAAGAATGGAAACATACGCAAAAATTATTTACTCATTTTCAGCCGGCGGTGAAAGCCTGACTTGGGGATGAGATGACAACATGAAAGATTGCTGAGGAGGAACAAAAATGCTTAATAAAATAGGAATTCCAAAACAGCTCGCATGGGGATTTTTGGGAGTCGTGCTGTTTATGATGGGGGACGGCCTTGAACAAGGCTGGCTCAGCCCGTTTTTAGTTGAAAACGGCTTGACGGTACAGCAATCAGCATCCCTGTTTACAGTTTACGGTATTTCTCTCGCTGTGGCGTCTTGGTTTTCAGGGGTCTGCCTCGAAGCCTTCGGCGCAAAGCGGACGATGTTTATGGGGCTGTTGTTTTACGTTATCGGAACAGCCGCATTTATCGCATACGGATTTGAAAATCTTAATTTGCCGGTGATGTATGTCACGTATTTTATTAAAGGGCTGGGTTATCCGCTGTTTGCCTATTCTTTTTTGACATGGGTGATTTACCGGTCGCCGAAAAACAGGCTCAGTACGGCGGTCGGCTGGTTCTGGATTGCATATTGCTGCGGGATGTTTGTATTCGGTGCTTGGTATTCAAGCTGGGCCATCAAATCCTTCGGCTATTTGAATACACTGTGGAGTTCAATTTTCTGGGTCTGCCTCGGCGCGTTTTTTGCTTTGATTTTAAATAGGGACCGCTTTGAAAAGAAAAAGGCAGATAAGCGGGAAAAGGCGCAGGAATTAATGAAGGGAATCACCATCCTTGCTGAAAATCCGCGCGTGCTCTCTGGGGGGATCATTCGGATCATTAACAGCATCGGTACATACGGATTTCCGGTATTTCTTCCGATGCATATGGCGCAGCACGGCATTTCTACAAATGTATGGCTTCAAATTTGGGGAACGATCTTTCTCGGAAATATCGTCTTTAACTTGATCTTCGGCGCAGTCGGCGATGCCTTCGGCTGGAAAAAGACTGTCATGTGGTTCGGGGGAGTGGGCTGCGGCATTTTTACTCTTTTATTATATTATGCTCCTGTTGTATCACATGGGAACTTGCTTTTCGTCAGCATTGTCGGTTTTATATGGGGAGGGCTCCTCGCCGGGTTCGTTCCGATCGGGGCTATCGTGCCGACGGCGGCCGGCAGCGATAAAGGTGCTGCCATGTCTGTGTTAAATCTGGCTGCGGGCCTGTCGGCATTTGTCGGCCCCGCGCTTGCCTGGGCGTTCATCGGACTTGTCGGCGCACAAGGCGTTGTATGGATTTTCGCAGCGCTCTATTTCGTAAGTGCAATCTTGACAAATCAAATCAAAATACCTGAAGAGAAAACGGCAAAACACAATAAAGCATTGCCTGAATACGCTTCTTAACAGCAGCGCCCCGAAAATTCGGGGCGTTTTTTTACAGCTGCTGAAGAAACCCGGCAAAGCGCTGAATTTGTTCACGTAACGATTGTTTGTTTTCGTGAAATTGTTTGAAACGATGTCCGTTTGCTCCGGACGGATGCGGGAAGCCTTCCAGAATGACCGCATGACCCATTCTGCCGTTCTTCTTCAGCATGCGGCAGGCTGATTCTGCTGCTTTGCCGAGAGGGATAAGCAGAATGTCCTTTTTCATCATTTCTATTTCATCCGGAAAACATGTCAGCGCGTAACGGCTGAGAAGAGCTGACCTGCTGATTGCCGGCCGATGTCCCGTATAGTTTTTCTGTTTATAAAAAACAGGGTGTTTGATAACGGACGTTGTATGAAGCAGCTCCCGTTTTGAATCAAATAACCGGGATGAATCCTCAACGTGAAGCGCGGCCGGCAGACCGCATTCATTAAGCATTTCGATGATGTTCTGCCTCGTTGAACCGGAAAGTCCGGCCGCTTTTTTTGTTTCATAGGCTATCGTTTCAAAAGTTTCGCCATCTTTTAAAAGCTGTGCCGCTTTTTTGTAAGCCAGCTGCATTTGAAAAAAACCGGGTGTGATTCCGGAAATGGCAACGACTGCATAAGGGTTAATATATTCATTATGAGGCGAATAATACAAATCCAGATCTCCGTCCTTAGCTAAATGGAAAGCCGGAGTCAGCAAATCCGATTTTGTAAACCCTCCCGAAGAAGATAGTGCTTTAAGCTGCTGCAAAAAATGCGCAAGCCGCTCACGATCGCAAATCATGTTATGCCTCCTTGGATCCGCGCCAGTTTCTCTTAGTGTCATCAAAAACGTCGGATGACATGCAGGCTCATAAACCGCTTTTACCGGCGTTCCAGAGCATTTTCAGCACGTGAGGCGTTCCTTTAACTTCGGCTGCCGTCGTTTGCACGGCTGTTTTTTTAGTAAGAAAGTCTTCCTGCAGTTCTTTCTGCTTTTGTGATAACAAACGGGTTTCTGTTTTGATTTCATCAATGGACGTCTGCATGGACGCTGTCACGGCGTTAATCTTCTTTATATCAGGCGCTGTGTTTCTTTTAAAATGGACGGCGGATACGGCTGCATAAATTAATGCGGCAGCCGCAACGGCAGCACTGATATACAAAATGATGATCATCTGCTTTTCACTCCTTTTTTTCAGTTGATACCCTTTACGGATCGTGTTGAATCATTTTATTTGCTAATTGTTTTTTTTCTGCTTATAATGTGAAATCGTACATAAGGACATTCAGAAAGGGTGAAAGACGTGGAAAGTTTACAAAACAAAACGGCTCTTATCACGGGTGCGGGCAGAGGAATCGGCCGCGCCGCCGCTATCGCTTTAGCCAAAGAAGGAGTCAATATCGGTTTAATCGGCCGCACAGAAGCAAATGTCGAAAAGGTTGCGGAAGAAGTGAAAGCCCTTGGTGTAAAGGCATCATTCGCTGCTGCCGATGTAAAAAACCAAAAAGAGGTTGAGCAAGCCGTCTCCTCTATTAAAGAAGAACTCGGTGAGATTGACATCTTGATTAACAATGCCGGAATCAGCAAATTCGGCGGATTTTTGGATCTTACGCCTGAAGAGTGGGAAGACATCATTCAAGTGAATGTAATGGGTGTATACCACGTGACACGCGCCGTTCTACCTGAAATGATTGAGAGAAAATCAGGAGATATCATTAATATTTCTTCTACGGCGGGCCAAAGAGGCGCCGCGGCGACAAGTGCGTACAGCGCTTCTAAATTTGCCGTTCTCGGTCTGACTGAATCTCTCATGCAGGAAGTCAGAAAACACAATATCCGTGTCAGCGCAATGACTCCGAGCACGGTTGCCAGCGACATGTCTATTGAATTAAATCTGACAGACGGCAATCCGGAAAAAGTCATGCAGCCTGAGGATCTTGCAGAATATATGGTTGCTCAATTGAAATTACATCCGCGCATTTTCATCAAAACTGCCGGTTTGTGGTCAACTAATCCTTAAACAAAAGGGGACCTGTCTTCGTGACGGGTCTTTTTTTGTTTCCGCAACCCGAATAAATGGGCATTAAGATCCGTTTTTGCAGAAAAAAGAGTGAAAAAGAAACCGATATCAGCTATAATTAAACTAAATAAACTATGTACCAAATGTTCATTAAAATTATTTTTCCCCGCCTCTAAAAAACAAATCAATACAAACCAAACTGTCCGAACAATAAAAGGGAAAACGGGATAGAAAGAGAATATTTAGTACATGGAATAATTTGTTAGAAGGAAGGGTGTGCACATATTGAAAGAAGAAAAAAGAAGTTCAACCGGTTTTTTAGTGAAACAAAGAGCTTTTTTAAAGCTTTACATGATTACAATGACAGAGCAGGAACGGCTTTACGGACTGAAGCTTCTCGAGGTGCTGCGTTCGGAATTTAAACCCATCGGTTTTAAGCCGAATCATACCGAGGTGTACCGTTCACTTCACGAACTATTGGATGACGGGATTTTAAAGCAAGTAAAAGTGAAAAAAGAGGGAGCCAAACTCCAGGAAGTCGTTCTCTATCAATTTAAAGACTATGAAGCTGCGAAGCTTTACAAAAAACAGCTGAAGACAGAGCTTGACCGCTGCAAAAAGCTGATAGAAAAAGCCATTTCAGATAATTTTTAAATCCGGCCGGAACGCACCCGGCCTCCCGGGCTCAAAAGGTGATTCTGTGATTCATTATACATAATAGCAGGCTCGGAACAATACATATCAATAATACCCTCAAACTTGACATCAACTCCTGAAGTGGTAACATAAAAAACGTGTGAAAAATACGAACAAAATACGAACAAGGGAGATGTTACCGATCTTAGATCAAAAGAAAGTTGCTTTTATCGGAGCAGGATCAATGGCTGAAGGAATGATATCAGGCATGGTCCGCGCAAAAAAAATTCCCAACCAAAACATCTGCGTGACAAACCGCCGCAATACAGAGCGACTCGCTGAATTGGAACATCAATACGGTATTCAAGGCATTGCTTTTGACAGCATGAAAACCGAAGACATTGATGTCTTTATTTTAGCCATGAAACCGAAGGATGCTGAAATCGCTCTGGCTGCGCTGAAACGGCGTATTCAACCTCATCAAATCATCCTGTCTGTTCTGGCAGGCATAACAACCTCATTTATACAACAATCATTACATGATAATCAGCCGGTTGTAAGAGTCATGCCGAACACATCCAGCATGATCGGCGAATCGGCAACAGCTGCGGCTTTCGGAGACCATGTCTCTTACGGTTCAGCAAAAACCGCGGTATCCCTTTTGGAATGCCTCGGGGAAGTGTACGTGATCAAGGAAGATCAGATGGACATTTTCACCGGTATCGCAGGCAGCGGACCGGCGTACTTTTATTATTTAATGGAGTTTATTGAAAAAGCAGGTGAAGAAGCCGGCTTAGACAAACGGCTGTCCCGCAAAATCGGCGCGCAAACGTTATTGGGCGCCGCTAAAATGCTGATGGAAACGGGTGAAAAACCGGATGTGCTTCGGGAAAACATCACCTCTCCAAACGGCACGACGGAAGCCGGCCTCGATGCGCTCAGGTCAGAAGGCGGCGGAGAAGCCATTGCCAAAGCCATCAAACACGCGACCGAACGTTCTATTGAGATCAGCAAAACAATTGAAAAAACGGCAGCACTATAATCGTTAAAAAACAGGAGTGATACAGTGACGTCTCGGACGAAGATCAAAAGAGTCGCGGTGAAAATCGGCAGCAGCTCACTGACGAGCCTGCACGGGGAAATCAGCAGAAGAAAGCTGGAAGCATTGGTGGATCAAATCGCACAGCTGAAAGACAGCGGCTATGAAGTGATTTTAGTATCTTCCGGCGCAGTGGCGGCAGGTTATCGGAAGCTCGGATTTATTCAGAAACCGGAAAGCCTCCCTGAAAAACAGGCTTCTGCTTCCATCGGGCAGGGATTATTAATGGAGGCTTATTCAAAGCTGTTTTTAGCGCACGGTTATGTCGCATCACAAATTTTAATTACAAGAAGCGACTTTTCCGATGAATGCCGCTACCATAATGTGCGCAATACGATGAACGTCCTTTTGGAACGGGGCATTATTCCGATTATTAATGAAAATGACACGGTCACAGTCAACCGGCTGAAATTCGGAGATAACGATACACTCGCAGCGAAGGTGGCAGGTTTAATTGATGCCGACATGCTTGTGATTTTATCAGACATTGACGGTTTATATGATGATAATCCGCGCAGCAACCCGAAAGCGAAAAGAATCAGTCATGTAAGTGACATCACTCCGGAAATAGAAGCAAGCGCGGGAGATGCCGGGAGTGAAATGGGAACCGGCGGAATGCGTTCGAAACTGGATGCTTTTAAAATTGTGATGGCCTCCGGTATTAAAGGCTTTCTCGGGCAGGCTAACATTCCGGACATTCTGCTTCAAGCGGTAGATGAGGCGGCTGAAGGAACTTATTTTGAAGCGAAAGGAACCCTGCCGTTAAACCACAAAGAACAATGGCTTGCATTTAATTCCGGCCCCGAAGGCGAAATTGTGATGGAAAAAGAAAGCAGCCGCGATGTCGCAAACGGAAATATGGAGCTGTCACCGCAGGACATCGAGCAGATTAAGGGCAGATTCAGCAGCGGAGCGGTTGTCAGGCTGCTTGATCAGCAGGGAGAAGAGCTCGGACTCGGCATCGTCAACTATTCCTCAGCCCAGCTGAAGACATTTAAAGAAACGCCGCCCAAACAGACCGATCAATCAGTCATTGATCCGGAAGCGTTTGTCTGCCATGTTGAACTATCCATTCCGATCGGCTGAGAAAGATCTATAAAAATATGAAAAAGCCCGAGGCTTCGTTTTGAAGCTCGGGTTTGTTTTTTATTGATATTGTTCAAGTTTGGAGAAAAATTGAATGACAAAATGATAGAAATCATTTGCAGACGGAGCAAGTTCCCTTCCTTTTGGTTTAATAATGCCTACGGTGCGCTTCACTTGAGGAAATTCAATCGGAATTTTGACCGTGAACCGAGGGGTGGTTTCTCCAAAGGTGCTTTCAGGTAATAAAGTAACTCCCATCCCCGCGGAGACTAATCCTTTAATGGCATCTAAATCCTCGCCCTCCGTCGATACAAGCGGCGCAAAGCCGGCCTGTCTGCAAGCGTCAATCGCCATGTTACGGAGAATAAACCCTTCAGGAAATAAAACAAATTGGTCGCCGCGCAGATCAATTAAATGAATATTTTTCTGTTTGGCAAGCGGATGGTGCAGCGGAACAAGCGCGTAAATCTTTTCCGTGAATAAGATATTGCCTGTTATGTCGGGGAATTCCGTCGGAACGGGGCCGAGCAGCGCCGCATCTATATCCCTGTTTCTTACCGCTTCGATTAAAAACTTATAAGACCCCTGGCGGAGCAAAAACTCAACGTTCGGGTATTCCTCTTTAAACGCCGAAATCACCGTCGGCAAAAGCTGGCTTGCAAGGCTCGTCGGAAATCCTATTTTGACGGTTCCGCGATTCGGATCAAGATATTCATCAATTTGTTCCTTCGCGTAATCAATTGCTTTCATCGCCGTTTTAACATGTTCTAAAAATTGTTTGCCGATCGGCGTTAATTTAATATTTCTGCCTTCCCGTTCAAATAAAGTGACTTGCAGCTCTTCTTCAAGATTTGCAATCTGCCTGCTGATGGCGGATTGTGCGACATGCAGATGATCAGCCGCTTCTGACACATGTTCCCGTTCTGCTACCTCCATAAAATACCGAAGCTGGCGTAATTCCATTGCGTTCACACCTATCTATCTCATTTTGAGATGTATTTGATCTAAATTATATATTGTTTATATTGTTTTGAAAACTTACAATTAATTTAAAGTTGTCAGATTTTATGACCGATAATTAACGGAAACTGATCGGGGGAGAGGAATTATGACTTACAATCAAATGCCGAAAGCACAAGGTCTCTACCGTCCGGAATTTGAGCACGATGCATGCGGAATCGGCTTGTATGCCCATTTAAAAGGGAAACCTTCACATGACATTGTCAAAAAAGGACTGAAGATGCTTTGCCAGCTGGATCACAGAGGAGGACAGGGCAGTGATCCGAATACGGGTGACGGCGCCGGCCTGATGGTTCAGATCCCTGATGCTTTTTTTAAGAAAGAGTGCGGAGAAATGAGACTGCCGGAAAAAGGCCGTTACGGGGTAGGAATGGTCTTTTTCTCGCAAAATGAAGAGGAAAGAAAAAAGATCGAAAAACAGGTGAATGCATTCATTGAGCAGGAAGGACAGATCGTTCTCGGCTGGAGAACCGTCCCTGTAAATGTCGGAAAAATCGGAACAGTGGCACAAAGCACTCGCCCGTATGTGCGTCAAGTATTCATCGGCGCCGCAAACGATTTGAAAGACAGCCTTGCTTTTGAACGCAAACTGTATGTCATCCGGAAGCAGGCGGAAAATTGGGGCGTTCAAGAACAGCTTGATTTTTACTTCGCAAGCCTGTCAAGCCAGACTATTGTTTATAAAGGTTTGTTAACGCCTGAGCAGGTTGACGCATTTTATTTGGATTTGCAGGATGAAACCTTCGTATCTGCATTCTCACTTGTGCATTCAAGGTTCAGCACAAATACCTTTCCAACCTGGGAACGTGCTCATCCGAACCGCTATCTGATTCATAACGGAGAAATCAATACGCTCCGGGGCAACATCAATTGGATGAGAGCGAGGGAGCAGCAGTTCGTTTCAGAAAGCTTCGGAGACGATCTTCACAAAGTGCTGCCGATTTTAAATGCTGAGGGCAGTGACTCATCCATTCTTGATAATGCGTTTGAATTTTTCGTGATGGCAGGGCGGAAACCGGCACATACGGCAATGATGCTGATTCCGGAACCATGGACGGAAAACACTCACATGTCTAAAGCGAAACGGGCTTTTTATGAATATCACAGCTCTTTAATGGAGCCGTGGGACGGGCCGACCGCCATTTCGTTTACGGACGGAAAACAGATCGGCGCCATCCTTGACCGTAACGGCCTGCGTCCGGCACGTTACTATGTGACAAAAGATGACCATATTATTTTCTCATCTGAGGTCGGCGTTATTGAAGTAGAGCAGGAGAACATTCTTCATAAAAAACGTCTGGAGCCCGGAAAAATGCTGCTCATTGACTTAGAAGAAGGCCGGATTATTTCAGATGAAGAAGTGAAAACAGAAATTGCCAATGAATTCCCTTATCAAAAATGGCTTGAAGAAGAATTGGTTCAAGTGAATCCTGACCCGGAAATCCGGGAAGAGGAACAATTCGATGATCTTCTCGTCCGTCAAAAAGCGTTTGGCTATACGTATGAAGATATTCAGAAATATTTAATCCCTGTTATTAAAGAAGGCAAGGACCCGCTCGGCTCTATGGGAAATGATTCGCCGCTCGCCGTTTTATCCGACCGCGCCCAATCACTGTTTCATTACTTTAAACAGCTGTTTGCGCAAGTCACAAACCCGCCGATTGACGCGATCCGCGAGCAGCTGGTAACTTCTACGGTGACCTGGCTCGGAGCTGAAGGTGATCTGCTGCATCCGAGTGAAAGAAATGCACGCCGCATAAAATTGTATACTCCTGTATTATCAAACGAACAGTTTTATGCGCTGAAAACACTTGTGCATCCTGACATTAAGAGCCAGAACATCCGTACGCTGTTTTCCGATGACCTAGAAAAAGGCCTGAAGGATTTGTTTCAGCAGGCGGAAAAAGCGATCAAGGAAGGCGTATCTCTGTTAATTTTATCTGACAGGGCAATGAGTAAAGAGTTGACGCCGATTCCGCCGCTTTTGGCCGTCAGTGCGCTGCATCAGCATTTGATCCGCCAAGGACTGCGAACAAAAGCAAGCATTATCGTTGAATCCGGGGAAGCGCGTGAAGTTCATCACTTTGCGGCTCTCATCGGGTATGGTGCCGATGCTGTCAATCCGTATTTGACTTACGCTACGTATAAGCAGGAAATCGATGAAGGCCGGCTTGATATTCCGTATGAAGAAGCTGTCAGCAAATACGGAAAGAGCGTAACAGAAGGCGTCGTGAAAGTGATGTCAAAAATGGGGATTTCAACTGTGCAAAGTTACAGGGGCGCCCAAATTTTTGAAGCGGTCGGCATCGGTGAAGACGTTATTGCCAAATACTTTACCGGTACTGCATCTCAGCTTGGCGGAATCGATATCGAAACGATTGCGCAAGAAGCGAAACAGCGCCATCAAGCGGCGTACAAGGATGATTACAGCCAAACTCTTGATCCGGGAAGTGAATTCCAATGGCGGAACGGGGGAGAGCACCACGCTTTCAACCCGAAAACCATCCATACGCTGCAATGGGCCTGCCGCAAAAATGATTACAGCCTGTTTAAGCAGTATTCTCATGCAGCGGATGAAGAACGAATCGGATTTTTACGCAATCTGTTCGCCTTCAAAGAAGACCGCAAGCCTTTAAAATTAGAGGAAGTTGAATCAGCTGCGTCCATCGTGAAACGTTTTAAAACAGGAGCGATGTCATTCGGTTCATTAAGCAAGGAAGCCCATGAGGCTTTAGCGATAGCGATGAACAGGCTTGGCGGAAAAAGCAACAGCGGAGAAGGCGGCGAGGACCCGAAACGTTTCGTTCCGGATGAAAATGGCGACGACAGAAGAAGTGCGATTAAACAGATTGCTTCCGGCCGTTTCGGCGTAAAGAGCCATTATCTCGTCAATGCGGATGAATTGCAGATCAAAATGGCGCAAGGGGCGAAGCCGGGAGAAGGCGGTCAGCTTCCGGGCAACAAAGTATATCCTTGGGTCGCGGATGTCCGCGGGTCTACACCAGGTGTAGGGCTGATCTCACCGCCTCCTCACCATGATATTTATTCAATTGAAGATTTGGCGCAGCTGATTCATGATTTGAAAAATGCGAATCGAAGCGCGCGTATCAGTGTCAAGCTCGTGTCAAAAGCCGGTGTCGGCACGATTGCGGCCGGTGTGGCAAAAGGCACTGCGGATGTCATCGTCATCAGCGGCTACGATGGCGGAACGGGCGCGTCGCCGAAAACAAGTATTAAACATACGGGTCTTCCGTGGGAGCTTGGTCTTGCAGAAGCTCACCAAACGCTGATGCTGAACGGTTTACGGGATCGCGTGGTATTGGAAACGGACGGTAAGCTGATGACAGGCCGGGATGTCGTAATGGCCGCCTTGCTCGGTGCGGAGGAATTCGGCTTTGCTACAGCGCCGCTTGTCGTTCTCGGCTGCGTCATGATGCGCGCCTGCCATTTAGATACATGTCCTGTAGGTGTCGCGACGCAAAACCCGGAGCTTCGCAAAAAATTCATGGGCGATCCTGACCATATCGTAAACTACATGCTGTTTGTCGCAGAAGAAGTGCGTGAATATATGGCGCAGTTAGGCTTTAAGACGCTTGATGAAATGATCGGACGGACAGACGTTCTTCATGTCAGTGAACGTGCGAAAGCGCATTGGAAAGCGGGCCAGCTTGATTTATCCACACTGCTGTACCAGCCTGAAGGCGTACGCACTTTCCGTACGGCGCAAAACCATAAAATCGACGAGTCGCTTGATATGACGGTTATTCTTCCGGCGGTGCAGGCTGCAATTGAAGCCGGTCAGGAAGCGGAAGCTGAAATCAAGATCAATAATACAAATCGCGTAGCCGGAACCGTGACGGGAAGTGAAATTTCTAAACGCTACGGAGCGGAAGGCCTGCCGGATGATACGATCAGACTTCATTTTACCGGATCAGCCGGACAGAGTTTCGGAGCATTTGTCCCTAAAGGGATGACGCTTCATTTGAACGGGGATTCAAATGACTACGTAGGCAAAGGGCTTTCGGGCGGAAAAATCATCGTGAAAGCGCCTGATGCCTTCAATTGTGAAACGCACGATAACGTTATTATCGGGAACGTCGCATTTTACGGAGCAACAAGCGGGGAAGCGTACATTAACGGGCGCGCCGGTGAACGTTTTGCAGTCCGTAACAGCGGAGTCAATGTCGTTGTAGAAGGTATCGGAGACCACGGCTGTGAATACATGACAGGCGGCCGGGTTGTCGTCCTCGGCGAAGTCGGCAAAAACTTCGGGGCGGGAATGTCAGGCGGTATCGCATACGTCCTCAGTGATGATGCCAAAGCATTTAAACGCAAATGCAACATGGAAATGATTTCATTTGAAAAGCTGACGGATGAGGCGGAGATCAAAGAAGTGCAAGAAATGGTCAAACGGCATGCGGTGCTGACAAACAGCAAAAAAGCCGCAGATCTCCTGGACAATTGGGAAAAAGCTGCAGAAACCTTTATCAAAGTCATTCCGAAAAACTATAAACAAATGCTCCTCAGCATCGAAGAACAAAAAGCGGCGGGTTTATCAGAAGAAGACGCAATTATGTATGCTTTTGAAGCCAATACAAAGGTCCTCCAAACGCCTGCCAAAGATCAAAAACAAGCGGTAGTACAGTAAGAAAGGGGAGAGGAACATGGGGAAACCAACTGGATTCATGGAAGAAAAACGAGAAAAACCGGCTGAGCGGGACCCTCTCACTCGCTTAAAGGATTGGAAAGAGTATTCGGCTCCGTTTTCAGATGAAGCGTCAAAGCGGCAGGGGGCGCGGTGTATGGATTGCGGCACACCGTTTTGCCAAATCGGCGCTGATATCAACGGTTTTACCTCCGGATGCCCGATTTATAATCTGATACCGGAGTGGAATGACCTCGTCTATCGGGGGCGCTGGAAAGAAGCCTTGGAGCGCCTTCTGAAAACGAATAACTTTCCTGAATTCACAGGGCGGGTCTGTCCCGCTCCTTGTGAAGGATCTTGTACGCTGGCTATTTCAGATCCGGCTGTTTCAATTAAAAACATCGAGCGGACGATCATTGACAAAGGTTTTGAAAATGGATGGATTCAGCCGAGAATTCCAGCGAAACGCACAGGTAAAAAAGTCGCTGTCGTCGGTTCAGGCCCGGCAGGTCTGGCAAGCGCTGATCAGCTGAACCAAGCCGGTCATTCCGTAACGGTCTATGAGCGTGCTGACAGAGCCGGCGGTCTGCTGATGTACGGCATTCCGAGCATGAAGCTTGAGAAAAATGTCGTCGAACGCCGTATTAAACTTTTGACGCAGGAAGGTATAGATTTTGTAACAAATACCGAAATCGGCGTTGACATAACGGCAGATGAGCTGAAAGATCAATTTGATGCCGTCATTTTGTGCACAGGCGCCCAAAAGCAGCGCAATCTGCTGATTGAAGGCCGGGAAGCAAAAGGCGTTCATTATGCGATGGACTATTTAACACTGGCGACGAAAAGCTATTTAGATTCCAACTTCAAAGACAAACAATATATAGACGCTAAAGGGAAAGACGTCATCGTAATCGGCGGAGGAGACACAGGAGCTGACTGCGTGGCAACCGCGCTGCGCCAAAAAGCGCGCAGCGTGCACCAGTTCGGGAAACATCCTAAACTTCCTCAAACGCGCACGAACGACAATATGTGGCCTGAACAGCCTCACGTCTTTACCCTTGAATACGCCTATGAAGAAGCGCAGGCAAAGTTCGGCAAAGACCCGAGAGAATATTCAATTCAGACGACAAAAATGGTGGCCGATAAGCAGGGCCGCTTACAAGAGATTCACACCATTCAAATGGAAAAAGTCAGAAACGAATTCGGAAAGTATGAATTTCATGAACTGCCCGGAACAGAAAAAGTCTGGCCTGCTCAGCTGGTGTTCATCGCCATCGGTTTTGAAGGGACAGAACAGCCATTATTGAAACAGTTCGGTGTCGATTCGGCAAATCATAAAATTCAGGCGGCATATGGGGATTATAAAACGAATGTTGACGGTGTTTTCGCCGCAGGGGATGCGAGAAGGGGCCAAAGCCTGATTGTATGGGCGATTAATGAAGGCCGGGAAGCAGCGCGCGAAGTCGACAGTTATTTAATGGGGAGCACTGTTTTACCGTAAATAAAGGGGTTTATTTATAAAACCGGCTGGGATCAGCCGGTTTTTCGTATTGAAATGAAACCTCCTTCTTCCTTTATTGGTCATATAAGGGTAACGTGGAAGATAACATATGGAATTTTGTTTTACAGAGTGGAGAGATTGTTTTCTTCCGCAGACTGAGACGATTTGCAAGCCTTGAGCAGTCGATCACGGTGCTGCTGACGGGCTCTGTGTGTCTGCAGTCGATTTGCGGGCAGATTTTAATTGATGAAGAAAAACATATTGAATTTCAAGCGGAAACGCTTATAAACAAATAAGGAACGGACGCGTCCGCTCCTCTTTTTTAGACATCCAAACGAAAGCCGATATTGCCGAACTGCCGTCCTTCCCGCATTCTGTTAAAAGCGGCAGCTGCTTCACTGAGAGGGTACATGCGGTCGATAATGGGACGGATGCCGCAGCGGTTTACCAATTCCATCATATCCGCAAATTCCTCATTGCTTCCCATTGATGTACCGAGAATATGAATCTGCGGAAAAAACAGCGAGCGAATAGGGAATCCGAGCTGATCGCCTGAACTGGCGCCGAATGTTACGATCCGGCCATTCGGTTTCATAATGTCAAGATAGTGTTGAAACAAGGCGGGGCCTACACCGTCAAGTATGATATCTGCTTTTTCGCCATACAGCGCCTCATTCCAGTCACCGTAGCTGTCAATCGCCCGGTCTGCACCGTATGACAGTGCGGTTTGTTTTTTGTTTTCACTGCGGGAGGTGACGCTGACTGTCGCTCCGATAGCTTTTGCCATTAATAAGGCGTATGTTGCCACGCCGCTTCCGATGCCCGGAAGGATAAGGTGTTCGCCTTTTTTTAATTGTCCTTTTGTAAATAAGGCGCGATAAGCGGTTAATGCTGATAACGGCAGCACGCCCGCTTCCTCCCATGTCAGGTGTTCGGGTTTTAAAACGGCATTTTCCGCAGGAACGATGACATAAGGTGAAAAGGTTCCGTCGCTCGGACCGCCTAAAATATCAGGTACGGCCGGTACGTCCTCAACGGTCTTCCAATTCAGCACCGGGTTGATGATGACTTCTGCATGCAGTAAATGAGACCGGACGCCGTGTCCTATTTCGGTTACGATTCCCGCGCCGTCTGAACCGAGAGTAAATTCATGGTTTCCGGTTTCGTGGTTTTTCATTAAAAACAAATCACGATGGTTTAATCCGGCTGTTTTCAGCTTTATTTTTACTTCGCCGTTTCCCGGCCTTTTGTCAGGTGCCTGCCTGAAATCAAAGCCATTTTCGTGTATGATAAGGGCATTCATCATTCTTCTCTCCTTTATGATTGATGAGAAAGATTTTACAGGCTGTATCAGCTGCAGTAAATAAATGAAAATTGATAGCCGGCTATCAATAAAAATCATAGCAAGAAGGTGCCCTTACATGGAAAGCGGAGACTTAAAGATTTTTCAGGCTGTCGCCCGCAAAGGAAGTATTTCAAAGGCGGCAGCCGTCCATCTCCCTCAATTTTTCACAGAGTATTGCAGCCGCTGCCCGAAAGTACAGCTGTCTCTGTCAACCGGTGATACACATACCTTAGTGCAGCACGTCTTACACTATGAGCTGGACGGCGCTTTTGTTTATGGTCCGGTCGAATACGAAGATCTTGAGCAAGTCGCTGTAATTCAAGAAGAATTGGTCTTGGTTTCAAATAAGCGGGAAGGCAGTTTGCAAGACTTGTTGCGAGATCCGATTCTGTATTTTGCCGCGGGCTGTTCGCACCGCCGCAAAATACAGAACATACTGAAAGAAGAAGCAGTACCCGCACATAAAATCATTGAATTCGGTACGTTGGAAGCCATTATTGGGGCGGTGCAGGCGGGGATGGGGGTTTCCTTTCTGCCTGCATCAGCCGTCCGTTATTTTCAAAACAGGAAAAATCTTTTTCTTCATGAGCTCCCTGAACAGTTTCGGGATATGAATATATCATTTATCTACCGGAGTGATTTATTTTTGACATCGGCGTTTGAAGAACTGCTGAATGGATTAAAAGCATTACCGAACGGAAGATGAGAAAACAGGACAGCTGTGTACGCCAATTTTTTTCGTTCTGGTTTTTCTTAAAAAAACTTTCTTTTTCGGAAAATTTATGTATAATAAAAGAAAGTTTTTCGGAAAAAGTATCTGCAATGATAAGGACATGAGACATTTTAACCGGCCATACAGAGAGGGAAGGCACGGCTGAGACCTTCCCGGCACGAAGAATGAGCTTACCGCCTTTTGAGCTGTATTGGTGAACGAAAGCAGCCGATACCGTATAGCCGCGTTACGGCAAAAATGAGCCGTCACTTGAAGTGGCGGGAATTTGGGTGGAACCGCGGGTCTGACACACACTCGTCCCTTGCTTTGGGATGAGTGTGTTTTTATGTTTATATAAGAAAAATGGCAATGATAAGGACATGAGACATTTTAACCGGCCATACAGAGAGGGAGGGCGCGGCTGAGACCTTCCCGGCACGAAGAATGGGCTTACCGCCTTTTGAGCTGTATCGGTGAACGAAAGCAGCCGATACCGTATAGCCGCGTTACGGCAAAAATGAGCCGTCACTTGAAGTGGCGGGAATTTGG
>NZ_JBYTDS010000002.1:362746-377805 GCF_058791615.1 Bacillus sp. EB106-06-01-XG163
GGTGGAACCGCGGGTCTGACACACACTCGTCCCTTGCTTTGGGATGAGTGTGTTTTTTATTTTATTAAAAATAAAGGAGAGATCAGACCGTGAAGGAGCCACACATTGTGATTACTTTTCCTGATGGGAAACAAAAAAAATACCGGAAAGGCGTTACGTTAGAAGAGATCGCACAATCAATCAGTCCGAGTCTGAAAAAGGCATCTGCCGCCGGAAAGATAAACGGATCGTTATATGACCTTAGAAGAAGCATTCAGATTGACGCGGCGATTGAACTGTGCAGTTTTCAGTCTGAAGCGGGACTGGAAGTGATGAGACACACAGCAGCACACGTATTGGCGCAAGCGGTAAAACGTCTGTATCCGAAGGTTTGTTTAGGGATCGGACCCGTTATTGAAAATGGCTTTTATTATGATTTTGATATGGATGAAACGATTACTGAAAAAGACCTGGCCGTCATTGAAAAAGAGATGAACCGAATCATTTCGGAAAATCCGGAATTTATCAGAGAAGAAATCTCCAGAGAAGAGGCAGAGCAGCTGTTTGCTCATGAACCGCTGAAGCTTGAGCTCTTAGCGGGTATTCCGCAGACTGATACAATCAGTATATACCGCCAGAGCGAATTCATTGATTTATGCCGGGGTCCGCACTTGGCGTCTGCCGGACAGATAAAAGCTTTTTCGCTCACTCATGTATCAGGGGCTTATTGGCGCGGCGACAGCAACCAAAAAATGCTCCAGCGCATCTATGGAAAAGCATTTTCCTCAGAAAAGGAGCTGAACAGACATTTTCAGCTGTTGAAAGAGGCGGAGATGAGAAATCATCGGAAATTGGGAGCGGAGTTACAACTTTTTATGTTTTCGGAAGAAGCGCCGGGTATGCCTTTTTATCTGCCGAACGGTCAGTTTATCCGAAACACGCTTGAATCATTTCTGCGTTCGAAGCAGGATGCCTATCATTATCAGGAAGTGCGCACCCCTATGATGATGAACCAGCGTCTTTGGGAGCAATCCGGTCACTGGGAACATTATAAAGAGAATATGTATTTCTCGGAAGCCGATCATCAGCGCTTCGCGTTAAAGCCGATGAACTGCCCCGGCCACATGCTCTTATTTAAAGAAAAGCTTCGTTCTTATCGTGATCTTCCGATTCGGATGGCTGAGTTCGGTCAGGTGCACCGTCACGAATTCAGCGGGGCGCTTAATGGCCTGCTCCGCGTCAGATCTTTTTGCCAGGATGACGCACACATTTTTGTAACGCAGGATCAAATCGAGAGTGAAATCGCTTCGGCGCTGCAGCTTATTCACGAGGTGTACACCGCATTTGGTTTTTCCTATGATATTGAGCTGTCAACAAGACCGGAAGATTACATGGGAAGCGAACACTTGTGGGACAGGGCTGAGAGCGCATTAGAAAAAGTATTAAAAGAACAGGGATATCGTTTTCGGTTTAATCGGGGAGATGGTGCATTTTACGGACCGAAAATTGATATTCATATAAAAGATGCGCTGAACCGGAGCCATCAATGCGCCACTGTCCAACTGGATTTTCAAATGCCGGAGAAATTTGATTTAACATATATTGATGAAAAAAACCAAAAAGTCCGTCCTGTTGTCATTCACCGGGCGGTATTCGGATCTCTCGACAGATTTCTCGGAATCATTACAGAACATTTCGGGGGAGCGTTCCCTTTATGGCTTGCACCGGTACAGGCAAAAATCATCCCAGTATCAAACACCGCACACCGGGACTGCGCAGAACAGGTGCATTGGCAAATGAAGAAAGCGGGTATCCGGGCTGAGCTTGATCAGCGCGATGAAAAACTCGGCTATAAAATCAGAGAAGCACAAATGAAAAAAATCCCGTATATTGCTGTTGTGGGAGATCGAGAGTGCCGCCATCAATCTGTACATGTAAGGCAATACGGGCGGGAAGACACATTTGAAGAGAATGTGAGTGATTTTATTTCCCGGATCATAAGAGAGGCAAAACAAAAAATAGAGATTTAACAAAAACAACATTGACATATCGTAAAATCACGATATAATAAAGCGTATGAAACCTATTGATGTTTTTAAAGCGTTGTCTAATGAGTCACGGCTTGAGATTTTACAATGGCTGAAAGAGCCGGACCGTCACTTCGCCCCGCATGATGGCATTGATATGAATGAGATCGGAGTATGTGTCAGCCAGATCACCGATAAGCTTCAGATGACACAGTCAACGGCGTCTCAATATCTTTCCATCCTTCAGCGGGCGGGCCTTATCCAAACAAAACGGATTGGCAAATACACCTATTATAAAAGAGATGAAGAAGCGATAAAGGCGATGGCCGATTATTTTCAGCGCGAAATGTAGGGCTGAATCCTTTAGAAGAGGGATTCAGTTTCTTTTTTCGACTACACATCGACATATTGCGATTTGTTTCTGTTTTCAACTCTTTATATCGATATATCACAATATATCTTTATATAAATCATCAATGAAGGAGTGTGTCAGGTGCAAAATACCTGGAAGATTTACATTTTGGCAATTATCAGTTTTTTAGTGGGGACGTCTGAATATGTGATATCAGGGATGCTTGATAAAATTGCAGGTTCCTTGGGAGTTACTGTGGCAGCGGCAGGGCAGCTGATTACGATTTTTTCACTTGTTTATGCAATCGGAACGCCTGTCATGATGGCCCTTACAGCAAAACTGGACAGAAGGAAGCTCATGATCTATGCTCTGGGGCTGTTTGTTATCGGGAATATCATTTCTTTCCTTGTGCAGGGATTCGGCTTATTTGCGGGAGCGCGGGTGATCATGGCGCTTGGAGCAGGAACTGTGGTGGTCACCGCGCTTACGATCGCAGCAAAAATCGCTCCCCCGGGAAAACAGGCAAGTTCTCTCGCAACCGTCATTATGGGGTTTACGGCGGCGCTCATTATCGGTGTTCCGATCGGAAGAACCGTGTCTGAAGCTTTTGGCTGGAAGGTGGTTTTTGCCGGAATTGCGGCAATCGGAATCATTGCCATGCTTATTATACGTTTCGCGTTGCCTGAGATAAAAGGAGATAAACCGGTGCCGCTCATTCAGCAATTTTCTCTTTTGAAGAAACGAAAGGTGGCTGTCGGGCTGGCCATTACGTTTTTTTGGCTCGGAGGCTATTCGGTTGCGTATACGTACCTTTCTCCGTATTTACTGAACGTTACTCATATCGGAAGCGGAATACTGAGTACATTGCTGCTTATTTTCGGTGTTGCAAGTCTTGCCGGTTCTAAAGCAGGCGGTTTCAGCGCAGACAAATGGGGGGCGCGTATGACATTAACCGGCGGAATGGCGCTTCATGCTATCATGCTCATGTTATTGCCGTTTGTCACACATTCTGCTTTCGGAGCGGCGGCAGTGCTTATTTTTTGGTCCTTCGCCGCCTGGTCATCTGGGCCTGCTCAGCAGTATCATTTGGCAACGATGGAGCCTGAATCATCGGGTGTATTACTTGGCCTCAACCAGTCTGTCATGCAGCTGGCTATGGCAGCCGGAGCGGGCATCGGGGGCATTGTTGTCACCCATCTGTCTCTTGCGTCAGTGACATGGATCGGATCAGCGGGTGTTGTCATCGCGATGTGCGGCGTGCTTTCGCTTGCGTCATTAACGTCTGAAAAAACCTCATCTGAATACAGTGCAGAATAAACAAAAGCCTCATTTCTCAGCTTGAGAAACGAGGCTTTTTGTCTTGTTATTTTTCACATTTTTTCAAGTTTATGCCGATTGCGGCTCCGTTTCGGCTTGAGTCGGCAACTCCGGTGAAGGTGCCGTTTTCACGGTCAATCAGGATGCTTTGCACATTACCGATATCAACCGGGCTGCTGCCGAATTTATGCCCCATTTCGTTCAGTTTTGTGCGGGCTTCTTCCGGCACTCCTTTTTCATATCGATAGGATGTCATGCTGTTTGTGTAAATTCTCGGCTCTTCGACCGCCGCTTTCAGATCCATGCCGTACTCAACTTTGTTCAGGATCGTTTGCAGGACGGAAGAAATAATCGTTGCTCCGCCGGGGGAGCCGACAGTCAGGACAGGTTCGTTATTTTTGAATAAAATAGTCGGAGTCATGCTGCTGAGCGGACGTTTATTCGGCTGCACTTCATTTGCACCGCCAGGCACCGCATCGAAGTCTGTTAACTCATTATTCAACACAACGCCGTATCCGGGAACCATAATGCCGGAACCGAACAGCTGTTCAATCGTTGTCGTATAAGATACGACATTGCCGAAGCGATCAGTTACCGTGAAGTGAGTCGTTTGGCCTTCTTGTTTGTCAGTCGGCTGCTCCACTTGTTTATAGTTTGCAGAACCTTCCTGATAGGCCCAAGGGTCGCCGGCTTTCGGTTTTTTATTGACTTTATCAATATCTATCAGCTGTCTGCGGGCATTGATATAATCTGGATTCAAGAGGCCTTTGAGAGGGACGTTGACGAATTCTGGATCCCCGGCAAATGCGGCGCGGTCAGCATAAGCCAAATGCATCGTTTCTGCGAGAAGCTGATATTTTTGCCAAGAACGGATATCATATTGAGAAAGCTTAAAATCATCCAGAAGGTTCAGCATTTGCAACAGGAAAACACCGCCCGAGCTTGGAGGAGGAGCAGTTGCGATATGATAGCCCTGGTAATCTCCCCAGATCGGTTCGTCAATCGTCACATTGAAGTTTTTAATATCTTTTTCTGTCATTGAGCCGCCGAATTCCTGCACTGTTTCCGCAAGCTTTTTGGAGAATGCTCCGTCATAGAATGCTTTTGTGCCTTTGTACTTAATAGCTGTAAATGTTTTGGCTAAGTCTTTTTGGATGAGTGTGTCTCCTTCTTTCAGAGGTTCTCCGTCCGGAAGAAACACGTCTTTTGCAGCAGTGTGTGATAATTTGTCTTTATAATCTGAGATGGCATCAGCTAAAACCGAATCGATCGGAAAGCCTTTTGAGGCAAGTTTAATGGAAGGGGTGATGAGTTGTTTCATGGAGCGTGTGCCCCATTTGTCGAGCGCTTTTTCAAGTCCTTTTAATGTTCCCGGAACACCGACTGCAGTCCCTTTCGTAACGCGTTCGGAGAAAGGGATGGCTTTGCCGTTTTCGTCAAGGAACATATCCGGTGTTGCGCCTGCCGGTGCGCGTTCTCGGCTGTCGATAATGGTGGTGTCTTTCGTCTTCGCATCATAAACCATCATAAATCCGCCGCCGCCGATTCCTGACATCATAGGTTCAGTTACGTTTAATGCGAATTGAATGGCAACCGCGGCGTCAATTGCATTGCCGCCTTTTTTCAGCACGTCGGCACCGATTTGTGAAGCGAGAGGGTGGGCGGTGGCAACCATGCCGTCTTTGCCGACATCTACCTGTTTGTAGTCGTCATAGGAAAACGGGTGTTTCTTAGCCTGAGCGTGATAAGGGATGCTTCCGGCCGCGAGCAACGTACTGAGCAGAACGATAAAACAGAGATTCATAAACTTTTTCTTTTTCATAGTCTGCCTCCTTTGTTTTCCGCTTACAATTATAGAGTAAGTAAAATGTGCTGTTTTCACAAGTGACAAACGGAATAGTCCGGTGCGCAAAAAGCCGGAGTTTCTGTGTGAATGTAATCAGTCGCAAATAGGCTAAATGGGAAACCGGACTGAAAAAGCTGTGAAACAAGCATAAAGACAAAAAATAAGCTACAATGAACAAAACAGAATTCACTCACATGACATATGAAAGGAACGTGAGCCATGTATTTAACGATCAAAGAGACAGCGGAGTTTACCAGTCTTCCTGAAGAATATGTGCACAATCTTGTTTTGACGAATAAAATAAGGGCCGTCCATGACGGACAGCAATATTTAATCAACAAGGAACAATTTCAAACCCATCTCGAGCAGTTGGAAAAATACAAGGAAATGATTCAAGAGTTTTTAAATGAGCCGCTTCCTGAAGACATTGATGTAAAAGATGAAGACTAGGACACAATTTCATATTGTGTCTTTTTTTTGCATTTTTTTCGGTTGCTCACAAAAAAACGGATGCTCAGATTTCATTTTAAGGCCGTTGTTTTCATTTTTTAATGCCTTGAGTCTCTATTTGTTTAAAAGCTTGTCACCGGTCTGAAAATGATGTTTTTGAGGAATTTGTTGAAACTGCGTATCTGATTCACCTTATGTAACACTATGTATATTATGTTACATAAGACCCTTTATCCTTTATCATTCAACGGGTTTCGGCTATAATAGTAACATAATGCTCAATATGTTACTTTACCAATTATAAGGGGTTTTTTGATGCATATCGTACAGCCGATCCGAAGTTTGGAGAAGATCCAGGAAGTCAAAGAGTATTTAATGCAAAAAAGTGATCGTGATTATTTTTTATTTATTTTCGGCATGAACAGCGCACTGCGGATTTCAGATGTTCTGCCGCTTCGGGTGAGGGATGTCAGGAACAAAGACCATGTGTGGGCAACCGAAAGCAAAACGAGAAAGAAAAGAAAAATTCTGATACTGGAGTCTTTAAAGGCCGACATATACGCTTATACAAAAGACATGAAAGAGGATGACTATTTGTTTAAATCGAAACGGACGAATAAGCCCATATCCCGGATTCAGGCATACAGAATATTAAAGGAAGCGGCTGCCGCTTGCGGGTTGGAGGAAATCGGGACGCATACGCTTAGAAAGACGTTCGGGTATCATTTTTATCAGAGGACAAAAGACATTGCTGAACTGCAGAGGATTTTGAATCATTCTTCTCCGTCTATTACAATGCGTTATATCGGAATAGATGAAGATACGACGAGAGCCGCCTATAAAGTGTTCGGAGGACTGTAGGCTTGAAAAAAACGGCCGCCAGCGTTACTATAATAGAAGCAGGCTCTAGTAGCACAGCGGATAGTGCAGCAGTTTCCTAAACTGCAGGTCGGGAGTTCGAATCTCTCCTAGAGCGTTTTTTGTATGAGATAGGCGCAGCTTAATAATGCCGGTAAAACAGAAACCCCCTTGTTATACAAGGGGGTTTTGAGTTGAATATTTTGTGAGAACCTGGTGGAAATGATGTGAAAAAAGCCCGCTGTAAGCAAGCGGGCTTTTTCTTATATGACAGCATCAAATTGATTGACTTTCCAAACGTTGTTTTCTTTTACGAATGTTACATCGCGTTTTGCTGACGGAGAACCGTCAAGAGTCGGTACAGTGAAGCGGTATGTTTGGACGCTTCCTTTTTTAGAAAGAAGGGTCATTTTTGCTTTTTTCCAATTCAGGAGGTTATCTCCGTCGCCGACCGGAACAGCCAATTTGCCGTCTTTTACAGTGAAGTGGTAATCTTTGAGCCCTTTGTCAATCGCTTGCTTTGTAAAAGCGGGTGTCAGATATTTTACGGCTTTCGCTTTTGTTCCGAGGTCTTTGCACATAAATACATATTGCAGATTTTGATATTCAAACGGTTCAGATGTGCAATTTGCGTTTGATTTAAGCGCACCGCCGCTCATTGTATTCCAGAAATGTTCTCTCGCTGACAGGGCCAGCTGAAGTGCTTGTTTTTGTGTAAGGTCATTAGGTGCATTTTTTGCAGTCGCCGCAGTGCCCAATGACAGAATCAATGTAATAGTAGTGAGGAATAATAGCCATTTTTTCATGATATAATCTCTCCTTCAATCAATCTCTTTCTCTTATGTTACAAATGTTACAATAATTACGGTAAGATTACAATACCTTTTCAAAAATATTTTCCGGACTTTTTATTTTTATGGTTTATTTCCATGTAAGACGTGAGAAAAAGATAAAGAGTTTCATTGAACAAAAGGTTTTTACAAGCTGTCTGCTGAATAATAAAATGGAAGAAAATCAAAAAAGGAGTCCTACATATGGAAGTACAAGATCATTTAGAAACAGCGGAAGGCCGCGGCCAGTCAGTCTGGCGATCGATGTCACTGTTTTTAGTGCCGCTGCTTTTAAGCAATGTATTGCAATCTGTCGGCCAATTGGTCGGAATGGTATTTGTCGGAAGGTGGCTCGGAGTCGATGCGCTTGCCGCCGTATCGTCTTTTTTTCCGCTGTTTTTTCTGCTGATCTCCTTTACGATCGGAATCGGTTCGGGAAGTTCCATTCTGATCGGGCAGGCTTACGGCGCGAAAAACGAAGAGAGGATGAAGGCGATTGTCGGCACTACACTGACTTTTACCTTTATGCTCGGTGTTGTCCTGGCAGTTGTCGGCAGTGTGTTTACGCTTGATATTCTGCGGCTGATGGGAACGCCGGAAAACGTAATAGATGTCAGTGTCCGATATGCGCGCATTTTGTTTTGCGCAATGCCGCTGATGTTTTTATATTTTGCGTATACGACATTTTTACGCGGAACGGGAGATTCAAAGACTCCGTTTTATACGTTAATCGTCAGTACAGTCATAAACATCGGGCTCTTGCCCTTATTGATTCTCGGGCTTTTCGGACTTCCGAAGTTCGGCATTTACGGTTCGGCGTATGCAACCGTGATTTCAAACATCGTGACATTTATCGTACTCATGGTTTATTTGCGGAAAAGGAAACATCCATTGGCATTTGACCGGACTGCGCTCCGTTCTCTTAAAATGGACAAAAAGCTGCTCGCGCTTTTACTCCGTCTCGGTATTCCGTCGAGCATCAATATGATTCTCGTGTCACTTTCTGAAATTGCGGTCATTTCATTTGTCAATCATTACGGATCAAACGCGACGGCTGCTTACGGGGTCGTCAACCAAGTGGCGAGTTATGTGCAGATGCCGGCGGTAAGCCTCGGTATCGCCGTTTCCATTTTTGCCGCCCAATCCATTGGCGCCAATCAATTCGGCCGGCTGAAACAGGTCATCAAAGTCGGCATCGGCCTGAATTATTTGATCGGCGGGGTTTTGATTGTGCTGATTTACACCTTCTCCCGGCAAATACTTGCTTTGTTTTTAACAGATCAGGACACACTCCACATTGCCCGCAATCTGATTATGATTACCCTTTGGAGCTATTTGATTTTCGGTCACGCTCAGATCGTTTCAGCGACGATGCGGGCGAGCGGTACGGTGTTATGGCCGACGATTATCAGCATTTTTGCGATTTGGGGAATTGAAGTGCCTGTGGCCTTTATTCTTTCTCATTATACGAATCTCGGCATTCTCGGCATTTGGGTCGGTTATCCGGCGGCTTTTGTCGTCAGCCTGCTGCTGCAATACGTATATTACCGGTTTGTATGGAAGAAAAAACAGATTACCCGGCTGATTCAATAAGGTTTTACCGCACATCGCTCAGTTCATACGGGCGATGTTTTTTTTAGAGAAGGAAAATGAGTTTAGAAAATGGAATTCCTATACATGCTAGAAAACAAGGAAAGGGCAGGTGCTTATGACGATTGAACATACGACTTATTTAGGGGCTTCAGCCATAAAAGCGGAGACTGATCAGGCTGAATGCATCATTGTGCCGGAGTGGGGATCAAATGTCATATCGCTTCGGGATAAAAGAACCGGTATGCGGCTTCTGAGAGAACCGGAAACTGCGGAGCAATTCCGCAAAAAACCGATGCTGTACGGCATTCCCGTTTTATTCCCGCCGAACCGGATTACGGATGGGACGTTTCGTTTTGACGGCCGCGCGTATCAATTTGAGATAAACGAAGAGGATAAACATAATCATATTCACGGCTTTCTTCACAATCAGCATTGGAAAGCGACGGCAGCGAAAGAAGAGGGGGATGGAATGAAAGTCGAAACAGAAATTGATCTTTCAAAGATTCCCCGTGTTCATAAACAATTTCCGCACGATGTCATTGTCCGGATGACCTATACATTAAAAGACAATGTGTTTACGCAGCGGGCGCTGATTATGAATAAGGGAACGGAGGCTTTTCCTTGGGGGCTCGGCTATCATTCAACTTTTGTTTTCAATGAAGAGCGATCCCGTCTATTTTTGACGGCTGACCGCATGTGGGAATTAAATGAACGTTTCGTGCCGACGGGCCGTTTATTGGATGTGCCTGATAAAGAAGCGTTCCGTCAGGGGGTGTCTTTGAAAAATAAACAGTTTGACGATGTTTTTCTTTCTTCCGGACGGAATGGCGGCAATAACGAAGCTGTTATTTATCATCCGGATGAGCAATTATCCGTGCTGTATCAAGCAGACATGTCTTTCAAGCATTGGGTGGTATATAACGGTGACGGAAAGCAAGGGTTTGTCAGTCTTGAGCCTTATACTTCCGTTACAGATGCATTTAATCTGAATCAGCCTGCATCACTGACAGGGCTTCAGATTCTGAAACCGGGCGAAGAAGCGGCTGCGTCATCCAGGATCACCATTTTGCATGACGAAGAATAGGAAAGAGGCGGGATAACATTGAAAACATATGTGAAACGCTTGAGCGCGGTGATTCTGCTTTTGGTCATTGCCGCAGTTCCTTATATTGATGAGGCGGCTAAGGCGGCTGAACAAAAAAATACTTTGCAAAAAGAGCTGGAACACATTCTGGATGAAGAACCTGCTTTAAAGGGAGTTTCAGCGGGCGTCAGTGTCCGGTCAGCAAAAACAGGGGAGGTGCTGTTCGGCAGCCGGGAAGATATGCGGCTGAGGCCTGCATCACTGATGAAGCTGCTGACGGCATCTGCAGCGCTTTCCGTTCTCGGAGAAGATTACACCTTTAAGACAGAAGTACGGGCAGACGGCGCCGTGAAAGGAAAACAGCTGCGCGGAAACCTTTATCTCAGGGGAAAAGGTGATCCGACCCTATTGGCTTCTGCTTTTGAGAAGATGGCTAAACAGGTCAAAGCCAGAGGCATCCATGTCATTAAAGGAGATCTGGTCGGGGATGATTCGTGGTATGACGATACCAGGTATTCAGTTGATCTTCCGTGGAGTGATGAAGGCCAATATTATGGCGCGCAAGTATCAGCTCTTACCGCTTCCCCAAATGAGGATTATGATACCGGAACGGTGATTGCGGAAATCAGCCCGGCAAAACAGCCCGGTAAAAAGCCGCGCATTTCGATTTCCCCCCATACGGACGTCGTTCGTGTGAAAAATGAAGTGAAAACCGTCGCTTCTGATGAAGCGAAAGAATTGACGGTTGAACGGGAGCACGGCGGCAATGTGATTACGATAAAGGGAACCATACCTGCCGGCTCGGCAAAGGCAAGAGAATGGGCGGCAGTGTGGGATCCGTCGTCCTATGCTTTAGATTTATGGAAACAAGCGCTTACTAAACAGGGTATAACTGTAAAAGGGAAAATCAGAACAGGGCGAATGCCGCACCGCACCCAGCTCGTCACATCACGGACATCCATGCCTCTTTCAGAATTATTGATCCCGTTTATGAAACTGAGCAACAACGGGCACGCCGAAATTCTGATCAAGGAAATGGGAAAAGTGAAAAAAGGGGAGGGCAGCTGGGAAAAGGGCTTGGACGTGATGAAATCGGAGCTCAAATCGTTCGGGCTCAATCCGGATAAATTGATTGCAAGAGACGGATCCGGCGTTTCTCATATTAACGGCGTATCCGCCGGTCAAATCGGAGAGCTTTTGTATGCGGTTCAGAAAGAAAAGTGGTACCCGGCTTTCCTTCGTTCGCTCCCTGTCGCCGGTGCAAGCGACAGAATGACGGGAGGCACTCTTCGGAACCGGCTGAAGAATACTCCGGCAGAGGGCAAAATTAAAGCGAAAACCGGGTCACTAACATCAGTCAGTTCGATTGCCGGCTATGCAGACACAAAAACAGGAGATACGCTTATTTTTTCCGTGCTTCAAAACGGGCTGCTTGACGAAGATGACGGAAAAGACATTGAAGACAAAATCGCAGTCGTGCTGGCAAATCAATAAGAAGGGCCGAATCCTTAGAGGATTCGGCTTTTTTTGATGTCTGTAAAACATTATATTGCGATTATGAATCAATCTTTTCAAAAAGTAATATCGGCAATATCCTTCCTTTTTTTTACATACCGCTTTCTTACATGTTCACCGATTATTCATTTTTTAACATAAAACTTCTTTTCGGGAGGAAAACCTTTTTAAAAGCACAATTAATTATACATTTTATTCCTTATTATAGTGTTTAAGAACCAGTTTACAGTATGCATACATACCGTTTTACATGGTATAAAGATTATAGAAATGAAGAAGTGAAGTGAGGAATATATACTATATTCTAAAAAATGTTAGAGAAAATTTAATTTTTTATTGTGATTTCTAAAATATGTTTTAAAATAATGCTTATATGGATGATTAAGTCATATGCTGTCGAAATTTAATTGTAATTATTTCACTTTCTTATCCTCTTAAATTGAAGCGGAGGGATTCCATTGGAGAACACTGTTTATTCTTTAACTCACGCACAAAGAAGAGTGTGGTTTACGGAGCTGCTCGAACCGGGCACAAGTATCTGCAATCTCGCGGCATGCGTCAAATTCAGGGGGGACATCGATTTTGACGTACTGCGCCATGCTTTAGATTTTTCTATCTCGCAAAATGATTCGCTCAGGTTTCAACTGACAGAAGGGGACGGATCAGAACCCCAGCTGTATCTTGCGGGGCATCGGCCGATTTCTCTAGAGACTGTTGATTTTACTCATACTGATCAGGCAGAGCGGGACGCATGGATTGACACGCAGACCCGTGTTCCGTTCAAGCTGTTTCATTCACCTCTGTATCAATTTACTCTGCTTGTCATGTCAGACGAAGAAGTTTGGCTTTACTCAAAATTTCACCATATTATCATGGACGGCATCTCGCTCAACCTGCTCGGCAACCAGCTCATTGATATCTACCAAAAGATCATGCGGAGCGAGGATTTAACTGAACACCACAGACCTTCCTATCTCAGCTACATGGAAAAAGAACAGCAATACTTACAGTCTTCCCGTTTTCAAAAAGACCGTTCATTTTGGACTGAAACATACCGAACCGTTCCGGAACACCTTTCACTGGCGGAACGAACCTCTCATCTTAGACAAAGCACTGCGGCTTCCAGAGATACTATCACTCTTTCTCACTCCTTAGAACAATCAATCCGGCTTTTTTGCAAAGAAAATAATATCAGCATCATCTCTCTGTTTATGGCTTCGTTATACATATGCATCAGCCGTCTGACGGCTAAAAAGGATATTGCCATCGGCACTTATTACGGAAACCGGGGCTCCAGGCTCGAAAAGGATATGCTCGGCATGTTCGTCAGCACACTGCCGATCAGAATGACGGCAGATCCTGATGCAGAGTTCCTGTCCTTTGTCCGCAGCGTAGGAAAAGAGCAGCTGTCTGTTATGCGGCACCAGAAATATCCTTACAATCTTTTTGTGAATGAATTAAGGCAGACTCATCATGACCTGCAAAATATCATCGGTATTTCGATGCAGTATCAGCCGCTTGAGTGGCGTAAGGCAGACGGTTTCGATTATGAAACGGCCATGTTTTTCAGCGGACATACCGCAAACGAGCTCTCCATTTTAATTAAGGAGCGGACAGATACGGGATTGATTGAGCTGAATTTTGATTACCAATCCGCTTTATTTACTGAAACATCAATTAAACGCATTCAAACTCATTTGCTGACGATCGTTGAAAATGCCGTTAGAAATCCAGACCGGCTGATTCGGCATATTGATATGGCGGATGAAAAAGAAAAGAAACGGGTGTTATCTTCGTTTAACCGTACAGAAGGGGTTGAACCGCCGGCTCCGACGCTTCACGGGCTGTTCACCCGCCGTGCCGCGCTTTCGCCGCATCGTCCGGCGCTTCGTTTTCCGGGCGGTATGCTGACGTACGCCGAGCTTGACCAGTACACAGACAGACTCGCTGTTTGGCTCCGACAAAAAGGCGTCCGCAAAGAAAGCATGGTCGGCGTGCTCGCTGAACGCTCGCCGGAGATGGTGGTTTCAGTGCTTGCCGTGTTAAAAGCGGGCGGCGCCTACGTGCCGCTTGACCCGGAGTATCCTGAGGACAGGCTGCGTTATATGCTCGATGACTGCGGCGCTTGTATCCTGCTTGCACAGCCGGGGTTATCCGTTTCCGGTTTTTCCGGCGAGACGCTTGAAGTGTCTCTTTCTTCTCTGACAGGCGAGACGGAGACAGGGGCTGTCTCTGAAGAAGCGGATAGCGATTCGCTCGCTTATATCATTTATACGTCCGGTTCGACGGGAACACCGAAGGGAGTGGCTGTTGAACACCGTCAGGCCACCGCCTTTTTATCCGGCATGCAAGGGCAGTTCCCGTTGACGGAAGAGGATATTATCGTGATGAAATCATCCTTTTCTTTCGATGCTTCCATCTGGCAATTGTTTTGGTGGACGATGTCCGGCGCCTCCGTGTATCTGCTTCCTGCCGGCTGGGAGAAAGATCCTGTGCGGATGATTGAAGCGTTTGCCTCAGAAAAGGTGACGACCGCGCATTTTATTCCGGCGATGGTCAACAGCTTTTTAGACGCGCTGGAAACAGAGCCTGAGGAAACAAGAACACGCCTCGGCAGAACCTTGACACGCGTGTTTGCCGGAGGGGAAGCTCTTTCACCGCTTACGGCTGCCCGGTTTGCCGATCTTCTGCCGGAGACCGTGCTTATTCACGGCTACGGGCCGACGGAAGCGACGGTTGATGCGGCGTTTTACGTCTGTGACCGAAAACGGGACAGCGGACGGACGCGGCTTCCGATTGGTAAACCCGTTCCGGGTGCCCGTCTGTATGTATTAGATAGCGGAGGAACCATCCAGCCTGCGGGCGTGGCAGGAGAGCTGTACATCGCGGGGACAGGGGTGGCCCGGGGCTATCTGAACCGGCCCGAGCTGACGGAGGAGCGTTTTCTCGATGATCCGTTTTATCCGGGAGAGCGCATGTATCAGACGGGCGATATCGCACGCTGGACAGAAGAGGGCCTAGTCGAATGGCTCGGACGTTCAGACGGACAGGTGAAAGTCCGCGGCTACCGGATTGAACCGGGAGAGATCGAAGCGGCGATCCGGCGCATCGACGGCATTCGTGAGGCGGCAGTCACCGCCCGGACCGAACACGGCGAAACCGCGCTTTACGCCTATATCGAAGGACGGGAAAGCGATGACGTGCGGGC